>CAMMRL010000004.1 GCA_946499275.1 uncultured Clostridia bacterium | reverse complement strand
GGTCAACCTGATCAAAGACGTGACCCCGGTTCCCCACAACGGCTGCCGTCCTCCCAAGAGAAGACGCGTATAAAATATGAGTGCAATCAGGAGGTGCAACCAACATGGCTAGATATACCGGTCCGGTGTGCAGACTCTGCCGCCGTGAAGGTCAGAAACTGTTTTTGAAGGGCGAACGCTGCTATTCAAAGAAGTGCTCAGTGGATCGCCGCACTTACGCCCCCGGCCAGCATGGCCAGGGCCGTAAGAAGGTTTCGGAATACGGCAGACAGCTGCGTACCAAGCAGTACGCCCGCCGCTACTACGGCGTGCTGGAAGGCCAGTTCCGCCACTATTTCGAAATGGCGGAGAAGATGCCGGGCGTTACCGGTGAAAACCTGCTCCGTCTGCTGGAATCCCGTCTGGACAACGTCGTTTACCGTTTGGGCCTGGCCAGCTCCCGTGCGGAAGCCCGTCAGCTCGTACTTCACGGCCATTACACCGTCAACGGCCGCAAGGTGAACATCCCCTCCTTCCTGACGAAGGTGGGCCAGGTCATCGCGGTCAAAGAGGGCAGCCGCCAGAACGAGAAGATCAAGGCGATCGTTGAAGCAAATTCGGCCCGCCCGATCCCGAAGTGGCTGGAACTCAATCGTGAAACCCTGGAAGCGAAGGTCGTCGCTGTGCCGAACCGTGAGGACATCGATCTGCCGATCGAAGAAACCCTCATCGTCGAGTTGTACTCGAAGTAAGGCTGGGGTTAGCCATCCGCTTTCCCCGCAGACCACTAACCGCGGAACTGGGCGGTTGCCCGGCATTGACGCCGCGGCAATCGTCCTCGATTTCCGCCTTCAACAAGGAGGGTTTACGAATGATTGAGATCGAAAAGCCCAGAATTGAAGCAGTGGATGCCGCTGCCGACGGAACCTACGGTAAATTTGTTGTGGAACCGCTGGAGCGGGGCTATGGGACAACGCTTGGCAATAGCCTGCGCCGCGTCCTGCTCTCGTCGCTGCCCGGTGTGGCGGTCACTTCGGTGAAAATCGACGGTATCCTGCATGAATTCTCCACCATCGAAGGCGTTAAGGAAGACGTAACCGAAATCATCTTGAACATTAAAGGGCTTACCGCCAAGATTACCGGCGATGGTCCCAAGGTGGTTTATATTGAAGCCGAGGGCGCGGGCGAAGTAAACGCCGGCTCGATTAAATGCGACAGCGAGGTTGAGATCCTCAACCCCGAGATGCATATCGCCACGCTTGGTGACGGCGCTCGGCTGTATATGGAAATCACGCTGGACAAGGGACGCGGCTATGTTCCGGCCGACCGGAACAAGCAGCTCATGAATCCAGTAATCGGCGTGATCCCGGTGGACTCGATTTACACCCCGGTGGTAAAGGTGAACTATACCGTGGAAAACACCCGTGTGGGGCAGATTACCGACTACGATAAGCTGACCCTCGAGGTGTGGACCAACGGCACCATCTCCGCAAAAGAAGCCGTTTCTCTGGGCGCGAAAGTGCTCACCGAGCATCTGAACCTGTTTGTGGATCTCTCCGGCGAGACCTATGCCGGCGATTCCATCATGGTGGAAAAGGATGACAAGGGGAAGGAAAAGGTTCTTGAAATGACGATCGAGGAACTCGACCTGTCGGTCCGTTCCTTCAACTGTCTCAAGCGCGCGGGCATCAACACCGTGGAGGACCTGATCAACAAATCGGAAGACGATATGATGAAGGTCCGCAACCTCGGCCGCAAGTCGCTGGAGGAAGTCGTGAATAAGCTGGCGTCGCTGGGCTTCGGCCTGCATTCGGAAGAGGAATAATTCCGGACGCCATCGATTTGGATAAAGACCATAATTCCGTTTATTCCGTACTCGTCGGCATAAACCGAAGGAAAAGGAGTGAATTCATATGCCTGGAACCAGAAAGCTCGGCCGTCCTACGGCTCACCGCACCGCGATGCTCAGAGCGATGGTCACCTTCCTGCTTGAGAAGGGCCGCATTGAAACGACGGTCACCCGCGCCAAAGAGGTGCGCTCCCTGACCGAAAAAATGATTACGATCGCGAAGAATCCGACGCTGGCGAACAAGCGCCTGGTCTTCTCTTTCATCACGAAGGAAAGCGTTTCGAAAAAGCTGTTTGATGAAATCGCGCCGAAATACGCGGATTGCAACGGCGGTTATACCCGCATTGTCAAGACGGGCGCCCGCCGCGGCGACGCTGCCGAAATGGCGATTATCGAACTGAAGTAAGAGAGTATCCACCCTTTACGAATCCGATAAAAAAGCCGGCCGTTCCCTAGGAAACGGCCGGCTTTTTAGTAGAAGGAAGAACGGTAAGGGATTCTCTTTTGCGGATATCCGCCCGCGCCTTGAACCCGGGAACGGCTTAATTGGCTTTCGGATTCCCTTTATTTTTTGAAAAAGAGGAAGAAGGAAAGATAGGGGATATTGTCGTTTTGAAACAGGCAGTCTCCGCTGGTTAATACATTTGGATGTAATAGGTCGCCTGCTTCCAAATGGCAAACTGATTTTCCATCCGGGCTTTCTGGTCGGCTGTCACGGTGCCGTACATGGTTTTGGCATCTTCCACTAAAGCGTTGATGAGTTCCACGCGTTCGGAAGGATACATTTCGCTCGGCTGAGGGGGAACCCAGCAGATACTGCTTCCCTGGCACTGTTCGCTGCTGTCGGCAAGCGCTTTGTAGTAGAAAAACATTTTGTCCGCCGCTTCCCCATATAGGCGCAGGCAGGCATCGTACAGGATCTGCTCGCCGGTCAGGCTCCCATCCCACATTCCTTTCGCCGCGACATACCAGAGTGGCCAGCGCAGAGGAAAGCTTTCCCCGCTTTCCCGATAGCTCTCGGCGGGGCCTTGGTCGTAAAACACATAGGATACGCCGTTTGCCTTCCACAGCGCCTGGTTACGGGTGGCCACGTTCCCCTGTACCCAGGGGACGCTTTCCCATGACGCGCGCTCCGCCGCGATGCAGTACCATTCCCAGATGGAACGATGCTGAATGGACGCCTTTTCGATAAACTCCTGGAAATTGCCGAGCCAGGACTGGGTATAGGTGTTATGGGTGATGCTGTTGTAACCAGTCATGGGCTGTTCCAGATCAAGGGGCGCGGTCATGCTTGTTTCCCGGCAGAACATCACTTCGACATTGGGATGGGCTTTGGTTTTTTCCGGCGGGAAGAAGTTGTTGTGGTAGCTGAGAATGGAAATGGTTTTGTCCGGGTATTTGCGGGACACAATCTCCGCAACGCGGTTGGCAAACACCAGGATCTGATCGGTGGCGTTCCCGGCGGCGGCGCAGGTTTCGCATTCGCACCAGCCTTCCTCCCAGCCGTCGTTGGCCGGCAGGGGATAGTTGGTCATGTGTGGGTTATGGTCAAAATAGACCAATAGCTTTTTCGCGGTTTCTTCCGCCAGTTCGGGATTGGTGTAATCGTACTGCCACCAAGCTTCGGCATAGGGGTCCCGCTTACCGTCCACCAGGGCGAACCATTCCGGGTGGGTTTCAAAGTATTCGTCCCGGGGGATCATATTGGGAATGCCGTGGCCGGTCATGGTGGAGTCGCCGCCCAGATACCAGCGCGTCCCCACTTCTGGATACTGGCCGAGCACCTGTGTCCAGCGGGACCGGAACTGCGGGGTGTGGCGTATGTCCAATTCCCCGATCGCCAGCACGGGCAGATTAGGTGCCACCTGCCACAGCTCGTCGGGACCGAACCAGCCGCAGCCCAGATATTCCAGCAGCGTGGTTACGGCGAACTGCGTACCGGTATAGGGGCCGTCGTCGTTCCCGAGCAAAATCAGGCGGTTCCCGCTGCGCCGGACAATCACCTCTTCTTTTCCCGGATAACCGGCGGGCAGTTCGATCCCGCAATCCGCCGTTTGCCGGGTCGGCCCCACTAAAAGGAGATAGTCTTCCGCCGGGGTCTCCCGGTCGGTGTATATCTTTAGTTCCGCCCCGGTGATCTCATTCAGATATTCCCGGAGATCGTCCGCCGCCGCTTGCACTTTTTCCGCGGGGTTTTCCGGAACGATAATCGCCGCCAGCGCTTTTCCGTCCCGTGCAATTTGGAAATCGCCGGCTCCGGGATCGGTAATCAGGGCCGTTTTTGGGGGGAGTTCAGGCACTGCCGCCGGGGCGGCAGGGGTGGAAGGCCCCTCTTGGGCGGCGGGGACGGAAGAAGGGCTTTCCGACGGCCGGCAGGCGGTCATGGACAAAAGTAGCCCACCGGTAAGCAGCAATCTCAGGCAGGACAGCCCAGTTGGTTTCTTTGGCATGGTATACTCCTCCTCAAATAAACGGTGCTGGTTGCCTATTTTTCAGTTTTTGTTATAATACCATTATAAGAGAGAGTTCCCTGCGGATGCAAGGAGCCTATTTGCGGTGTAAACGATACAAAACAGCTGTGTTATGCATGCTGGCACGGCGGTTGTACCGAAGCGGCATGGGATGGAATAAGGAGGCGTTTCCCTGTGACAAAAGAAAACGGCCCGTATTTGCCGCCCGAGGTGCCCGGCAATCCACAGGAATTGCCGGACGGGGCGCAGGCCCGCTTTGCCCGCCGTCAGCTGATCGGCACAGCCGTTGTGATTGTTGTATTATTGGCGGCGGTTTTGGCGATGATCCTGCTTTTTCAGAGCAGCCAGCCGGATGGGCTGTCCGGCCGGTCGCTATTGGAATACGACGGCCTGACCTATGAACAGGTGGAAGAAACGGAGGAGTTTTCGGCGCTGGGCCTTGCAGCGCCTTTGTCGCCGGCGGATTGCGGCGAAAAGGTTGCCGTGCTTACCGAGGGCGTTACCCTGTACCGTTTACAACGGAGCGATACCCGGGCGCTGCTGGTCGCGGAAAAGGACGGCGCTTTTGAACTGTACCGCTTTTGTTATTTTGCCGGTTCGGCGGAACATACCGGAGGTGAAATCCTGGAGGTGATCACCGACGGCACCTCGCTCGCCGGCGTGGATTGTTACGGCAACACGGGCGGCTGGTCCCGCCTGTTGCGCAGTGCGGAAGAATTGGAGCAGTTTAAAACATTGTTTGCGTCACTTCGCAGCGTAAAGGAACCGGATGAGACACGCAGCCAAATGGAACAAACCGCCTGGGACACGATGATTACGCTGCGCTGCAAAAACGGCTTGACCTTTCACTTAAGCGTATACAGTACGTTGAAAGCGGCTGCTGGTTTCCGTACAGTTTATGATTTACCTGGGGATTTTTTGGATTTGATTGGTAATACATAGGCAAACAGGGAAAGTGGTATAGTCGTACAACAAGGCCCTCCAAACGAGTATGGAGGGCCTTGTTGTCAGTATTCCAGCTTTTGAAGAACACGGGTGGAAATATGGATGGAGACGGCGACAAGACACACCAGAATCAAGGCCGCCGCGAAAGGAAACATGGCGAGGACGGCTGCGGGAAAATGCACATTTGAAAGTACTGTCTCCGGCAGCAATAGCTGGAGCAGGGCGACAGCCCCGACCGGGACTGCGCAGACCAGCAGGATCATCAAACGGCTTTTGTTCACCCCGAATTTGTAAAACAGGGGGAATAGTATGGACATCAACAGCAGGGCGATGCCAATACTGGTAAACATAGCAATCAAAGACTCTTCCATGGAATCCCCGCCTTTTTGCCGAAATGAAGAAAGGAGGAGGTTAGCTAGAGTAACTATAACACTCCCTCCAGTGCCGACAAGAAAGGTGAGGAGATATCGGGCAAGGACGGCCTTCCGTATCGAGACCGGCGATGCTGCGAGCAGTTTCCCGAACCCCGCTTGCTCATCATAAGCAAAGCAGTTGGTCGACATCATGAATACCAACACGGAGAAAAAGGAAACCAGGAACAGCATGCCGTCCGTCGTAAAGGAAAAAAGTGCAAAGATAACGATTAGGTAGACCACAAGCATCCGCATTTGTTTGGCCATCAGCGCCCAATCCTTGCCGATAAGCCCCCATATCTCTTTCATAATAAATGACCCTTCCTTTCTCATAGTGGGCGGGAATTACACCGTCTCCCGCTATGATCCATTTGTTTACCGCTCAAAGCGCCATTCGCAAGTGGAAATGGATTCTCAGCCGTTGTTTCCCTTCCGGCTCCTTGTGTAGAACAGCATGATATCTTCAATGGTCGGCGTCTCGGTGACCAGTCCGGCGAAGGCAGCCTGGCGGCGGTTTTTACTCAAAGCTTCAAAGCCGTACTCGTTTTTCCGCACACCGATCAGGAGGTTTTGATCCAGTTTTTCAAGCTGTGCGGAACTTCCCTTGATCAGGACGTACTGTTCCCGTAGCCGATCCTTTTCCTCATGGAATACCAAGCGGCCATTGTCGATCAGGGCGATGGTGTCCGCAATCTTTTCCAAGTCGCTGGTAATATGGGACGATAAGACAATGGAATGCCGGTCGTCCTGCAGGAACTCCAGGAACATATCCAGGATTTCGTCCCGTACCAGCGGGTCCAGCCCGCTGGTGGGTTCGTCCAGCAGCAGGAGACGCGGATGATGCGCCATCGCCGCCGCAATGGAGAGCTTCATCTTCATTCCTCGGGAGAACTCCTTCACAATTTTCTTCTCTGGAAGGGAAAACCGCCCAAGCAGCGTTCCAAAGAAGGCGGCGTCCCATCCGGCATAAAGGGAACCCATATAGGCGCTGATCTGATGAGGGGTAAGGATATCGTGGAAGCAGGGTTCGTCGAACACCACCCCGATCTGTGCTTTGATCTCCCGGTCCTTTTCCCGGTTGTCCAGTCCAAAGACCCGGATAGTCCCGGCATCCCGGCGGACCAGATTAAGGATCAGCTTCAGCGTGGTACTTTTCCCCGCTCCGTTGGCGCCGACCAAGCCGGTAATGGTGCCTTCCTCAATCGTAAGATTCAGATCCTGCAAAGTAAAGCCGGCGTATTCTTTGCGTAAGCCTTGTATTTCTATAACGGGCTGCATACGATTCTTCCTCTCTGTCTGATAGGGTGTGTATTCGGATAAAAAACGCGCACCTACCCAGGCCCTCTTTGGTGCACTTTGCGCAAAGGGAGCGGTATCTTCGATATTTATGCACAGGCTATGGGGGAGTACGGCCGCGGGAGTTTTGGGTATAGAAAGTTTTTGGCGTTTCCGGTCCCGCTTAACCGTCTCCGGTTTCCTCATCGTATAAAAGCGTCAACAGTTCCTGAAGTTCCTGCCGATTAATTCCTGCGGTTTTCGCTGCCTGGATTGCGTCGGTCAGATGTTGTTCCAGCGCGCGACGTTGTTCCTCCCGAACCAGTTCCAGGTTCTGAGGGGCCACATAGCTTCCTTTGCCGGACATGGTGACAATGTAGCCGTCCCGCTCCAGTTCCTCGTACGCCCGCTTGGTCGTGATGACGCTGATGCGCAGTTCTTTGGCCAGCAGGCGGATGGAAGGGAGCGCGTCCCCCTCCGCCAGTTCCCCGGAAAGGATGGCGCCTTTCACCTGGGAGACAATCTGTTCGTAGATGGGAATCTCCCCGGTATTGCGGATGATAATATTCAAGGCATCCCCTCCGTGTATCTACTGTATATATAGTATATACACAGTATAATCGGATTGTCAATAGGGAAAATGCGGAAAGTAAAAATTTTCTTCGGATTCTTTCTTAGGTGGAACCCCCATATCAGGAGGCACCACAAAATTGACAAGGGCGCGCTGGGAAAAAAACGCCCCGCGTACAGAGCGATTTCTGTACGCGGGGCGTCTTTATCAATCCCTTATTACGCCTGGCGCTTGGCCCGGTTCCGGAATACCAGAAAACCGGCCGCCCCCCGCACGCAGACGGTCAGCAGCACCATCTGGGTCCAACTGTCGGAAGAAAGCTTCCCTCCCTGGAAGGTAAGGACGATGAAGACCACGTCGAATATCGCCGCGGCAGCCACGCCGATGAAAGGAAGGGCGTGGAAAAATCCTTTCAGTTTCACCGTGCTGTCCGCCGGTACGCGGGAGGCCAACCAGGAGAACAGCAGGAACAGCGCGACGCCCGCCACGGTTACAACCGCCAGCAGCAGCCAGTTTGCCTGGGCGATGCCGGTGATATCGAAATCACCGGTTTCCGGGTTCTGCAGCAGAACGGCGATGTGCTGGATATCGAACACCGCGGCGACCACCAGCGCCGCTTTGCCGATCCCCGACCAAAGCAACGCCAAGTCGGGAGCCTTCGCCTGGGGAGCCGAGCGAGTGATGGATTCACTGCGGAAATCCAGCACCTTTGCCAAATAAACCGCGCCGATTACGGTAGTCAGCGTCTCCGGCACCATATAGGTGGCGTTGTACGCCAGGGAGTAAAATAGCGCCTGCGTATCCGGAATGGATAGCCCGGCCCAGACGGTGCAGCCGGCCACCACATGGCAGAGATACCGCAGCGCGCAGGCCAGTACCGAACCGGCGGCGAGCTCCGCCCCCTGGCTGCCGAGCTTGCCGCGGAACACGCCCGCCAGCCCCAGCACGGTAAAGGCGACGACGTAATCCAGCAGGATGACCGCCAGGGCCGAAAGTCCGCTGACCGCCATCACGGTTTTCATTCCGGTCAGCAGTTGGAGCAGGCTGTACGCTAGGGCGGTGAAGGAACCCCAGGCAACGCCGTAGCGGTAAGCGATCAGGACAATTGGCAGCATGCTGAACGCGGTGATACTGCCGCCGTACGGCAGGTCGACAATTTTCAGCATGCCGAGGATGGTGGCGAACGCCAGCATGATGGCGCTCTCCGTCAGGCGGAGAGCTCGTTTCTTTTCCATGGTTGAGACCCCTTTCACAAATAGGAACCGATTGGCTCCCTATTTGGGACTGTGCCGCCGCAGACAATTCCGAGATGCAAAAATCCCTCCACTTACAGTGGAGGGATCACAGACACAGGGTCCCGCGCACGGAGAAACCGTGCACATGGGCGCTATGAAAACATCCCTCCGCCGGTATTATCCGGATCAGGTTTAGGGTTTAGAGCCGCGGGCTCCCTCTCAGCCGGCCGATTCGCCAGCACCCCTTGTCTTTTTCAGGTGGTAGCAGTTCCCAATGCATTGATGCTGGGGAAATTCTCCCCAAACAGATATACTATAGCGGTTTTGTCGGAATTTGTCAAGGAAAACGGGTACGTTCCGTCTCTTTTACAAGAGTGCAACGGAAGAGAAAAAATTACAAAAGGAATCCCCGGGAAGCCTGTTTGGCTAACGAATCCCGGGGGTAGACTGTGCAGAGAATTTTATTTATTGTAAATTTCGTCTACCATGGCCTGGTCCTGCTCTTTCACCGCGTCGACGGCGGAAGCGGGTTCCTGTGTCCGGTCGATAAAAATCGGATTGGTGAGCACACCGTCCGTTGCACTAGTCATTTCCGCGAAAATGAAATGGCTAGTATGCGCCAGTTCCAGCGTCTGGGTGGGAATTACGATGTCTTGCGCGATATGGACCAATTCGTCGTCCCGCAGGGTAAGGGTGGCATAATCGTCGAACCAGATGTCGAATTCCGGCTGTGATAGGGCGGCCATTGCTTCCAGAATCGCGCCGGTCGCTTCCGGGTCGATTAGCGGTTTATATTCTACAGAATATTTTTAAGAAATCATCTTGACAAAAGCAGAGATTGTGCATATAATTTATACGTTGCCTAAACAAAGGCAAAATATGCGCTCGTAGCTCAGCTGGATAGAGTGTCTGACTACGAATCAGAAGGTCAGGGGTTCGAATCCCTTCGGGCGCGCCATGGAAATAGAGGTCGGAATTTGGGACTCAAAAATGAGACATCCAATTCCGGTCTTTTTTCTATGCTATAAATCCAGCATATATGCCATTTTTCAAGGCATATTATCGTTTCCCGAAATGAGACACTAAGAAGTAAAAATTGAAAAATAAAGAGAAAAATAAGAATGGTTCTGTTCTGAACCCGGAATTCTCGTTTTCAAGCAGGGTATCTATTTTGTAACCCAAACCCATATTGGGATAATGTTTCCTAATTGAGTTAAGAATTTTTTATTCTAAAAAATGAAAATATTAGAATTCGGCGGTCAATATAATGTGTTAAAACGGTAGAGCCCGTCTTTATTATATAATATTGCATGGTATGAAGCGCAGGCAACTAGCGAACGAACCGTTTCCTGTGCGATTTCGCAGCTGCTAGAGGAGAGAGGACGGGTTTTCTATGCAGGATATCCGCTATATAACAAGTTCCGGTGGCAGGCGATACGTGCTTTTCCGCCGCTTTGTAGCTACAGCGGCGCTTACTTGACTGTTGCTTGCCGGTGTATCGGACACTTCGGGCTGTACCCAGACCGAGTCGGCGCCCACCAAAACCCAGGAGGTGGTTTCCAGGGATAATTTTTACTCTTATATGGAGCAACATGCAGATGCGCTGGCGGCTGTAAAAGAGGTGGTTCCGCCCATTGAGGATGCGGTGCTGCAAAACACGGAGCAGCTCGCACCTTCGGAAGGCCGTGCATGAGAGGTCCTGCTAAACGAGGGCGGCTTTTTGACCCTCTCTTTTAACACAAAAGAGGGAGCTCTATACTGTCTGGAACTGGATTATCTATATGAGGATAACCAAGGAAAAGAAGTTCAGCTGTATTTCCAACTGGACGGGGAGTATCCCTATACGGAAAGCCTGGCACTTACCCTGAAAAGCATATGGAGGGATGTGGGCGGCATTCAATCCGACGACCAGGGCAACGACCGGCTTCCGAAATAGGAGGTATTCCGCTGGCAGACTTTTCTTTTTCGGGATTTTGCCGGGATGAGCAATAGCCCGTTGCAGCTGTACCTGACCCCGGGAAGATATGAACTGATGTTGGGCTCGGTCGGCGGACAATTTTGGATTGGAGACGTGCGTTTGTGCGGCGAACCCGGAATTCCCTCCTATGTGGAAAAAAGGTGGAATATGACGCGCAGGGACTCAAGCCAGTAGACGGTGTTTCTTTGCCTTACCAGGCGGAAAAGACAGCGGAAAAAACCGACCAGATTCTCTATTCTACCTATGACCGCAGTAACCCGGTTATCCAGCCGTATGATGTCGTAAAAATCAAACGCAATACCATCGGCCAGCAAAACTGGGCTTCCGCAGGGATGGCGATCACTTATGAGGTGGTGTGGGGCCTGTCCAACACGGTGCGGCTTTGCGATTGGATACCCGGTCTTGATTCGGGGATGTGTTTGCCAGATCAAAAGGATGATGGAACGAAGCCTATGGAACCGGGAGAAGGGGTACTATGAAGTGGGACTTGATGCTAACAGTTCGCCGGTGGTTCCCAACTTTAACTGGTTTCAATTTTATCCGGATGTGATGGTGCAGGTGTTTCCTATCTTGAGGGAGATTCTCGCGCCGGATGCGGAGCGGGTAAAATGCCTATACCGCGAACTGATTCGCTATTATCCCCCGTCGGATGTACGCACAGATATGCCGCATAACGCCTGCCTTTTGGCGCAGCCGCTAGAATGGGAGATGTGAATGTCGCAGGGCAGTATCTCACCGTACATCAGCAAGCCTTCTGTCAAGCAGGGGGAGCTGCTATGGATAATTGCCAGATTCAAGCGCTGGGTGTTTTGGCGGCGGGTTTTATACGGTTTCAGGTGGCGCAGAAAAAGGAGGAATATGTGGGATAATGGGAACGGCGTGGATGCATGTCCGCGGGCTTGTTCCCCTCTTGCTGCTACACATCATCAGCCGACGGCTTCTAGCGGCCCAGAAAGGAATCCTTCCAAGCGTAATCTCAGTAAGCAAGGTGCCACTGCGCGGTGATCGTACAGGATATGCTGTATATAAGGTCACAAATGAGAAAAGCGACAAGGACAAAATCGGTTGGTTTATGGACGTTTTCTAAATTCTGTAAGCCGTAACGGTAATTAGGATGAAAAATAGTAGAAAACCTAGTTTGCGGTAGGTTCTTCACTCAAGAAAGGTTTCAAAGGGATGATACCTTGTGGGCCGTGAAAGCCAGTATTGGTGGCGTTGACCTCCGGTTTTCGAGTGTTTAATCCGCAGAGGTTAGCCGAGCTTTATGAAGTTTGTTCGATAGAAACAGAAGAAATGCGGCTCTTGTGCATGTCGTTTGGCATTGTTAGTGAAAAAGAGAGCAGGTCAAGTAAACAAGTTAGAACGGAGTAAGCAACGAGACAGAGAAAACGATTCTATTCTAAGTGTGTAGAATTAGGCGGGAGAGCTCTCATTATTTAGGAATATGAAACTAGGAAGAAAACGTTATCGAA
The DNA here is from genome assembly GCA_946499275.1 of uncultured Clostridia bacterium. Taxonomy (GTDB): domain Bacteria; phylum Bacillota; class Clostridia; order Oscillospirales; family Acutalibacteraceae; genus Avimonas. The sequence continues at coordinate 64,657 of CAMMRL010000004.1, read as the reverse complement.
ACTAGAGAAAAGTTCAAAGAATTTCTAATACGAAGAACAGGAGTTGAAGGCCCTTCAACTCCTGTTCTTCGTATTCTTGGATTGCTTCAGGCCGCCGTGACCTCAAGCGTTGGAAATTGCTTTCCCTTTCGCTCTTTTTATATGCCTTATGGAAAAGCGGTAAAAAACACAGTCTTAAGAAGTAGTCTCCGAACGCTGTTATTTTTTACTTAATGATAATAATTTTTTAAAAAGATGGCCTACAAAAGGGAACCGTACTAGATTGCAAGATATAAATCGGCGCTTGTTCCCAACCAAGCTAGTGGAAATCGTTAACATTGGGATGTCGGGAAATTATAAAACTTTTATCTGTAAGTCAACCGGTTAACAAGAGGCGGAGACACACAGCCTTAAAAGCCCCATAGGATTTGTTCCACGTGCAGAAGAAGCGGGGGATTTGGCTATCGAACTTTTTTGGCGGGATGCACCGCATTGGGGGGTTATTCGAAGAGGGACGGCGTATACGGGCAGTCCAATATCCAGATATCGTCAAGGAAAGTCCATTCCCCTCCAGGCGTTACCGTGATGCGGATACCGTCCACTTGAACGGGCTGGGAAAGAGAAATCGTGGAAAGGAAGGTTGATTCCGATCCGGTGGGTGTTTGCCTGCCGATTTCCGTGTAAGTCAAAATCTGTTCCTGGTTTCCTGAACGCACCATGTATTCGTACACAACTTGTTGCGGCAGGGCAATCCCCGCGGAACCGTCTTGATAATAGTGGGAGGAAATACTGGTGATAACCGTTGGGTCATCAAATCGAATCTCCATTGTAAAGGATTGTTCGCCGGAGGATATGCCTTTGAATTGATCCCAGCCAGTTCCCGACGCCAAGCCGTCAGTCAGTCCGGCGTTAGCATAAGGATTCATCACAAGCGGTATGCCTTCCGTGCCCTGGAGAGATACAAAATACCCGTCGGCAATATTTACCGAACGGATTCCGGTTTGATAATACCGTTTGTATGCCTCATAATATGAATGGTTTACACCCATCTCACGGTTGTAATACTGTACCGTGTCCCAGCGGTGGATGCTAAAAGTGATCAGATTATCCACGTAAGGGGCCGCTATGTTCATGCTGTCAATGAACTTTTGAATGGCCATCGGCTTGATCCGCTCGGTTTCCAGCGGCTCGTTTGGGTTGCGCAAACGGGAATAATTTTCACAATTCCCCCAAAGTTGCACGCTTTTCCCCGTGCGGTTGACGGCGTTGACAGCGTCACGGCAAACGCGATACCAATCGCCGACGGTTGCGTGGGTCTGGGTGCCGTAACCGATGCCGTCCTGTGGAGCGAGTATGTCAATTTGAGAGCCGTTCAGAACAGTCTGTAAATTGTTCTGCCAATCGTTTTTGTTGTCGTTCCAATACATGAGTGGGGAAATCATAATCGGCAGTCCGCCAAAGCGGGCGTCGCCTTTCAAATAAGCAGTGGTTGGCCCGTAATATACCTGAGTGAGTTGAGAAAAATAGGCTTTGTATTCATCGGTAGACTCAAATTCGAAGGGGAGGTACCAGCCGGCAATCGTGTCTGCATACGTCTCCCCGAAAGCGTCCCAAAGAGCGTTAGCTAAATCGGTAGATAGCCAATAATGGTGATACAGCCAGTCGTAATTCTGATAACCGTTTCCGTCAAACCATTCACGTTCCGCAAGCTGCAAGCCAAGATATACCTGTATGTCCGCTTTTTGCGCTGCTGCAAGAATCCGGCCAATTTGGCTACGTCGGGAAGGATGGTTTTCCGCATCGCCGACGGTGTCCTGTTGCCAATAATCGAAATAGGCTTGGTTACCGCTGGACGAATCGGTTTGAAAGCTATACTGAATAATAGCGGTATCCACCCCAATATCCGCCATATTTTGAAGCGATTGTTCCCATTCTTCCGCCGTTGTATCGGAGGAAAGCTCCGGAACAATGAAGATGCCGCGGACGTACGGGGGAGAAGAAACGGCTGCTGAGACTGGTGCGGAGAAAAGACTGCAACTGCCTATCGCAGCAGAAAGGAGCATGGACACTATCCGTTTTGGCCATTTTTTCATGGGAATCCCTCCTGTAGTTCTCCTTTTTGAATTGCAAGATGAATCACTTTGCCTTTTTCTTCAGTATAAATGCTGTTTTCTCAACAATCAATGTCCGGATTTAAGGGTTTTTGGGCCCTGATTTGTGATTTTTTGTCAAGAAATGCAAGCAATTTCCCTTTATCAAAAGAAGAGAGAGCTGGTTATAGACGGTAATACCACAAACTGAGACCACAGAAACGGCAAAGTGCGCCGTTGCCTTCTCTTAACATTCAGCGTACAATTTCGACTAGAAAATAGTTTGAACATGGAAAACAGATTAGCGTTTTTTCCTAATTCGTTTCTGTTTTTTGAGAATGGTTCCTAATAATTCCTATAAGTGAAATCGATACAAGAATAGAGGATGTGAAAGTGGCTGTTTAGGAGAGACTGTTTTGTTGTCTGTTTTGTTTGATAAAATCCATCTGGTTGGGCTGGGTCTACTTAAAAATAGGGTATATTATTGCCGAATATACCAGGATAACGTGAGGAGAGAAGCACAATGATAAAAATTGGGTTGATCGATTATTATCTGGATCAGTATCATGCGGAAAATTATCCTGCTTGGATAAGGGAGGCTTCCAAAGGGGAGATGGAAGTCGCTTATGCATGGGCAAAAATGGATAAGCCTGACGGCAAGAGTAATGCTCAGTGCTGCAAGGAAACCGGTGTTCAATTGCTTTCCTCTCAGGAAGAAGTGATTGAGAACAGCGATTGCCTAATCGTGATGTCGCCCGATCATCCGGAAATGCACGAGGAATTGTGCCGTTTACCGCTGGCCAGCGGTAAACGGACGTATGTGGATAAGACCTTTGCGCCGGATCGTGCGACAGCTCTAAAGTTGATTCGGATGGCGAGGGAAGGAAACACGCCATTTTTCACATCGTCGGCTCTGCGTTTTGCCAAGGAATATGCAGCGCTGGACCGCAATCGTATTGAGGCGATTCATAGCCGTGGCCCTGGAGCGGAAACATATCTCATTCATCAGTTAGAACCGATTATTAGCCTGATGGGGCCCCAGGTGGAAAAAATTATGTATATCGGTACTGGCGATACGCCGGCGCTGGTCCTGCGGTACCGCGACGGACGAGTGGCAACCATCGCTCAGCTTGGCTGGGAATGCGACTTCAGTTTGGCGGTGAATTACCGGGGCGACCATGCGGTGGTGTTGCAAGGGGCGTCGGACTTTTACCAGCGTTTCGTGCAGGAAATGGTCGGGTTCTTTAAAGATGGAATTCCTCGGGTAAAAGCGGAGGAAACCTTGCAGGTAATCACAATTCTGGAATACAGTAAAATGGCCGCCGGGCAGTCGGATTGCTGGGTTGCCCTGCCTGCGATGGAGGATTGAGAGCAGGATGTCCAAAGCAGGAGAGTGCTATGAAAGACGGATCAAAGGAAGTTAGGTTCGGTAAGTTTTTTCACTTTGACAACGATTTTTGGGGAGAACCGCTTCGGCTCGGGCTGCTGGACCTGTATCAGATTGGAGAACTGTGTTGTGAACGGGGTTTTAAGGTAGAGAGCCATGAGCAAAGCGTTTATGAAGTGACCTATGTAATTTCAGGCAGCGGTTTTTCCTATGTGGACGGGCATAGGATCAGTCTCGCAGAGGGAGATGTCCTGATTAATTCGGTAGGGCACCAACACTCGATGGAGGCGGGGGAATCGGATATTTTTCGCTATGCGTATATCGGTTTCCGATTCAGTGAAGAAGGGGACGACGAGATGCTGGACCTGAAAAGGGTCTATGATGAAAAGCCTTGGAGAATTTTTCGGGATCAGGGCAATATTTTGTTTCCCTTTATGCAGTGCATTGATGAATTTTACACCAAAGCGGTTTACAGCCGAAGGATGATTCAAAATTACTGTGAGCAAATTATGGTGATGGCGATCCGCGGGCCGATGGATGCGCCGAAAACGGTTTCTCATATCGTTCACCAGCCCCGTTCCGAGAGTTCGGCTGTATATTCCGTTATCCGTTATGTCGAGGAAAATATCTATGGAATAGGCACCATACAAAAAATGGCGAAAGAGCTGGGGTATAGCTACACTTACTTGTCTCATCTATTTAAGGAGCGCACCGGAACCACCATTCAAAATTATATCCATTATAAAAAAATTGAGCGCTCGGTGCAGCTTTTGCGGTACGGTGGACTGACCGCCTCCCAGGTAGCGACTATGCTCAACTATGAAAGTATACAGACTTTCAGCAAGTCCTTTCGGCGAATCATGGGAGTAACCCCCACCCAATATATGCGTTTGGATCTGGATGGCGGCGAATCGGGAACTGAGCTGCCCTTCAGCCCATTATCCAAAGAAAATCCACACACTTAGGGAGGTTTGGAAAATGAAGAGGAAGCTTGTGTCTCTAACAGCGGTTACAGCATTGATGGCGGCAGCATTGTCGGTCGTCGCGCCGGGTGCGCTGGCGGCGCCCGAGAAAGCGAAGGATCCGACTTGGAACAGTGGAAGTTTGTTCTACGATCTTGCGGGCGCTGAGGTGGCGGAGGGTTCCAATTGGACGACGGACGCTACCAACTTTGCCGGATTTGACGGCGAGGGATATGTTTTTTTGGGAAACGGCGCTGTAGAAATGAACCTCAATGTACCTGTTGCTGGGAATTACGAAGTCACGGTCCGGGCGGCGGCCAATAACAATGGTAACCGGTTTGACGCTTTGTACATCAACGAAAATGGTTATCAGATGACGCTGGTAAGTACCACCGGCTACGAGTGGGGAACGGCTACTGTTGGAACCGGCGAATGGGTGGACGGCGCCTATATTGCCAAACCTCCGGCGAATGGCATTCCGTTGAAAGCTGGGTCGAATATTGTGCGTATCCATCCCGATTGGGGGTATTGTGCGTACGACAGCATCACCTTGACCCCGAAATTTGAGCTGTCCGACGGGGAAGAGCTGATGATGGATATTTATACTCTTCCTGCCACCGTAACTTTAGAAGATAAGGCCACGGTGACAGCGTTGCAGGCGCGTTATCAGGCTCTTTCCAAGGCCGAACAGGCCAAGGTGTCGAACTATGATACCCTGGAAGCGGCAGCAGCTGCGATTGCGGAACTGGAAAGATTAGAGGTTCAGCAGCCGACGGTAGACGGCGATACGTTGACCTATGAAGTAGAAAAAGGGTCCTTGACCGGCGAAGCTTCTGTGAAGAATACGCTCGTTGGTTTCAGCGGGGACGGTTATGTCGAAACCGGCGAGGGCGAAGGCGTGCAGTTTTCCGTTTCCCTTCGAATTTTTGTCCCCAAGGCGGGCAAGTACGATATCGCCGTATCCGCAGCCAAGCTGGGAGAGGGCAATGCCTGCGATAGCCTTGTGGTAAACGGTGGCGACAGTCTCCTGGTTTCGGTTACCGGCGAACAAAACCATTGGGCGCTTTGCTGTGCCGGCACGGAAAATTGGGTAGAGGGCGTCCTACAGCCGACTCCGGCGGTGGTAGAACTTTCTCAGGGTGAAAATATTCTGGTGTTTTCTAAAACTTGGCCACAATCGGCGGCATACGATAAAGTTGTCCTGACTCCGCATACTGAAGACGAGAATCCCGGCGAAGGGGATAATCCCGGCGAAGGGGATAATCCAGGAGAAGGGGAAAAGCCTACCCAACCGTCGGAACTCTCGGCCGTTCAAAAAGTCGAGCAGATGATTTCGGCTCTGCCGTCTGTGATTGAGCAAAAGGATGCGGATGCAGTGAACGCCGCTTATGCCGCGTATATCCAATTGACCGAAGCCGAGCAGGCGCAGGTGCATAATGTTAATAAGCTGCGGGTATCCTGCGCGCGGGTACGCGCTATTGAAGCGGGCGATACGCAGAAGAATGCCCTGCGCTTTGAGACGGAATCCGGTACGATGAACGGCAACAGTGCGGTCGTCGGCGCGGACGGCGCGATGAAGAATTACAGCGGGGACGGCTATGTTTTCCTGTTTGACGCGAGCTTTACCGTGGATGTGTATGTACCCCAGACCGGGCAGTACGATCTGTACGTGATTGGTGCTAGCGACAGCGGCGAGGATAAGAGCGATTATGTTTCCGTCAACGGTGGGGAGAAACTGCTGACTTCCTATCTGGGGTCTTCCAAAGGAACTTGGGTAAGTTGCCAGCCGGGGACGGAAGATTATCTGAATGAAAAATTGGCTCCGGCCGCACCGGAAAACGGCTTCTCTCTCAAAGCAGGAAAAAACACCGTGGAAATCAGCGCCAATTGGGGATATAGCTGCTATGATGCGGTCGTAGTTATCCCGCGGTTCGATATGGTGATTACGGACGATCTGGACAATGCGGTGGTCAACACCGGCGAAACAGTTCCGGCCCTGGCGCTTACGGCTTTCGGCGCGGCCTGCGTCGGCCTGGCCATTGGGCGGCCAAAGCGGCGGAAAAATACGGGTGAGTTTGGTGAATAATAAGGAACCGTTGAAAAGCCGGCGCAAGCCGGTTCCTAAAAAGGTTTGGCTTCCTCTTCTTTGCGCGGCGATTGTTTTAGTGGCGGCCGGTGTGGGGGCGCTCGTTTGGGCGCTTACCCGCCCGGCCAGCCCGGATAGCCCGTCCTCCGAGCCTGAGAAGAAGGAGGGCGTTTCGATGTATCCTGACGCGGTGATTTTGGATCCGGAAAAGGACCGGGGACGTTTTACTGGATATACCCATGTGGTGGTAGCGTCCGATACGCCGGACGAAACGTTGGCGGAATTGGAACAATACGGGATACAGCCGATCGTATATGAGGATGACGACACCCTATTCGCTCCGGGGAATCCTTGGTATTTGGCGAAGATGGGGGAGGCTTCCAAAATTTATCTCTGCGAGGGTACTTACGAACTGGAAAACGGCTCGTTTATGATCCTAGATGCAGAAACACCCGTTACCGTGTCGGGTGAGGGTAAGGAAAAGACCCGGATCGTGGGTAGTTCTGACACGAGGGAAAACAAGGCGGCCGCCTTCCATATTCTCTCCGGGGAAGACAATCCAGTAACCGGCGCGGTGATTGAAAATCTATCCATTAGCGGGTTTGAATACGGCGTTAGGGTGGAATATGGCAGGGAAATTGGCCTAAAAAACCTGAATATAGAAAAGAATTATTTTGTAGGGGTTAGCCTGGAAAATGCGCAGGACTGTGTTATAACGGATTGCGACCTGGTGGAGAACGGCCGCCCGGACGGGGCGGATACCGGCTACGGGCTTTCCATTTTGTACGCCAGTACGGGGAACACCGGTTCAGGGAACCAATATAAAAACAACGCAAACAAGAACGCTGTAGACTTTTTGGAACGTGGCAAGGAAACGGAACCGCCGGGCAACAGTATCGCGCTGGAAAAGGTATACGATCTGGATCGCACGGAAAAGCCCATCCAAGACCCTGACAACATCCAGCCCACGGAGAATGCTATCCGCGTGGAGATGGAGACCGGCGAAATCGACGGCAAAGGGGCCGTGATCTTGGACAAAGCCGAAAAGGTAGATCCTTTTACAGGCGACGGGTACGTGTTCCTTTTCAATACGACCATCCGGCTCAAGGTAGACGTACCCGAGACAGGGAATTACCGTCTATTCATCGTTGGGACTTCCGACGACGGGAACAATAAGTGCGATTATGTACAGGTCAACGGCGGCGACAAATACCTGACATCCTATCTTGGCAAAAACCAAGGGGAATGGACATACAGCCAACCGGGTACTGAGGTGTGGGAAAACAACGAACTCCATCCGAAGGCCCCAGACGACGGTTTTGCCTTGCAGGCAGGAGAAAATGAGATACTGATAACGGCCAATTGGGGTTACTGTTGTTATGACGCCGTTATTCTGGAACCGATTGAATAAGGAGGGAAGGGCATGAAAAAACGTCTTGGCGCGCTGCTTTGCTGTGCGTTTCTCTTTGCCGCCGTGTTTGGAGCAATGCCCTCCCAAGTTCGTGCAAAGGAAAGTAGTAAGCCTATGTTAAGCGGAATGTTTATTGCCCCTACGCTGACTGGGGGAGAAGACGCCTGGTCCCAGGACGACTGGAATACGGCCATGCGGCAGATGAAAGAAATCGGCGTCAATAAAGTGGTGGTACAATACGCTGTGTATTTTTACGGAGAATACAATAAAGCGTATTTTTACACCCCCACGTTTGAATCGGCGGAAACTGGAACGGAAGCCCAGCGCCAGCAGATCCCGTACATACTCAAAGCGGCGAAAGATGCCGGCGTACAGGTATGGCTCGGCCTGTCCCTTTATGAGGACGCCTGGTTTTCGGGGATAACCAACGCTTTTAACGATGTCGACGGCAAGGGAAACAGCCAATTTCTAACCGAAAGCGAAGCCTATGCCGAAAAGGTGTTCGACGATTTGTGGAAGCAATTTGAAGGCGAATACGCGGACACAATCGGCGGTTGGTACCTGCCGTTTGAGTTTAATAACGTCAACCTGACCACCGGGAATGGCGGCAACAGCCGCCTGATCAACAACTATTATAAGCCGTTGACTGCCCACATTAAAGCGGTTACACCGGATAAGCCGACGCTTTGTTCGCCATTGGTATACACCTCGCTGAAGAGGGAAGCTACCGACGCGGAATTGGATGTTTGGAAAACGCTGCTGCAGGATATCTGGTCGCAGACGCAGATGGATATCATCGCTCCGCAGGATGGCTGCGGCTGGGAAAGCAGCATGAAAGAAACCATTGTGCCGTGGTACCGCATGATGGACGAAGCGCGTCGCGCCGCACAGCCGGTGAGGGAAAGCAAAGGCTGGGACGAGGCAGTCGCATGGAACAACCCCGAAGTGTACAGCATGAATCCAATGGGGGTTATGACCATCAAGCGGTTGACCGATAATATGGCGGCTATCGATCAGTACGTGGAGGAACACGTCAGCTTCAGCTTGCACTCCCTAGTATATTTATCCGAGGAAAAATCCGGCGCAAACCCAGGGAACGAGGCGTTTTATAAAGCCTATCGGTACCTTTATGAAAACGGGGAGCTGTATATGCCTTCCTCTCCCATCCCTACACCCACCAATGTCAAAGCAGAGGTTAAAGGGTTTGACGTAGCCTTTACTTTCGACCGGGTGGACGTGGGGGAAGAACAGCCGATTGCCGGGTATGAATTGTGGCGGAAGGAAGCCGGAACAGATGATACCGCGCTGGTCCGAATCCAGGAAGCAAGGCAGCCGGAACCCGGCGAGACGGTGTCGATGACCGACAGCCAGCTCACGCCCGGCGTTTCTTATGAATACCGCGTGTATGCAGTGGACGGTACGGGCAACCGTTCCGAAAAACCAGCAGCAGTTAAGGTGGCGATCCCCTCCTACGGCATTGCGCTCAATCGGACGTTTGGAGAGAACCTAGGCAGCGCGGTTTCAGTTGCCGCCGGGGATTTGATGAATATCCAAGCGCAGGGCGATCTGAACAGCCTGGCTGCCGGTTCTGGTTCTGTGAAATTCGCTCTCGGCGATACGAATACCATCGGCAAATATACCCTAACCTGCGATCTGGACGGGGAAAAAACGGTCGGTTTCCTGTACCTGCAGTTCCAGAACGATCCTTTTGTAGGAAGCGAAGTATATCTTCCAGAAAAAATAGACGTGTTGGCGGACGGCCAGCCCGTTGCGGCAGTATATCCGTTTAAAGAATATGGTTCCTCGCCTACAGGAGGGGTATGGATCCCGGTGGATCTGGGACAGGCGGTAACGGCGGAGCAGATTCAGCTTGTCGTGACCCAAAAGTACCCGAATTCGGAACTGTCCGTACTGCGCGTTTACGAGACTTCTCCCACTGCGTCGGAAGAGAAAGGGTATGTGGAGCCGGTAAACTTGGTAGAAGGTCAGCCTGTGTATTTCAATACCCAGGGTATGCAGAACTTTACGGTCGACGGCCATTTGTTCGGCGTACAAACCAATACCATTGACCGGTTGACCGGGCAGTTTATAAGCGAGAATCTTACCTACAAGTCCGCCCCCGCAACCAACCTTTTAACCCATGGATTGAGCCGCGGCCCCTCCGTGGCCTGGGGCGAGGATGGAAACAATGCTGCTTGGTTAAAAGTACAGAACATGGGCGGCCCGTTTGTGATGGAGGTGGATATCCCGTCGCCTTCCCTGCTCCAAGCGGTGGAAACGTCATGGTTGCTGGACCGGGATTCCGCTGTTTTTCTGCCTTCCTATATTGAAGTATACGGCACGTCAAACGACGGCCTGCAGGAACTCCTTGGAACGGCGTACCGCCCCTCCGAAATCATGCTGGATTTCGATCAAGCGCCCTCTGCGGATAATACGCACCGGGTAGAAACTAAGGCGTTCCGCGTGCCGGTGGACAGCACCAAGCTCTACAAGAAGATCACGTTGAAAATCTATCCGCAATATCCGAACAACGCCCATTTCATAAAAAGCGTGGTTGTGTATTAAAGGGGGACGAATGGCGATGAAACGTTGGCTTTGCATGATCTTGACCGTCCTGATGGCGGCTTCTTTCCTGACGGGTTGTTCAGACGACCCGCAGGCAGAGTCGAGCGGCCCGAAAGGCGGCGATAAGGAAACCAGCGAATACGAACTGCCAGTGATCGAATCGGTATCCGGCAAGGTTACCTATGCCGTACGGGACGATGTGCGGGACGAGACGGAAACATGGCTCAAATCTTTTGAGAAGATGTACCCGAATATCGAGGTGGAATTGGAGGAGTTCGTAGGGGACTTGTATGAGTTCCTTTCTACTCGCGCCGCCGCCTCCGACCTTCCCGACGTAGTACTTGGATGGGATAACCTGGCGCCCTTTGTCCAACAGAATTGGATTTACCCGCTGGATGAATTTCTCGACAAGGATGAAGAAACGCAGTATATCCATGAGGTTTCCCTGAATGGGTTTGAATACTGCGGCAGAACCTATGCCGTGCCCGCCTGGCTGCAGTTCTCCTGCATGGTGGTGAATCTTGATCTGCTGGATACGCTGAATTTGGATCGGCCCGATTACGACTGGACGATTGACGAATTTACGGATCTGGTGAAAAAGGCGACCAACAACACTTATTCCGGTCTGAACCACACCGATTCGCTGGATCAATACCTGATGATGCAGATTGAGGAATCGGGACATCAGTGGGGCTATCATCCCGAATCGCAGACGTTCGATTTGACCAGCGGCGCGTTCGAACAGGCGGTTTCGATCGTCAGCGATCTGGAGAAGCAGCCCCAGCTTGTGGCGGATAATATGAGGAACGCAGATTCCTCCAACGACGATTATTCCAAAAAGTTCGGTGCCAACGCAGACGCATTGGCCGACGGGAAGATCCTGGTGGCGAACCAAAGTACCTGGGACGATTCCTGGCTGTGTACAAAACTCAACTTTAATTGGGATTATTACCCGATTCCCGCGCCCACCAAGGAAAGTTCCAAGCAGATCGTTCATGCCGACTATGGGATGATGCTGTCTACCGCGCAGGATCCGCAGGCTGCATGGGAGTTTTTGAAATTCCTGACTTTTGGGAAGGATGGCCTGATTACCCGCATGAACCTGCAGAACAAGCTCAACGAAAATAGTCCCACCAACAACCGTTTCACCATTCCGGCCAGCTCCCATCCCGACGTCTCGGCGTTGTTTAACGAGTATGAAAACGTCCCCGACGGCGTGAAGTATATGTACAACCATATGGACAAATCAGTCAAAGGGGATTACTCCAAAATCCTGCCGGATTACTGGAAAGTCGTAAACGACAACATTTATCAGGCCAAGCAGACCATGAAGGCCGGCACCGATTCGGCGGCCGTCGCCCGAGAAACCCAAGAGAAGATCAACCGTGAATTCGCCGCTGCGTACAAGACCTTCTCCGAAGCGGTGGAAAAAATCCAGAAAGATTTTGAGGCGTCCAAGTAGTAGAGGAACAAGGGCTCCCGGCAATTTCTCGGCCGTGTTGGGGGAGATTGCCGGGATTCTTTTATGGCCCTGTCCGCGACGTGTGGGGGTTCGATACCGATGAAATACAAAAGGATGATCGCTTCGGCCATTGTCGCCGCCTTGTTGTTGCCGCAAATATGTAGTATCCGCGTGCCGGCGGAAACCGCCGGAAGGGAAAGGGAATTTACGCCGTATTATAATGGCTGGATAGCGCTAGACGACGAACAGATCGCCGCGCAGGCTCCCATGGAAAACGGACCGGCTAGCCTTGAAACCGGGCGCCCCGTTTCGCTGACGCTGGACATCCCTCAAACCGGGGATTATCGGTTGGCCTTGGAATACGAGACGCTGTCCGACGTAGTGCTCGAAAGCACGCTGCTGGTTTCACTGGACGGGACAGACGTTCGCACGCCGCTTATCTCCCTTTGGCAGGACGCCGGAAAGGACTATAAGACCGACCGCTACGGCAACGAACTCCCGGCGGATCAGGAGACGAAAGAGGAGCCGGTGCTAGACTATGTTCGGGATCAGGCGGCCCTTTCCAGCCGCCCGGTGGTTTATACGCTGGAGGCGGGAATCCACACCTTCACACTCACTAGCGAGGATACGGATATCCGGCTTACCCGCTTTGCCGCCGTTCCTGTCGAAGATGCCCCTTCGTACGAGGAATATGCCGCTTCCCTGGGAAATACAGCGCAGGGAACCGACTTTATTGTGGTGGAGGGGGAGAATTACACCGTTAAATCCGATTCCTACATCCGCGCAGCCTCGGAAAGCAATGCGGCGCTGTATCCTTACGATTACCGCCGGAAGTTGCTGAACATTTTGGACGGCGCGTCGTTCAAAACCGTTGGGCAGAAGGTGGTTTACGGCTTTGAGGTAAAATCAGCAGGTGTGTACTATATCAGTTTGCGGTACAGTCAGAATTACAAGGAAGATCTGCCAGTTTACGCCAATGTCAATCTAGACGGCCGGACGCTGTTTTCAGAGATGGACAGCATGGCGTTCGATTATACCGGCATCCGGTACGCTAACACCAGCCTGACGGCAGGGGAAGAACCGGCCGGCGTGTATTTGGAGACCGGCTGGCATACTTTATCTCTGGAACTGGACGGTACGCCCGTTCAGGCGGTGACGGAACAACTCACCGCCATGCTCAACGAGATTTCCGAGATTGGCCTGGAACTGAAAAAGGTAGCGGGTACCAGCGCTAGCGAGTACCGTACCTGGGATATCGAGAGCTATATTCCCGGCGTGACCGAGAAGCTAACAGGATTCCGCGACCAGCTTATGGATATATATGGCCAGCTCGGCGCTCTACAAAAAGAATCGCCAGCCGCTGCCTTGAATATTAAGCTGTCGGCGGATAACCTGACCAAGTTGCTCAAAACCCCGGACAAGATCCCGGCGAACCTGAATCTACTCAACGAAGGTTCCGGTTCGGTTTCGCAGCTGCTTTCCGACCAGATCACTACATTGACCGGCCAGAACCTGTCGATTGACCGGATTTACATTCACGGTGCGGATCAGGAGCTCCCCCGGGCGGAAGCCGGCTTTTTCGCGGGGATCCTGGACGGGATCCAACGCTTTTTCTACGCTCTGTTCGTTGACAAGGAAATCTCTTCGGAAAGCGGGAAAACCTTGAAGGTTTGGATGAACTATCCGGTGTATTACATGGATACCCTCCAGTCGATGGCGGACACGCAGTTTACGCCCGAAACTGGTATTGCTGTGGAATTCTCCACCATGCCAGACCAGCAGAGGATCATCTTGGCTAACGCCACCAAATCCTCTCCCGATATTATTATGGGGGCGCAGACAAAAATCCCCTTTGATCTCGGCCTGCGGGGCGCGGCGGTAAACCTGATGGAATTCCCGGACTTTGCCTCGTACATACAGCAGGACTACAGCTTGGAGTCGCTGACGCCGTATATGCTCGGCGACAAGGTGTATGGCATAACCGAAACGCAGGAATTTTATGTACTGGCCTACCGGAAAGACATTTTGGAAAGTCTGAACCTAGACATCCCGCAGACATGGGACGACGTGGCGGATATCATGCCGGTGCTTCGGCGAAATTCCATGAATTTTTACCTCCAGCTCTCCGGTTACAGCGGGGTCAAGCCGTTGTATAGTACCATCCCGTTCTTTACCCAGGCGGGCGCTTCCATCTATTCCAAGGACGGGATCACGGTGGCGCTGAATTCCGAAGCGGGACTGCGGGGCTTCGAAACCCTAACCGACCTTTACAGGTTGTACAGCGTCCAACAGGTGGTTTCCAGCTTCTATAACAGATTCCGTTATGGGCAGATCCCGCTGGGGATCGCCTCCTATGGCGACTATGTCAAGATTAAAACCGCTGCACCGGAAATCGCCGGGCTATGGGGAATTGCAGAACCTCCCGGCTTTTTGCAGGAGGATGGTAGCATAGACCGCTCCACAACGGCGGCTTCGACCGCCTGTGCAATTATGGAACAGTCCACTTATAAGGAAGAAAGCTGGACGTTCCTCAAATGGTGGCTGTCCGCGGAGGTGCAGACCGAGTTCGGCAATACGCTGCAGACCACCTATGGTCCGGAATACCTTTGGAACAGCGCCAACCGCGAGGCGTTTGAGCAGCTTTCCTTCCCTGAGGAGGACAAGGAGGTCATCCTGCGGCAATGGGCCGCCATGCGGGAAGTGCCGCAGCATCCGGCGCAGTATGTCATTGAGCGGGAGTTATCCGACGCGTGGTCCAACGTGGTTATCAACGGGCAGCCTGCCCGTATTGCGTTGGACAACGCCGTGGCCAATATCAACCGCGAATTTGCCCGTAAACTCCGGGAGTTCGGTTACATGGACGAAGAAGGGAATGTCCTTAAGCCGTATTCGATTGACCCGGTTGGAGAGGTTTTGAAAGGAGGGGGAATGAATGAATAGCATTGCACGGCCGTCCAAGCGCCGGAGCGCGCTGGGGCGGCGAAGCCTGCTGGACCGCCTGAACCGCTGTTCCCACTGGATTATGCTGGCTCCTTTCCTGATCTGCTTTACGCTATTTATCCTGCTCCCCGTCCTAGCGGCGATCGGCCTTTCCTTTACTCGCTTCGACTCGGTTCAAGCGCCGTCCTTTGTCGGGCTGCAGAATTATATCGATATTTTTTCCTCCGACCGCCGTTTTGTGCAGAATGTTATCCCGAACACCATCATTTACGCGGTGGTGGTGGGGCCGGGCGGGTATGCCCTCTCTTTTGTACTGGCCTGGATACTGGCCCAACTGTCCCGTGGCCCTCGGACCGTGCTGGCGGTGATCCTGTATTCCCCCTCCATGATGGGCGCAGCGACTACGCTGGTGTGGAGTACCATTTTTTCCGGCGACAAGATGGGTTACCTCAACAGTATCCTGCTTTCGATGGGGATTATCCGCGAACCGGTCGCCTGGCTGACCTCGACGGAGACACTGCTGCCGGTTATGTTGGTGGTGGCACTTTGGTCCAGTATGGGCGTGGGATTTTTGGCTATGCTTTCCGGTATACTGAACGTCAACGCAGAATTGTACGAAGCGGGCCGAATTGACGGAGTGCGTAACCGCCTGCAGGAGGTGTACTATATCACGATCCCCTCCGTCCGGCCTCAGATGCTGTTCGGCGCGGTAATGGCGCTGGTGAACACCTTCAACTCGCCAGGCATGGGCGTCACCCTCTCCGGGTCCAACCCCACGCCGGGATATGCCGGGCAGTTAATTGTAAACCATATGGATGATTATGGCTTTCTGCGGTATGAAATGGGGTACGCGGCGGCGCTTTCTGTTATCCTGCTAATTATCGTGTGGCTGTCCTCGCGGGTAGCCTATAAGCTGTTTGGCGATAAGGATTGAGGAGGTGGGTTGATATGACTAAGATCAAGCGGGTTCACCCGCGTTTTCTGAGACAGGGGAGACTGAAATTCTACATCCTCCTGCTGCCGATAGTTGCTTTTATGCTGCTGCCCATCCTGTATATCTTTTTCCACGCCTTTAAGCCGATGGATGAGCTGTTTGCTTTTCCGCCGAAGTTTATCACCCGGCATCCAACAATGGAGAATTTCCGCCGCCTGTTCAGTTCGGCAAACTCCACCAACTATCCGCTGTCGATCTATCTATTCAACAGTATCCTCACCTCCTTGATTACGGTGGCGGCCACGGTATTGATGTGCGCCGCTTCCGGTTTTGCGCTGTCCAAAAAGCAGTTCCGTGGAAAACGGCTGATTCTGGAGGTCAACCAGGCGGCGCTGATGTTCGTTTCCGTGGCGGTGGCGATCCCGCGCTTTTTGATCATCAAGAGCGTTGGACTGATGGACAACTACCTATCCCATATTCTTCCCTTGCTGGCTATGCCGGTCGGCTTGTTCCTGGTCAAGCAGTTTATCGACCAGGTGCCTTCCGCCCTGATTGACGCGGCACAGATTGACGGCTGTACGGATTTCGGCATCTTGTTCCGCATTATCCTGCCGGTCATCAAGCCGGCCTTGGCTACGGTAGCGATTCTGGCCTTCCAGCAGTCGTGGAACAGTGTGGAGGCGTCGCAGAAATTCATCGATACCGAGCAGATGAAGACCTTTGCCTACTATATCTCCGTTGTGGCATCCCCTAGCGGAAACACAGTAGCGGGACAGGGAATCGGCGCGGCCGGCGTGCTGTTCCTATTTGTTCCCTGTTTGATCTTGTTTATATTTTTGCAGTCCAAAGTGATGAGCGCTGTTGCCCATTCCGGCATTAAGTGAGGAGGCCGCTATGAAACGCTGTATAAGGATTGGCTGTATCGCCGCGGCGTTGGCCGTCGTCCTCTCATCGGCGGTCGGAGCGATGCCGCCGCAGACGGGCAACGCCACCGCCTATACCTATACCCTCGATGCCGAGAGCGGCTGGATTCGTACGCAGGATGCATACCTCACAGGGGAAGTCCTTTTTTTGAACGAGCCCTTAAATAAACCCGAGGATATTGCGGTACGGGGCGGCGCGTTATACGTTGCGGATACCGGCGCGGGTCGCGTCCTGCGGTATAACCTCGCTACCGGGGATACGGCGGAACTGGGCGCTGGAATCCTCCAGTCCCCGACCGGGGTATTTGTCACGGAAGAGGGAAACGTCTATGTCGCAGACCCTGACAAGGCGGCGGTGTTCTTGCTGTCGCCGGGAGGAGAGTTGCTCCGGGAATTCGGGCGGCCGCAGACCAGTACGTTTGGCGAAAATTCGATATACAAACCCCGCAAAGTAGCGGTTGATGGAAACGGCATCCTCTCCATCGTATCGGACGGCGCTTACGACGGTATTGTGCAACTCAGTCCTGATGGGGAATTCCTGGGGTATTTCGGCTACAACTCGGTGCCGATGTCGCTGCTGGAATTGTTCCAGGACAAATTTTTCACCGAGGCGCAAAAGGCGCAGCTTTTTAATAAACTACCCCTTTCCTTTTACAATCTCGCGATCAATCCGCAGGGCATCCTGTACACTGTAACGCAGGGAACAGACAGCGGGGCGGTTAAGGAGCACAATGTAACCGGGGTGAACCTGTTGTCGGAAAATATCCCCGGAGAAAGCAACTTTACCGATATCGCCGTTGGCCCGGACGGACAGATTTTGGCTGTTACCGAGACGGGGCTGGTTTATGAATACGACAGCGACGGCTCCCTGCTCTTTTCTTTTGGCGGGCGGGCCTCTACCAGCGAGCGCAGCGGCTTGGTCACAGTGGCTTCCGGCGTTGCTGTGGATGAAAACGCGCAGCTTTACGTACTGGACGGCGAGCGCGGGCTGGTTCACACCTATTTGTCTACCGACTTTGCGGACCGGCTTCACAGCGCCGTCCGCCAGTACCGGGCCGGTGACTATGAGCAGTGCATGGTCAACTTGGAAGCGTTGCTTGGCCAAGTAGGGAACGTTAAAGTGGTGTACGATTATTTGGGGAAGAACGCGTTCCAACTCCAACAGTACGAGGAAGCGGCGGCGTATTACCGGAATGCGGGAAATCCCGCCGGCTATTCCGAGGCGTTTTGGGAAATCCGCAACCGGAATATGTCCTGGGTGGTGCCCGCGGCGTTTGCGTTGATTCTAGCTCTGGCAGTGCTTTCGGCGGTATTTTCCCGCGTCCGGCGACGTCGGCCAGTTCCGTCGGAATGTCCCATAAAGGCGAAGGAAAACCGGTTCGTTGCTGACCTGTGTTTTGCCGTACGATTTTTTCGTCATCCCTTCGCCAGCTATTATGAGGTGCAGACCGGGAGGAAGGGTAACTGGCTGTCCGCGCTGATCCTTTACCTATTGGCTTTTCTGGCGTTTTCTCTGAACTTCCTGTTCCGCGGCTTTTCCTTTGCTACAAACAGCCTGGACAATACCTCGCCCTTCTATGTAATAATGATGTTTTTTCTTCCGGTAGGGCTGTTTTTAATCAGTAGCTATATGGTTAGTGAGATTAGCGACGGCAAGGGGCGGTTCAAGACTATGTTTATCGGCATGGCATACGCCTTGACGCCCTTCATCTGCATCCTCCCGGTAGTCACTTTGCTCACCCATGTGTTAACGCTGAACGAAGCGTTCTTGGTTTCCATGGGCAGTGGGATTGCCTATGTATGGACCGGTGCGCTGCTGGTTATCGCCCTGCGGGAGCTGCACGATTATGAATTCCGCCAGGCGTTTGTGAACATCCTTTTGGCGCTTTTCCTGATGATTATTATTCTTTTTGTGTGTTCATTGGTCGGAATGTTCTGGGACCGCGTCCTGGATATGGTTACGTCCATCGTGAAAGAGGTGAAATACCGTGTGGGGATTTAGAAAGGGGACGAGGGCGCTGGCTTCCGGCGCGGTGGCGGCGCTTTTAGCTGTTTTTCTGGTTCAAGCGGAGGAAACGCCTGCCACAGCGGACCCGGTATCTTTCCGGTATAACGCCAAGGAGGTTTACTCCAGCCGCTATACACAGCCGGAACCGGTTGCGGGGGAGGCGGTTTCCCTCGGGCTGGAGGGCTTCAAACCGCTGATGGAAAACGATGCGCTAGCCGTGTATATTCGAGAAGAAACCGGTGCGCTGCGGGTGTGCGATAAAGCCACGGGTTATATATGGGGCAGCCTTGCCGCAGATCAACCGGAGGATTTGAATAAGACCTGGTCGAAGCTCGGCAATTCCTTGATCGCCGCCGACATCTACAACGAAGATGGGAACAGCAAATCCTACGGGACGGACGCGGAAAACCTGACCTGGACGGTATCGGGCGATACCTTGCGGGCTCATGTGGCGTGGGAGGAGCAGCAGATCGAGCTGGATTTCACCATGGCGCTGACGCAGGAGGGTCTGCGCTTTACGTTGGACGGCGACACAATCCAAGAAAACGGGGAATACCGGTTAGGCACGGTATATTTCCTGCCGTTTTTTGGTTCAGTTGCGGAAGATGCGCAGCCGGGTTATATGTTTGTGCCCGACGGTAGCGGTTCGTTAATCCGTTTTCAAAAGGCGCGTAACTATCTACAGGGGTATGAAAAGCGGGTCTACGGCCCGGATTACGGAACCGACCCACTGGAGTCCATTCAAGGGTTGGAATCCACCCGGACCGGAGAATACATGACCGAGGAAGAATTCCTTACTGCGCCGTTGTTTGGGATTGTCCATGGCACGGGACAAAACGCTTTTTTCGCTTTGGTGGAGGAAGGCGGCGCTTATGCCAAGCTCAAAGTAGACCCGGCGGGCTTAATCACCAATTATCACCGCGCGTATATGGCATTTGTTTACCGCCAAACTTATGAACAACCTTTCAACCGGGACGGCGAAGGGATTCAGACGGTACAGCCTACCCCTAACCGGCTGAAAGTTACGATGACCTACCGGTTCCTACATGGCGAAGACGCCGATTATGTGGGGATGGCCAAAGGCTACCGCTCCTATCTTAAAGAGCAGGGATGCCTGGGATCGCTGAAGCCGCCGGAAATGGCTATGCCGCTGCAGCTGGATTTCCTTTCGGCAGACGTACAGAAGGAATTTATTGGCACATCGGTGAATAAAGCCACATCCCTGGCCGAAATCAAGGATACCGTGGAACAGCTGGCCGGACAGGGAGCCCAGGGTTTGCGTGTGACGTTGCTTGGCTGGCAGAAGGGAGGACAGAACGGATACGACAAGACCTCTTCCTCTACCAAGACAGTATACGGCGGGTTATCCTCCCTGGATTCCTTGAAGGAGCGGCTGACGGAATTGGGCGGCCGTCTGTCTCTGTGGGTTTCTCCCTTTACCGCTAGGGAAGGGCAGGCGGATATCCACGGCGAGGTTGGTATCTCTATGTCGCAATCCGCGGTCATCAAACCGTCAGCGGAGGAAACCTTCCTGGGCGATATTTGGTACCTTAAGCCGGCCGTGGGGCTGGAGGCATTACAACGGCAGGCCCCGCTCCTTATGGAAGAGGGGTTCGGCCTGGCGTTAGACGATATCGGGTATCTGCTTTATGGCGAATATTTGGAAGACCATGTCGTTACCCGGGAAGAGGTACGGGAACAGATTGTTTCCACGGCTGCGGGTCTCGCTGAAAGCGGGAAACTGACGATGGTCCGCCCAGCCGATTATCTGTACCCATATGTGGATTCCTATCTTTCTATTCCCATGGTGAGCAGCCAGTATTTGTTCCAGACGGATACGGTTCCCTTCCTTCAAATTGTATTGTCTGGATCGATGAATTTATTTGCCCCATACGCCAACCTAAGCTTTTTTTCTGGCGCGGATATCCTAAAAATGATCGACTATAACTGTTACCCTTCGTTCCTACTGACCGGCAAGGACAATTATAGCCTACGGAAAACCGCCTCGTCTGGTTATCGTTCTACAAGGTTGGAGGACTGGAATGAGTATATAGTGGACGCATATTCACTGATCTCGTCGATCCTGGAGCCGGTAATGGGCCAGGAGATTGAATCCCGGGCGGTTCCCCGGCGCGGTGTGGCGAAGACAACATACTCTAGCGGGACGATTTATGTCAATTACAACACGGAAAGCGTTGAGGTAGACGGGCTGGAAATCCCGGGGGCCTCGGCGGTATTTACCGATGGGACGCATGTGATACGGGGGTCGGTGGCATGAAAAAGAAGGAAAACCTACGCCCATCTCGGCGACGGATGTCGATCCGCATGCGCGAAGCGGTCAGCGGTTACCTGTTCCTGGCGCCCTGGATCGCCGGCTTCCTGGCGTTCACCCTCTACCCGTTTGCTTACTCCCTTTTTTTGAGCTTCAACCAGGTAAGCCAGGACCCAATGAACAAGGCCAAGCCGGTTTTCGTTGGGTTGCAGTGGTATAAGGAAGCGCTGACGGTAGACACGACGTTTACTGTCGCGTTGATGGACACCATGCGGTTTGTCCTGCTGTCCACCCCCCTGATTGTGGTGGTGGCGCTGATGCTGGCACTCTTGCTCAACCGTCAGTTTCGGGGAAGGACGTTTTTCCGGGCGGTGTTCTTTTTCCCGGTGATCATCATCAGCGGCCCGGTAGTGAATAAACTGTTGGAAAGCGACGCGGCGGCGGTGGTCAATCCGGAGAACTATCTGATTTACGATGTCCTCAGAACCCTTCCGGATGTAATATCCGCACCGCTCATGTATATTTTTGACAACATTACCCTGATCTTGTGGTTTTCCGGCGTGCAGATCATCTTGTTCCTGGCCAGTTTGCTGAAAATTGGCCAGCCATTGAGGGAAGCAGCCGCTATCGATGGCGCGTCCGGCTGGCAGATGCTGTGGAAAATCTATCTGCCGTTTCTGCGCCCGATGGTGCTGCTGAACACGGTGTACACGGTGGTACTGCTTTCCACATTTTCCGATAACGCCGTAAACCAGAAAATTCTCAGTGATCGGCAGTTGGCAGGGAAGGCGTTCAGCTATTCGGCAGCGATGTCCTGGATTTATCTGTTGCTAATTCTGCTTACACTGTTGGTGGTGTTCCTGCTGTTCCGGGAGCGTAGGGCGAAGGAGGGAAATGCGTGAAGATCCGTTCCATAGAGCGGGCCGGGCGAAAAGCCGGCCGAGCGCTGGTATTGCCATCTTCTATTCAACATCCCGACAAGTTACGCCGGGCGGGACGGCGGCTTGCCGGACAGATTCTATTGTACTTCCTGCTCATCGGCATCAGTGTGGTGTTTTTGTACCCGATTTTGTATATGGTGGTCAATTCGTTTAAAACGGTAGGCGATTTGGTGAACCCTGGGATTGAGTGGATCCCCACCACGTTGTATATCGGGAATTACCGGCGGGCGCTGGTGGCGCTGGATTATTGGCATTCGCTGGCGTATACCGTGATTTTTACCTCTGCCGCCACCCTGTTCCAGACAATTTCCTGCGCACTGGCAGGATATGCGTTGGCCCGGCATCGTTTTCCGATGAAAAAGCTGTGGATGGTGCTGATTGTGATCGCTTTTCTGATTCCATCGCACGTCACCCTGATTCCGCGGTATCTGCAGTTTTTCAAGTACGGGCTGGTTAACACGCCCTGGGCGGTCCTTTTGCCTGCGGCTCTAGGGCAAGGGGTAAACAGCACAATTTTCATCCTGGTGTTCCACCAGTTTTTCTCTAGTTATCCCCGCTCCTTTGACGAAGCCGCACAGTTGGACGGGGCAAATCGCTTCCGGGTGTTTTTTCGTGTAGCCCTGCCGATTTGTTCGCCGGCCATTATCGTTTCACTGCTGTTTTCTTTCGTATGGTTTTGGAACGAGACCTATACGGCCGGGCAGCTTATGGGAGAGGCGCAGAGCCTGTTGCCCATCAAGCTGAGTTCGTTTATGGAACTGTACAATAACGCTTACGCATCGGCGTCGAGCGGCGTAAGCCAGATCAATGAAAGCCAGAATATGGCGGCGACCCTGTTGGTTATCGCTCCGCTGCTGCTGATTTACCTGGTTTTGCAAAAACGGTTTATCGAGGGGATCGAGTCTTCCGGTCTGACGGGAGAATAAAACCGATGGCTTTTGAACCGATGCTTTTAAAATAGTAAAAAAGGAACCGCCGGTATCCGGCGGTTCCTTTTTTACTGTTTGGAGTCGGCAATTTATGCCGGGGCTTCCGTGTTTATGAGTTTTTGACTGAAATGCTGGTTAAGGACTACGGCGGTAGAGGAAACCGCATCCGCGTACGGGCCGAGCTGGGACGGGAGAACCGCTACCGGGTGCACGCGGGTAATCAGCGATTGCTGGTGAATCCGCTGCGATAGCAGGGAAAACAACAACTCTGGCCGGTAATTGAATTCCCCATATAGCACAATGGCGTCTAGATCAAATAGGTTCACCGCGGAAACCAGCCCGGCGGCCAGATAGCGCGCCTGGTATTCCAGAATTTCCATCGCGGCGCCCTCCCCACGATAGGCGGCATCCACGACATCCGCGTAGTTTTCGAAGCCGAACCGTTCCTTGAGGGCGGCCATCGTCGCGTATTGTTCCAGGCATCCCCGGTTGCCGCAGGGGCAGGGCCGCCCGTCGGGATCCACGCTGATATGCCCCAATTCGCCGGCAAATCCGCCGGAGCCCCGGAACACCTGCCCCTCCCGTATCAGGCAGGAGCCGATGCCGTGCGACATGATGACGAACAGGGTATTGCGGTAATCGCCGATTGCCCCGGAGGAGTATTCCGCCATGGCCAGTAAAACCGCGTTGTTCTCCAAAAACACCGGAAGGGGGAATTCGTCCCGGATCCGGGAGACGATCGGCAAGTGGTGGAACATGGTGAAATTCGGCGGGGTCAGGATCACGCCCTCGCGATAGTCCAACGGGCCGGGGCTGCTGATGCCGATACCGACCACCTTAGACAGGGGGATCCGCCGGCGCTCGAGTTCCTGTCGGATCGTCCGGCAGATCCAGCCGACCGCCACCTCCGGCGAAGTGAAACGCTCGGTATGTTCTTCCACACAGCCGACCAGTTCGGCTTTGAGGTTGGTAATCAGCACCTGAATCCGCTTGCGGTGCAGGCTGACGCCGACGGCATACCGGAAATCCGGCACGATATCCAGCAAAATCGGCTTGCGGCCCTTCCGCGATTCCATTGTCCCGATTTCTCGGAGCTGCCCTTCCGCAATTAAATCGTTGGTGATCATGGTCACGGCGGATTTGGACATCCCCGTTTCCTTGGCCAGTTGGGCGCGGGAAACCGGCTGCCGCCGTATGCGGTGGAGCAGCAGGGCGCGGTTGTCGTTGCGCAGCGTATTCGCATTGGAGCCGTTGGTCTTCATCGCCTTACTTCCTTCCATCTGTGCCGTTGAGAGCCATGGCGGACAATCCGGGCGCTTTATGTGAGACCTGCTCGGCGGCCAGGCTGTTTCACCAGAATTATTGTATTATTTTTTTCCCTGAATGTAAAGAAAGAACTTGAAAATCACGAGGTTATGCGATACAATGCAATTAATAGTTCAAGATATGAACAATATGGAGGAAGGCTTATGCCGCCGGAAACGATCACCATTTTTCAAAAGGGATTCAACTATTCCCAGGACGGACCGGGGAACCGGCTGGTATACCATTTGCAGGGCTGCAACATGGCCTGCCGCTGGTGCGCCAATCCGGAGGGGATCCCCGACCAGCCGCCGCTCATGGCGGTGAAGTCCCCGCTACTCGACGTGGTATGTCCCCACGGCGCGGTAAAGGGCGGTGTGCTGGACCGCACCCTCTGCCGGACGTGCGAAGGGCGGGAATGCGTGACCGTCCATAAAAACGACGGGTTGGTCTGCCGGGGGATCACTGTTCCCGTGGAGACGCTGGCGGAGGAAGCCGGGCGCAGCCGGGGCATGTTCTTTGACGGCGGTGGGGTCACCCTTACAGGCGGGGAGCCGACCCGGCAGTACGACGGGGTGAAAGCGCTGCTTGCCCGGCTGAAAGCGGAAGGAATCGACACCGCGATGGAAACCAACGGCACCCATCCCGACCTGCCCGCCCTGTTTCCGTTGATCGACACCCTGATGATGGACTTTAAACATCCGGACAGCGGCGTCCACAAAGCGTTTACAGGGGTGGGGAACGAAATGATCCGGCAGAATGTCCGCCGGGCGGCGCAGAGCCATCCCCGCGTGCAGCTCCGGGTGCCGATGGTCAACGGGTTTAACGTAGGCGAAGCCGAGCTGGAGGGTTTCCTCCGCTTTTTTGATGGTCTCAAAACGGAGGGACTACCCTGTGAAAACGTGACGCTGGAATTCCTGCGGTATCACGAGTTTGGGAGACAGAAGTGGGAACAGTGCGGCTGGGAATACCGGATGGAAAACGCGCAGGTGCCCGGCGAATGGGTCCGCCGGTATGAGGAAGCGTTCCGGCAGGCAGGCTTTACGGTGGTGCATACATAATGGAGGATACGGATACATACAAACGATTGCGTATAGCGGAATAGAAAGGATGAACAGCATGGCGATGGGGAAAGTGAACACGGTTTATAATGCAAAGACAATCACGCAGAAGGCAAAAGATCTGTTCAAGGAAGAACGGGCGCTCAAACGCATGGACGGCTGGTTTTACGTCAAAGAGATCATGCGGGAGAGCGAGGGGAAACACGCGGCGCTGCCCCTGGAACTCCGCACGGCGGAGGTGCTGCGGGACGTGCTGCGCGCGTTTCCGATTTCCATCAGTCCCCACGCGGTGTTTGCCGGCACCCAGCGGGACGCGTTCGCCCGCACCTACGCGCTGATCAATCCTGCTTTTAAGGTGGAGGAATTTTCCGGATACTGCGACCCGACCGGGGTGTTCGGGGATATCGAACCGAACGAGGAGATTACCCGGGAACGGATCGACTCCTTAAGGGAGTATAACAAAAACAGCGACTATGTCCGCGCGTTGGATGCGACGTATCAGGCTGCGGAGGAATACACAGGCGAGGTGGCCTTCTTTATCGAACAGGTGACCGGGCATGTGATCCCCGACTTCCGTTTCGCGGTGGCGAACGGGGTGGACGCGGTTATCACCCGGCTGGACGGGCAGATAGAAAAGGAAACCGACCCGGAAAAGTGGGATAATTTTGAGGCGATGAAGATCGCGCTGGACGGGGTGAAACTCCTCGCGGCGCGGTACGCCGACCTGGCGCGGGAACAGATGGCCGCGGCGGACGAAACCCGCCGCGCGGAACTTGAACTGATGGAATCCGCCCTGCGCAAGGTGCCGGCCCAGGGGGCGGACACCCTGTATGAAGCGATCCAGTCCTTCCTGCTGCTCTGGCAGGTGATGTGCATCGAGCAGACCCCCAACCCCTTTGCCCTATCGGTGGGGAACGCCGACCGGATTTTTGAACCCTACCGCGCCCGGGACAATATGGACCGGGAGACGGCGTCCGCCCTGTTCAAGCACTTCCTGGTGTTCTTCAACGTGGGCGACCGGAGCTGGGCGATCTCCCAGAACGTGCTGGTGGGCGGCAAAAACCGGGAAGGCGCCGACCTGACCAACGAGATGACCTACGCGATCCTGGACGCGTACTACGACATGAACCTGCCGCAGCCCATCCTGTCGGTGAAGCTGCACCGGGGGACCCCGGACGCCCTGTACGCGAACCTCGGCCGCTTCTTCTTCACCCCCGGCTGCCTGACCCCGTCCCTGTTCAACGACGAGTCGGTGTTTGCCATCCTGGAGAGAAACGGGTTCGACTCGGCCGACTGGGAGGATTACTCGGTTGCCGGCTGCCAGGAGCCGCTGATTATGGGCAAGGACAACGGCAACACCACCAACAGCTGGTTTAACCTGCCGAAAATCCTGGAGCTTACCTTGAACAACGGGCGTTCCACCCTGACCGGCAAAAAGATCGGCCCGGCGGTGGGAATCGACGACCCGCTTACCCTGCTCAAACAGGTGCGGGAACTGTTTTACGAGCGGGCCGACTGGTTTGCGGACAAAATGGCGGAGGCCGCCAACAACGCTTCCCGCGCGGTGTCGTGCCTGCCGGTTCCGTTCCTGAGCGCCTTCATGGGCGGGGTGGAAACCGGGTACGATATGCGGGATACCCATCATCAGGGGACGAAATACAACGCTTCCGGCTGCCTGATCCATGGGCTGTCGGTAATCGCGGACTCCTTTGTCGCGATCGACTGCCTGCTGGAACGGCGGCCGGAGGACGCGGGACGCCTTCTGGACGCGCTGCGCGACGGGTTTGAACATGACGAGGAGCTGCGCCAGTTCCTGCTTTCCTGCCCGAAATTCGGCAATAACGACCCGGTTGCGGACGAGGAAGCCCGCGAGGTGGCGGATCGCATCTCCGATCTGGTGCGCTCCAAGAAAAATTACCTGGGCAACCCCTTCCGCGCCGACTGGAGCACCCCGTCCACCCATCTGCTGTACGGGTATTGGGTAGGGGCGACTCCCGACGGGCGCCCGGCGCGCGAAATGCTCAATTACGGCGTGGATCCCTTCTACGGGGACGCGCAGTCGGGGCTGGGCTTCCGCACGCTGTCCACCCAAAAGCTCCCCTTTGAAAAGATGAACGGCGGCTATGCCTCCCACTTCGGTATCGACCCGAAGTATTTCCGCGGCGCGACCTATGAGGAAAAGGGGATGGAGTTCCGTAACCGCGTGATTATGCCCCTGTTCTTTAACGACATGCAGGAAGGGCTTTCCCCGTTTTACCTGTATGTGAATGTCACCACGCCGGAAATGCTCCGCAAAGTACTTGCCGAGCCGAAGAAATACGCGCCCAGCGGGGTGTATATCATGCGGATTCACGGCACGTTTGTGAACTTCCTCGATTTGTCCCCGGCGATCCAGAACGACATCATCCGCCGGCTGGACCCCTGCTCAACCTCTATGTAAACCGGAGGGACGGGAAGACGGCATGCCTTCCCGCCCCTTTTATGGACTTATCAACGGGCGTTTGAAAAGAACAGGAAAGGAAGACGATGTATGCGGGTGATCGGCCTGGATATCGGCACAACCACGATCTGCGCGCTGGTGCTGGATGGGGAAACCGGCGAGGTCCTGCACAGCGAAACCGTGAAAAACGACGCGTTCCTCCCCACAGAGTACGCGTGGGAAAAGATACAGGATCCCCGCCGAATTGAAACGCTGGCGATGGGGTTGGTGGAATCGCTGAAACAGCGGTTTTCGCCTATCGGGGGTATCGGGCTGACCGGCCAGATGCACGGTATCCTCTACCTGGACCGGGAGGGGGAGCCGGTATCCCCCCTGTATATCTGGCAGGACGGCCGCGGCGATCTTCCGTTCGAAGGGGACAAAAGCGCCGCCCGGCTGCTCGGCGAGCGTACCGGCTATCTGCTGGCCACCGGCTTTGGGACGGTCACCCATTTTTACAACCTCCGCCGGGGCCTGGTTCCGGCGGAGGCGGTCACCGGCTGCACCATCCACGCCTACCTCGGTATGAAGCTGGCGGGACGGAAAACGCCGCTGCTCCATTTGTCAGATGCGGCAAGCTGGGGAATGGTGGACTTCTCGGCGGGCGGATTCGACGCGGCGGCGATGGAGAAGGCTGGGCTGGATCCGGCGTTTTTCCCCGGGATCGCCAAGGACGGCGTGCTGCTGGGCGAAACGGCGGACGGCGTCCCGGTCGCACCGGCGATCGGGGACAACCAGGCCAGCTTTATCGGCACAGTGCGAAATATGGAGGAAAGCGTGTTGATCAACGTCGGCACCGGCAGCCAAGTGTCGGTGTGGATGCCGTCCCCGGCTTCCCTGCCGTCGGTGGAAGCGCGGCCCTGTACGGAAGGGGCGTTCCTGTTGGTGGGTTCCTCCCTCTGCGGCGGGAGAGCGTTTGCCGCGCTAGAGAAGTTTTTCCGCGAGACGGCCGCGCTGGCCGGCGGCCCGGAGGTATCCCTGTACGGCGCGATGGAACGGGAGGCGGAAGCCTGTGTCGGTTCGCCTGACCGGCTGCGGGTGGACACCCGCTTCAGCGGAACGCGGCAGAACCCGGCCCTCCGCGGTGGGATCTCCGGGCTGGGGCTGGATAATTTTCACCCGGGCTTTTTCACCCTCGGTGTGCTGGAAGGGATTGTGGAGGAGTTGTACGGCTTCTACCGGGAGATGGAACCGAAGCTTGCCCAAAAGCCGGTTATGCTGGTCGGAGCGGGAAACGGGTTGCGAAAAACGGCGCTACTGCAAAAGCTGTTTGCCGCCCGTTTCGACCTTCCCCTGCAGATCCCGGTTCATCAGGAGGAAGCCGCCTACGGCGCGGCCCTGACTGCACTGGTCGGCGCGGGGGCGGCGGCGAATATCGCCCAGGCGCAGGCAGTTATTCGCTACCAGCCCGGGGAAACTTTTGACTAGTTCGGTAATGGGATAGATTATATGGGGCCGGCAAGCGTCGCGGGACGGATATCCTGTCTTATGAAGCTCGGCCGTGATGAAAGGAAGATTCGCAATGAGCACAACCACGCAAACGCTGGCGTCCCGCCCCCTGTTTTTTGAAAGAAACCGGGTGTTCCGCATCTATCAGGGCGGCGCGTTGTTTCATCCTCTGTTCGGCGACCCGGCGGAGGACAACAATTATCCGGAGGAATGGATCGCCTCCAGCGTCAAGGCGCTGAACAAGGTATCCGCCGGTGAACACGAGGGGATTTCCCGCATCCAGGGGACGGACGTTTATCTGGACGAATTGCTGCGGGCCGAACCGGAACGGATGCTCGGCGGGCGGAAGGATATCGGTATCCTGGTCAAAGCGCTGGACAGCGCGGTGGCCCTTCCGATCCAGGCCCATCCCACCAAGGAGCGGGCGATGCAGCTTTTCCAGTCTCCTTATGGGAAAACCGAGTCGTGGTTGGTGCTGGACGCCCGGCCGGGGGCTAGCATTGCCTATGGTTTCAAGCGTCCGGTGACAAAAGCGGAGTTCCAGGCGGCGATCCATGCCGGGACGCAGGCGGTGAACGCCTTATTAAACGTCATTCCGGTGAAACCCGGCGACGTTTTCCTGATTCCTGGCGGCATGGTCCACGCCATCGGGGCAGGCTGCTTGATGCTGGAAGTGCAGGAACCCACGGATTTCACCATCCAGCCGGAGGAATGGCTGGGAGATTATCATTTGAGCGAGTATGAACGGTTCCTCAGCCTGTCCGAAGAGGACGCATTTTCCTGCTTTGATTACGATATGTATGGGGAAAAGGCGCTGGAACGGGGCCGGATGACGCCGAAAACGCTCTATAAAGAGGAAATGCGGACGTCGGAGCAGCTGATCGGGTATGAGGATACCCCCTGCTTCGCCCTTCGCCGGCATACGCTGCGGGGCGGTGAGTATACCCTGCCGACCGGCCCCGCCGTCTTCCTGGTAGGGGAGGGCAGTGGGACCGTCGGGGGCGACGGCTTTTTGCGTGACGTAAAGAAAGGGGATTATTTTCTCCTTCCCTATGCCGCCGCGGGAAAATATACGGTGGAGGGCGAGCTGACCCTGCTGGAATGCCTGCCGCCGAAGGAATAGCGGGTATAAGCGGCGCCGTTTATACAGCAAGCAATAAAAACAGCCGGAGAGCCGTAAAATACGGCCCTCCGGCTGTTTTTATGTCAACTTTGTGCTGTATCCGGCATGGGATATAGCCCGGAAACAGGTCAATCCTCAAACCGGCCGTACTTCTGTACGGTTTCGTACATGGCGTCGATATTCTCCAGCGGGGTGGCGGGCGGCAGGTTGTTCGCCTCCCTTAGGATGAAGCGGCGGGTATGCGGCATCACGTCCTCTAGAATCCGCTGGGTTTCTGCGGCGGCTTCTTCCGGCGTGCCGTTTTGGAGCAGTGCTACCCGCGGGCCGCCCTGGATGGTGATATCCGGCCCCAGCTCTTTCGCCAGCTTGCCGTGTTCCACCGGATAGCCGGTGTCGAATGCCGTGACCTTCAGTTCGTCGCGGATCAGGGGGAAATGGCGGGTGGCGTCCCCGCACAGATGGATGGTGTTGTTATGGCCTTTGCCTTCGGTAACGCCGTCGATCAGCTTTTTGTGGAAGGGAAGGACAAACTGCTCATAATCGGCAGTGGAAAGCAACATAATGCTGTCGTCCGCAAACCAGAAGCTGTCCGGCGTCGGCAGGCCGTAATACTTATGCCAGGCCAGCATCCGCTGGATGGTCGCCTGAGTGATAAATTCCAGCAGTTCCATCGCGTAATCCGGATCCAGATACAGATCCATGCAGAATTCCGCCGCGCCGCGCAGGTTGCAGGCCACGGTAAACGGGCCGTCCGTCCCGAAACCGGAGGGATCGCAGATCACCGGACGGTCGTAGAAAGTGCGGGCTGGGGCCGCCGAGCTGAACTCATAAAAATCCCGTAGGTGGCCGTATATGCCGCTGAAGGGATCGGGGATCCCTTTCTCAAACAACATAGTTTTGTTGTCGTCCGTCAAAAACGGGCGGGTATCCGGCACATCCCAGTCAGGATAGAGCACTTCCGCGCCGTACCAGGCGGCTTCCCCGATGTTTTGCGGGTCTACGTAGATATGCCATTCCTCCGGCATCCCCATTTCATGGTCATAAGGGAGGAAATGGCGGCTGAACAAAGCAAATTCGCACTGTACCTGCCACATGGTTTCCATATCGGTCATATAGTCGCGGAAGGCGACTTTGTTGGGGTTATACCGGGGGTCGCAGAGCAGGAAGCGGGGGTTTACACCCAAGATCATGGGAACCCGGCTGGGTTTTCCCTGGTGGAACCGTTCCCATACCAGGCGCTGTTCTTCGTTATGCTTCTGCCAATCGGCCGAGGGCAAAGGGGGAAGGGAAAACAGAGCGGTCATAAAACTGTCTCCTTTTCTTTAATCCTTACATCGGTGGAAGCGGCTATAAAAGTGCAAATCAATCCTTAATCGAGTATACGTCTGTTTGTGAAAATTGGCAAGGGGAATTTTTTGCGCATTTGTTTTAGAAAAACGCTCTATTTTCGCTTAATTTTTTTGAAAACTAATAAGAACGAAATAGGATAAATCTTGATACAAAAGCATCAGCAAAGCGCAGCAATATTCTCTTTCTGCTTGTGGAATGTGGGGAAAACCATAACGGTTCCTTGACTTTCCCCCTTGCTGCGATATAATGGAAGCCAAACGGAAAACGGCGGAAATTTGTGGGTGCCGGTTTCCGGATTCAGCCGGTTGTTCCGGGACGGGATCCGGCATAATAGATTGGCCTCGCTTTCGTCTAGGAGCATATATGGGAAACCGGGAAGTGTTGCGGAGGACGCCTGGTAGTCCGGGTGGACGGTTTGCAAGCGCAGCGAAGTGGGAAAGGAAGGAAGAACAGTATGGCCTATTTAATGGGAATTGACATCGGAACGTCCGGTACGAAAACCGCGTTGTTTGACGAAATGGGAGCGGTAATCGCTTCCCATACAGCGGAATACCCGCTGTACCAGCCGCAGAACGGGTACGCTGAACAGGAGCCGGCCGATTGGTGGAATGCGACAGTGGAAGGGATCCGCGCCGTGCTGCATAAAAGCGGCGTTTCCCCATCGTCGGTTGTAGGCATCGGCCTGTCGGGGCAGATGCACGGCCTGGTCATGCTGGACGAGCGGGGCGAGGTGCTCCGCCGGTCCATTATCTGGTGCGATCAGCGCACTGCCGCCGAGTGTGAGGAAATCACGGCGAAGCTGGGGTACGACCGGCTGATTGCGATTACAGCCAATCCGGCGCTTACCGGGTTTACTGCCTCCAAAATCCTGTGGGTGCGAAACCATGAACCGGAATTATACGAAAAATGCCGGCATATCCTGCTTCCCAAGGATTATATCCGGTATAGGCTGACCGGGGAATTTGCCACCGAAGTGTCCGACGCTTCCGGCATGCAGCTTCTGGATATCCCGAACCGCTGCTGGTCGGACGAGGTGCTGGAGAAGCTGGAGATCCACCGTTCCCTGCTGGGAAAGGTATACGAATCGCCGGAGGTGACCGGCAAGGTCACTCGCCGTGTGGCGGAGCTTACCGGCCTGGCGGAAGGGACCATCGTGGTCGGCGGCGCGGGGGACAACGCGGCGGCCGCGGTCGGCACCGGCGTGGTGCGGGACGGACGGGCGTTTACCACCATTGGCACGTCGGGCGTGGTGTTCGCCCATACCGACCGTATGGCCATTGACAAAAAGGGAAGGGTGCATACCTTCTGCTGCGCGGTGCCGGGCGCCTGGCATGTGATGGGGGTGACGCAGGGCGCGGGGCTTTCCCTGAAATGGTTCCGGGACAATTTCTGCGGGGCGGAAAAGGAAACGGCGGCGCTGATGGATGTGGATCCCTATTACCTGATGGACAAGGAAGCCGAAACGGTGCCGGTGGGGGCAAACAAGCTGCTCTACCTGCCCTACCTGATGGGGGAGCGCACGCCTCACCTCGATCCCAACGCGCGCGGCGTGTTCTTCGGCCTATCGGCTATCCACACCAAAAAGGAT
Source organism: uncultured Clostridia bacterium (assembly GCA_946499275.1). Taxonomy (GTDB): domain Bacteria; phylum Bacillota; class Clostridia; order Oscillospirales; family Acutalibacteraceae; genus Avimonas. Next base: position 31,416 of record CAMMRL010000004.1, on the reverse strand, counting down.
ATGCTCCGCGCCGTGATGGAAGGGGTGGCCTATTCCTTGAACGACTGCCTGTCGGTCTTCCACGAAATGGGCGTTTCGATCAGCGATATGATGGCCTGCGGCGGGGGCGGTTCCAGCCCCCTGTGGCGGCAGATGTTGGCGGACTTGTATGCCTGCGATGTGAAAACGCTGGCGTCCCGTGAAGGCCCGGCTCTCGGCGTGGCGCTGTTGGCCGGCGTGGGCGCGGGTGTGTACGCCAGCGTGCCGGAGGCTTGTGACGCGGTGATCAAAGCCGACCGCGTACAGTCGCCGATCCCGGAAAATACAGCCAAATACGCGCCGTATTATCAGTTGTATACAGCGCTGTATCCGGCGGTGAAAACTTCGTTTTCCCAGCTCAGCAAGTTATAATTGGCTGTTTTATCGGTTGTGCCCCCTCAAGACTCGACCTTGAGGGGGCTTTTTGCCGTGGTTACCGGCGCCGCGCAGCGGATAGCCAAAGATTATTTCTACCGAAAGAAATACGTCGTGGAATGTTTAAACGCTGGGGGGAAACCTTCTGGAAATTTCTTTGATCGGTTTGCGAAAGCACCTTGATTTTTTGCTTGGGCATGCGTATAATGAGGATGGATGAGAGGCGTGGATGCCGGCGCGGCGTAAACGTTTTCTCATAGGGATCTGACCGTCGGCAGAATGCCGGCTCAGAAAGGAGTTTTTTATATGTTGAACGCTTATGAATACATTATGGAGTTTACCGATACCTATAAAAAATACCAGGATGCCCCTTCCGCCATCCGCGAAGCGAAGTGCGTAGAGGTGCAGACCCGGTATTGGTTCCAGCCGATGCGGGAGGACGATCTGCTCGCCGGCCGTTTCCTAATCGCAGAGGTGGGCTACTGTTCTGAACCGCTGCTCGGCCGTAGCGTGAGCTATTTCTATGACCCGCAGCGGATTGACGCGCTGCTGCAAAGCGATCTCTATACGGAGGGGCAAAAGCAGGATATCCGGGACGCGCTGGAATTCTGGAAAGGGGAGGAAACCCGGCACAAGACCCGGGCCCGGTTCCCCGAGTATATGAAACAAGCGCTGCCGGAGGATATTTACTGGGAGCACAGCGAGGTGGCCTTCCCTCTGTACCGCATTGTGGACGCGTACATGGACTACGACAAGCTGATGCGGCTCGGGCTGGACGGCTTGAAGGCGGAAGCGCAGAAGTATAAGGAAAAAGCGGAAAAAGAGGGCGGCGACGTTGCCCTGTTTGAAGGCATGATGATGGCGATGGACACCCTTTCCGCCGTCTGCCTGCGGTATGCGGCGGAAGCCCGCGCCGCCGCGCAGACCTTTGGCTCCGCCCCGTCCAAACGGGAGCAGCGGCTGAAGCTCGCCGAAACGCTGGAAACGATCGCGCACAAAGCGCCTGCCAACTTTGTGGAGGCTATGCAGCTTGCGTGGCTGTATTCCCTGATCAGCGGCGTGCTCAACTATGGGCGGATGGACGTATACATGGGCGACTTTTATGTGAACGACCTGGGAGCCGGTCGGATTACTGAGGAAGAGGCGCTGGCCTATACCCAGTCTCTGTGGCGTCTGATGGCTTCCCGCGAGACGGTGTTCCACTCCCGTGTGGTGATCGGCGGCCGCGGGGGCCGCAACGAAGCAAACGCCGACAAGATTGCCCTGCTCGCGCTCGAAGCTTCCCGCACAGTGATTGAGATTGAGCCGCAGCTTTCCTTGCGTTTTTACAAGGGGCAGAATCCGGAGCTGATGGACAAGGCGCTGACTTGCATCGGCGAGGGACGTACCTTCCCCATGCTGTATAATGATGATGTAAATATACCTTCGGTTGAAAGCGCGTTCGAAGTTTCGCACGAAGAAGCCGAGGATTACATGATGTTTGGTTGCGGCGAGTATGTGCTCAATCATCGGAGCATTGGTTCCCCGAACGGGATCATCAACCTGCTCAAGGCGCTCGAAGCTACCTTGTACAATGGCCACGATATGCTGTACGACAAGGATATGGGCCTGAAGCTTGGCGGGCTCGAAGACTTCGAAACCTTCGACGATCTGTACGCGGCGTATAAGAAGCAGCTTACCTATTACATCGAAATCCTCGCCCAGCAGGAGCAGATCGAGTACGAAACGGTTGCCCAAGCCGGGCCGTATCTGTATATGACGATGCTGTTTGACGACTGCATGGAACGGGGCAAGGCCCTGCTCAATGGCGGCGCGCGGTATCTCGGCGGTACGCTGGAAACCTACGGCAACGTCAATACGGCAAACAGCTTGTATGCGATTAAGACGGCAGTGTACGATCAGAAGCTAATAGACCGCGCCACCCTGCTTAAGGCGATGAAGGCCAACTTTGTCGGCTATGAGAAGGAACGCAAAATCCTGATGGATATCGAGAAGTACGGCAACGACCTGCCGGGTATTGATACCTTTGCGCAGGGATTCCATGAATGGCTGTGCGACACGGTTCGCAATCAACGGGAGCACACCAACCTGCATTCGTATATGATCGTTATTATCAATAACGAGGCAAACACCATTCTAGGCCGGTTCACCGGCGCTTCCGCCGACGGCCGGCTGGCCAAGGAACCGATGGCCAACGGCAACAATCCGACGGGCGGCACCGACACCAACGGCGTGACCGCAATGCTCAACTCCCTGGTGAAGCTGGACACCCATCACCATGCGGGCGCCGTGCAGAATATGAAGTTCAGCAAGGATCTGTTCAACAACCACCGGGATATCCTGAAGAGCCTGCTGGATACTTATTTTGATAACGGCGGCGCGCAGGCGATGATTACCGTTGTCAGCAAGGACGATTTGGAGCAGGCGATGATCCATCCGGAAAAATACGGGCATATTATGGTGCGCGTAGGCGGGTTTAGCGCCCGGTTCGTTACCCTTGCCCCCGACGTGCAACGCGAAATCGCAAGTCGCACGCTGTATTGATTCCCTTTATTACGAAAAGCCGGCTCTCCGTATAACACGGAGAGCCGGCTTTTAACATGGTACCCTCAGTTCTTTCGGAGATAGGCAGAAGGGGGGTACCCTTTAAAAGGATTTGAAAAACGGTCGGTAACCGCCGCTTATGGACTGGCCCCGTTCACGGGTCGTAGGCCATGGAATGCAAGAGGTTCAGCGCATCATGGGGGCTATGTCGATAATGGGGGCTTTTGTACAAACAAAAATATTGGACATGTTGGTATGGCCTGATCACCCAATCCCGATCGGTTTAAGGCAAAGCAATCATAGGCGGCGGTAAGATTTAGTATTACCATGTGCGGATAGCGGGGCTTGTGGAGCCTGAACCGACGTTTGAACCGAAACATAAAGGCGGATAGTTATATAATAAGGTAATATATGGCGACAAACCACATAGAAAAGCCCTCTCCGAGGTTATCCAGAGAGGGGCTTTTCTATGTAGGGGTATCTTGCGAGGAAGTCCCCTTATTTTTGGATGATTGCCGCGCTGAAGGGGGCGAGGGTCGCGGAGTGGCCGGAAACCGTGACACCGTTCTCAAACAGCACCGTGTTGTCGCCGTCGCCGATATCAAAGGTCTGCTCACCTGTGGAGAGGTTGATCAGGACCAGCTTCTGGTCGTTATCTCCGGCGCGGTAGAAGGCAAATACCGGCGTGTTGGACGGCAGGTATTCGGTCGTGTAGTCGGCCGGGAGGAACTGTTCCCGTGCCCCGAAGATGTCCTTAAAGAAGGATTCCAGGTTCTCTCCCGGCAGGTTATAGGTCGCCGGATCCTCGTCGCCCTGATACAGGAAGGGGATACCGTCAATAAAGCTCATCACGCACCACAGGGCTTTGGCCTTTTCTGTGCCGTATACCGCCTGTGGACGGGCGGCGTCAAAGGTCCAGGTCACCGTGTCGTGGTTGCCGAGGAAACGGAGCTTGGTCTGGCCTTTGACGGAAGTTTTGTTCTCCACATCCAGCCAACGCATCAGTTCCTGTGTATATTCGGTTTCCGTCACGCCGGAATGGTTGAGGTTGTACATCATGCGGAAAAGCGGCATGTCGTAGAATACGTCGGTGATGCTGGCGTAGAAGGGCACCGGATGGAAGTTTTCCGGCATAATCATTGCGTTTTTGCCAGCCTGTTCGAAGCCTTCCGTGATCGCCTTAACGATGTTCTGGCCGCCGCGCAACCCCGAGCTGCTGGCCCGCAGGCCGTCGACCGGGCTCCAGTTGGACAGACCGCCCATAGAGCAGTCAATACGGGCGCCGTCCACGCCCACTTCCAGCGTCTGGTTTTTCACCATGTCTACGGTGTACTGGTAATATCCGGGATTGTTATAGTCGAAGGAAACGCATTCCCACTCGATCTGATTGGAGCCGTCTTTTTTCTTGGAGATCCAATCCGGATGTTCTACCGCCAGAGGCTGGTCCGGGCGAGGTCCGTGGGGCACATAGTCGAACAGCACCCGCATCCCCAGTTCATGAGCCCGGTCGATAAAGGCTTTCGCCCCTTCGTTCCCGCCGTATTTGGGATCGATCACCGCCTGATCGATCGGTTCGTAAACATTGTTGTTGGTACTGGAGAAAATCGGCAGCAGCCAAACGTTTTTCACGCCCATCTCTTTAAGATCATCCAGCTGTTCCGCATACTCCTGCAACGTGTGGGGGTTCTGGTAATCGGTATCCATGGTGCCGTAGGGGAAGCCTTCATACATCGGCCCGTCGTTAACCGGGTCGTCCGGATTCTTGTAGCCGAGTGCTGCATAAAAGTCCTGCACGGCGGTGTACTTGTCCTGGTCGCCCACCAACTGGACATATAGGTCGCCGACCGCCATTTCCTCGCCTTTTTTCAGGTAACCTTCCACCGCCGCGAGGTTGGCGACGCCCAGCTTGCCGTTCTCGTCATAATAAGCGGAGGTGCTCCATTTTTCCTCTTCGTCCAGGAAAATCACGTTCAAGTTATAAGCGGGATCATTCTGGCTCAGGCAGGTCACCGGAGAGCTGTAATCGGTTACATTGGTGACGTAGTTGATGTTTTCAGTGAACGTATAAACGCCGCCCGGCGTGCTGCCCGGATATTCAAAAGTGGACGTTTCCTTATCCATATCAATGCCGCGCACCAGGAAAGCGACGCCGTTGACGAGCTGCTGCTCTTCCGCGCTGGTACTAAGCTTTGCGCCGAGTTTGAGTACATCCTCCATGAAGGTATACACATAAGTAATCGTCAACGTGTCCAGTGTCATGCTGACTTCCAGGCCGGTAGAGGTCTGATAAATCGAATTCAGCGTGTATTCCGGGAGCTCCTTTTTTCTGAGCACAAGAGAAGGAAGGGTCCAGGTTTCATTGTTTTCATAGCTCTGATAGCCCACCTGGTTCATGACCATCTTTTTGTTATAACCCACATCAATCAGCAGGCCGCTCAGGTCAACGGTTTGCTTGCTGTTTTTGACCTGGGTGATCATGCCCGTTTTGGTGTTGAGCGTACAGGTCATATCCCCGATGGTTACGTCGGTAAACGCTTCCTCCGCTGTCACGTCGATTTTGGTTTTGTTGGGGTCGGAATCCCCGCTGTCCTTACAGCCGGCCATGAAGGAAAGCATCAGGACAGCCCCTAAGAGGGCACTGAGAACGCGCTTGGCTTTTTTCATGTTGGAGGATCCTTTCTCATGAAAAGTTTTGGGTGTTAGGCCAATGGATTACAGACGGTAGATGTCATAGGCGAACGGGGCGACGGTTCCGGATGTGGTTTCATTCACCAGCGACACAGCGCCCGGATAAGCCGACAGGTCGAAATCCTGCGCCGTATCCGACAGGTTGACCAGAACCAGGCGGCGTGTGTCGCCTTCGCCGCGGATGAAAGCCATAATCGGCGTACCCGTGTAGAGATACTCGGTTGCGTTGGTATTGCCGATCAGTTCCCGGCGGTCGCGGAAAAGCTTTGTGAAGAATTCTACGCGGTTTTCCCCTTTGGCCAGATAGATGCTCGGGTCCTCGTCGCCATGATAGATCATCGGCATGCCGTCGATTAGCGAGATCACGGCCCACAGCGCCTTGGCGCCGCCTTCCCCGTAGCAGTCCACTGCGCGGCGGGACTGCCATACCCAGGACACGGTATCATGGTTGCCGAGGAAACGCATTTTGTGATAGTTTTCCGGGGTGGTCTGCTTTTCGACATCCAGCCAGCGGGTAAGGATGCGGGCATACTCTGCCGGATCTTCTTTCAGTTTCGGCTCGAGTTCCACAAATACCCGGTACAGGTTCATCCCATAAAAAATATCGGTCGTATGGTAATAAGGCGGGATGGGATGGAAGTTTTCCGGCAGGATGAAAGAGCGTTTGCCGCCACGCAGGAAGCCGTCGCGGATTGCCTCGGTAATATGGACCCCGGCGCACACGCTGTCGGCGCTGGGGCGGTATCCATTATAGGGCCGCCAGTTGGACAAGCCGCCCATCGCGCAGTCGATTCGCGCGCCGTCCACGCCGAAGCGCTTTACATGATCGTATACCAGGTCGGAAGTGTATTTCTGATACCCGGGATGGTTGTAATCCATCGAAACACAGTGCCATTCGTCCTGGAGCGAGCCGTCCCGACGCTTGGAACACCAGTCGGGGTTGTCTTTCGCCAGGGGGAATTCCGGCGCCGGGCCGTGAGGGACATAATCAAACAGGACGGTCATCCCCAGCTCGTGCGCTTTGTCGCAATAGTATTTGCAGCCTTCTTCGCCGCCGTACCGTTTGTCAATGATTGACTGGTCGTTGGAGTGGTACACCCCGTCCTCATTGTGGTCGAATACAGGGAGGAGCCAAACATGGTCGATCCCCATTTTTTTCAGGCCTTCCAGCCGGTCGGCGTACTGGAACAAGTCATCCTTCATCGGGAACTTCGAATCCATTGTGCCGGCCGGATGGCAGGAGTACATCACGCCGTCCGTAATGCCGCCTTCGCAGGGATGATAGCCGAGGGAGTCGACCAAATTCCGGATCTGGATATAAGGGCTCAGAGCCGGGTCGCAGGGCTGCACATAGAAGTTCCCTACTTCGAGCGTTGCGTCGGGCAACAGGTCCGCCTCCAGAGAAGCGCTGTATACGACGTTGGTTTTCTCCCCGTCATGATACACCCCGCAGCTCCATTTTTCTATGTCGTCAATGAAAAGCAGATTCATCTCACTGTCAAAAGCTTTTATATGGGTAGCAAAATTCACCAGGCCGGATTCCACCACCTGGTAAGGGGAAAGCGCACTTACAGTCATTTCGCCCAATGGGGTATTGCAGGGGTAATCAAAGGTTACCCCGTCCTTGCCGGGCAAGCGGGAAATAAAGGAGAAGGTGTTCAGGTACGCCGTCTCGCTGCCGAGATTTTTCACTGTCGCGACGAGCTTTAACGCACCGTCCAAAAGGGTGTATGTAAACGTAATTGCCAGCGTGCCGATATGATAAGTAAAAGATACGCTGTGCGCGTCGCGTTCACAGCTTACCGCGTCCAACGTCTCCATGCCGCCATGCGTCGGGGTGATGCGGGGTAAGTTCCAGGTGCGGTTTTCGAGAAGGGAATCGTATTCCAGTACCTTGGTCATGTTTTCCTCATTACATCCCAGGTCAAAGCCGATTCCTGCAAAGGGGATGCGGCGGCCTCCGCGTACTACTTCGGCCAGGGCGCCGGTCTTTTCATCGAAGACGCAGGAAAAAGCAGGGTTGTTGAGTGTAATCATTGCCATCGTCCTTTCCTTGTGCCATTAAACGTTTTTGACTACGTAATCCCCGGATGAAGGGAAATTCGCCAAAAGAGTAAACGTTTACATGTTCATCAAAAAAACAGGCACCTCCCATTACTTACAAACGCTATACCAGAGTTGCCCGGTTACAGTATAGTGGAAGGAATTCGAAAAGTCAACAATAAAGTCTAGCAGAGCAACTTTTTTGTGAAATACACATAAAGGGCATGCTGGAAATTATGCAGACGGCTGGATGCTGTGTATTCCTTAGGAGGAAACCTTTCGATAAAGGGTAAAGCATCTATATTCCGAATATATACTGTACGGTTGGGGATTTATTGTTATGGAATAAAAAAGTCGAATGGGCAGCCAAAACGAAAAGGCGCCCTTTTCCAGTTACTGCTGTTTATGGCTTGCAGTTGAGTATACCTGGTGAGGAAATCGTTTACATCTGTACGCTTGATCATCCTCAGAGTGCAAACAGAGTACAAACGAAATTGGCGGCAATCAGGGCAACAAAAATCAAAATCAGCGTTCTGCCAAGAAGTTGGGAAGGATATTTAGCTATAAAAAGGATATTTAGCTATAAAGATGAAGATAACAGGGTAATAAACCGAAGTTGATAGAATACCATAGCAATAATTCTTCTATAAGATGCTTTTAGGACCGCTTTTGGTTATTTATCCGGCATTTTCCCTGTAGGACGGTGGAAAAGCATGCAATAGAAGGAAACAACTGGAATTTTAGGCGGGTAGTTAAAGTCAAAAAATGGCCTAAAATCAAGGGAAAATCAACCGGTGAACGAAATCAACAAAAAATTAAATCGGGGGTTGACTTTTCGGTGATGTTGACTATAATGATAATAGACGCTCGGGGAGAGTAGGCGCTTCGAAGGGATGAGTAAACGATGTCGCTCAACAATTTCGACCTCTTTTCCCGAATATTTGCTGGATCTTTAAAAGAAATCGTCGCTGATCGGTAGATTGTGTCTAACAAAGGAAGTTTTGCCGGAAGGTGAGAGAACGATATCTCTTGAGAATCAAGCAATTGTTCATGGAGTCTATTGGCAAATGCCTGTGCAAGATCACTGATTGTTCTGTTGACAGGAAAGCGTGTCCCGCTTGTTTGGGGCTTAAGGGCTTTGGATGTTATGCTCTTAGACAATGCGGAGAAGGCAGGCATGGATATATGGAGGCCGCCTTTCCAAGAGTAAACGTTTACTCTTGGAGGGCGCTTTTGCGCCAATGGAAACGGGATGGATTATGAGGAAGCGGGCCTTTTGCTTTCAAACCGCGTCTCGGGTCTGCCTGCAATGCTCTTAGCTAGCGTTCATCCATTTACTCAACCACCATATGCCATCGGCCTATCATTACATTATCGGAGGTACCGGTTATGAAGTTTTCGAGACGATTGTTAGCAACGGTATGTGCGTTGGCGTTGCTTTCTACCATGGCGTTGCCTACGCTGGCGGCAGAGGATGCGGACACGACGGCGGATGTCGTCGTGGAGCAGGCGGGCCAGGAGGGTACCGAAAGCGCCGATACGCCGAGCTATTACGATTATTTGCAGAAATATAAGGATGCTGCACGGCCTACCGGCAAGCTGACGGTTAATGCGGCTGATTTTGTGAAAGATGAAGGCGCCAATGTCGAGATTGGAAGTTATCAGGGAAAAGACAATGTGGTGCTTTGGGATTCGCAGGAAGGCAAACTGACTTGGCAGATTGAGGTGCCGGAGACCGGCCTGTACAATATGTCGCTTTTGTACGCGCCGATTGAGCTCAAGGGCAACGACATCCAGCTGGCGATGCTGATTGATGGGAAGCTTCCCTACACCAACGCGGATTCGCTGGCGTATCCCCGCCTTTACCGCGACCAGGTAGATCCGGAGAAAGAAACGGACGGCCGGTTTGAGATTGATTCTCAAGGGAATGAAGTCCGTCCTGATGCGGTAGAGACTTTCGAATGGCAGAATTATGAGACGATCGATTCCAAAGGCGCTTATAATGGGCCGCTCCAGTTTTATCTGGAGAAAGGGACCCATACCATCACTTTGGAAATGCAGATGGAAGCCTTTGCGCTTGCGGAAATCCAGTTTTATCCCCCCGTGGATACGCCGAGTTATGCCGATAAGCTAGCGGAATGGGAAGCGCAGGGGGCTAAGGATTCCAGCGGCTATTATCAAAAATACGAAGCCGAATTGATGGACAGCAAATCCTCCAACCTCCTGTATCCAACCTATGACAAAGGCAGCGTCAGCATGTCGCCTTCCAATCCGTACGCCACTTTGTATAACACAGTGGGCAAGGATACATGGGATACCGTGGGCCAGGAGATCACCTGGAAAATTTCCGTTCCGGAAGACGGGTATTATTATCTTTCTTTCAAAGTCCGCCAGAATGTGAAACGAGGCATGTACAGCACCCGTGAGCTTTACATAGACGGGGAAATCCCCTATGATAGCCTGGGCAATATCCAGTTCCCCTTCAAGGACGGCTGGTATATGCAGACTTTGGAGGATGAAAACGAAGAGCCCCTGAAGATTTACCTGACGGCGGGCGAGCATACGATGACGCTCCGCTCGGTGACGGGCGACGTTTCCGATGTCCTCCGTCGTGTGGAGGAAGCGGTGGCGGAACTGAACCAGTGGTATCGCCAGATCATCATGATCACCGGTTCCAACGCCGACTCGAACCGTATTACGATCGATACCAACCGCGACTTCCTGCTTGACAAGAAAATACCGGGCCTGATGCAAGGCTTTGAGGATATCGCAGCGAGCCTGCAAACGGCTCTTGATGAAATCAAGGAGTTGTCCGGCAGCAATGGTACGGCGGCGTCCCTCTTGTCCGAAATGATCGCTATGCTGAATAAGCTGAGGAAACGGCCGGATACGATTGCAAAACGGCTCGAAAGTTATCGCGGCAACGTCAGCTCGCTGGCAACTTGGGTTTTGGATCAGCGGGAGCAGCCCCTGGAAATGGATTATTTCGTTGTATATTCCCCGGACCAGAAGGAACCCACCGCCGGAGCCAATTTCTTCAGCCAGGTCGCCTATCGCGCCAAAATGTTTTATGGGTCTTTCGTGATTGACTATAACTCGATCGGCGGCTCTGCTTCCGGCACGAACGGCAAGCCGCTGGAAGTTTGGATGAGCACCGGTGATTTGACGGCGTTGACGACGGGCGGCGTTACCGCCGGGCGCGACCAGGCGCAGCTGTTGAAACGTCTGATCGACGATACGTTCACCCCGGAAACGGGCATTGGCGTGAACATGAGCCTGGTCACCAACTCCACTACCTTGATCCAGGCGACCTTGGCCGGGAAAGGGCCGGATGTCGCGGTTTTCGTTTCCAAAGATACGCCGGTTAACCTGGCAATGCGTAATGCGCTGGTTCCATTGGACCAGTTCGACGACTTTGAAGAGGTTATCAGCCAGTTTATGGATTCGGCGATGATTCCATACGAATACAACGGGCATTATTATGCGCTGCCGGAAACGCAGGCTTATGACATGCTGTTCTATCGCACCGATGTATTTGAGGAATTGGGATTGGAACCGCCGAAGACCTGGGATGATTTTTACGTGCTGATTTCCACTCTGCAGCTGAGCAATATGGTAGTGGGTATCCCGGAAGCACAACGCATATTCGAAGCGTTACTTTATCAGAACGGCGGGCAGTTCTACACGGATGACCTGAGCAAGACAACGTTTGATCAGCCGGAAGCCCTGGAAGCTTTCCAGACTTGGACCGATTTGTACGCGAAATACAGCCTGCCGCTGGTGTTCGACTTTTTCAGCCGTTTCCGCACCGGCGAAATGCCGATGGCAATTATGCCTTATACGCAGGCAAATACCCTGAATGTGTCGGCTCCAGAATTGAAAGGCTTGTGGGCGATCGCCCCGATTCCCGGCACGGTGAATGAAGACGGTACAGTGAACAATACGGAGACGGCTACCGGTACGGCGGCTGTCATCCTTGGGAACACGGAACAGCCGGACAATGCGTATGAATTTCTGAAATGGTGGATCAGTACGGAGACGCAGGGCCGCTTTGGTGTGGAAATTGAGCAGAACATGGGCGCGGCCGCGCGTTTCCCGACAGCAAACGTAGCTGCCTTTGATCAATTGCCTTGGACGAAGACACAGGCGGATAATCTGAAAGAGCAGTGGCAGGCAGTTACCGATGTACCCCAGATTCCCGGTAACTACTACATCACCCGCAACGTTTCCTTTGCGTTCCGCGCGGTTGTTTTGAAGAATCAAAACGAAAGGGAAACCCTGTACAAGTACAACAAGGAGATCAACAAGGAAATCGAGCGTAAGCGGGAAGAATTTAGTCTGAACGGCTGAGGAGAGCGATCATTATGAAGAAAGCAGCAGCGGCGGCCCCGAATCGGGCCGCATCGCCCCTGATGAAACAAAAGCAAAAAGAGGCATGGCGTTCGCGGATCCCCACGATGGTCTTCCTCGCGCCGTTCACCATCTTGTTTGTGATTTTCACGGTTCTGCCGATTGTGGCGGCTATCGGGCTGAGCTTTACCTACTTTAACATGCTGGAAACGCCGAGTTTCGTCGGGCTGGACAATTACATCCGGATGTTCTTTGACGACGACGTGTTCCTGATTGCCCTGAAAAACACCTTGATCTTTGCTTTGGTTACCGGGCCGATCGGGTATATCCTGAGCTTCCTTTTTGCCTGGTTGATCAACGAGTTTGGCCGGAAGCTCCGCGCTTTGCTGACACTGATCTTTTATATGCCGACCCTGGCCGGCAACGTCTATTTTGTGTGGACCTATATTTTCAGCGGCGACTCCTACGGCTTGCTGAACAGCACCCTGATCAAGTTGGGGATTATAAGCGACCCGATTATGTGGACGACGGATACGAAATACATGATGGGCGTGGTTATCGTCGTCGTCCTCTGGATGAGCATGGGCGCCGGGTTCCTGGCCTTTGTCGCCGGCTTGCAGTCGATGGATCGCTCCTTGTACGAGGCCGCTGCCATTGACGGCATCCGGAACCGTTTTGCCGAGCTTTGGTATGTTACCCTGCCTCAGATGGCCCCGCAGCTTTTGTTCGGTGCGGTTATGACGATTTCCACCTCGTTTGCCGTCGGTGTACAGAGCCAGAGCCTGACGGGATTCCCCAGTACCGACTATGCCACCCATACCCTTGTGCTTCATATTATGGACTTCGGTTCCATCCGGTTTGAGATGGGGTATGCTTCCGCAGTTGCCGTCTTCCTGTTTGCCATGATGGTTATCGTTTATCAGGTAGTGAATAAAGCGCTCAGTAAATGGTCGACCTAAATTAGACAACGCGGTCAATGAATATGCTCACATGCATTGTTTGGGGGAAGTGACAGGATGACTACTGCAGTACGCAAGAAGGATAAGCCGAAGCGGATACGTGAAGCCAAATCGGCGAGAATCAACCGCTCAATCGGCGGCACAGTTGTTATATTTTTGTTCCTGGCTCTGGCAAGCATTTTTATGCTCTTGCCCATTGTTTACACCGTGGTGACCTCGCTCAAGCCTATGAACGAGATCTTCCTTTACCCGCCCCGTTTCTGGGTGCAGAACCCCACGCTGTCCAACTTTTCCACAATGGCGGAATTGGCCGGTGAAATGTGGGTTCCATTTGAACGATACCTGTTCAACAGCGTAATCGTCGCGGTGCTGGGTACGATTATCTACATCTTCATTGCCTCTATGGCGGCTTATCCGCTGGCAAAGCGGCATACGAAGGGGATGTCGATTTATTATTCGTTCGTTATTATCGCCATTATGTTCCGGCCGGAAGTTACGCAGATCCCCCTGTACATTATCATGGCGAAACTGGGGCTGATCAACTCGTATGCCGCTTTGATCTGCCCGGTTTTGGCCGGTACTCTGGGCGTCTTCCTGATGCGCCAGTTCATGGAGACGGTTCCGGACGAGATTATCGAGTCGGCGCGGATTGACGGCGCCGGGGAATTCCGCATTTTCTTCCGTATGATCATGCCGATGGTGAAACCCGCATGGCTCACTCTGGTAATTTTTACTTTCCAATCTCTGTGGAGTACGGTGGATACCACCTATATCTACAACGAGTCAATGAAAACATTGACCACGGTTTTGCAGCAGATTTCTTCTGCCGGTATCGCCCGTGCCGGTGCCGGTGCCGCTGTGGCGTTGGTCCTGATGATTCCGCCGGTGGTTGTGTTCATCATCTCCCAATCATCCGTTATGGAAACAATGGCGCATTCCGGGATGAAGGGATAAGCGACCTCTGGCTCAGGGCGGTAACCGATGACTTTTATTGAGGTCTCGATTTCCGGCAGACGGCGTTCCGCGGGAAATCGCCCAATCTCTCAGAGCTCCGCGAGAAAGGATTGGTTCACATATGACGATGAAAAAAGTAACCGCTTGCTTGCTTGCCATGCTGGTGGTGGGCAGTACGGCGGCGGGGGTTTCCGCCAACGAAAGCGCGGCGTATGAAGTCCCTTATCAGTCGTTCACCTATGATAAATGGGGGAACGCCGTGCCGGCGCCAAACGGGTACTTCCCAGAAAGGAGTATCCGGGGAAGCGACTTGGGATATGCCGATTTTAGAGCACCGGCGGATCTGTTCTATTACGAGGAAGGCCACGAGCTTTATGTGGCGGATGCCGGTAATAACCGGATTGTGGTTATGACGGAAGATTATGAGCCTGTAACCGAGCTTGTTGCCTTTGATAACAACGGCGAGGAATTAACGCTGAATAATCCCACCGGCGTGTTTGTCCGCGACGGCTTGCTTTACATCGCGGATCAGAACAACGGGCGGATTGTGGTCAGTGACAAAACCGGGAAAGTCAGCGCTGTTTACGGCCGGCCGGAATCAAATTTGATAGAGGATAATTTCGAATACAAGCCCAATAAAATTGTTGTCGATCGCTTTGGGAAGATCTATGTCCAGGCGGTAGGCGCTTATCAGGGACTGCTGTGTCTCGATTCTGAGGGCAACTTTATTAACTACTTTGGCTCTAACAAAGTAGAGATGACCGTCAAGATGATGGTTCAGAAGATCTGGAAAATGTTCATGACGGATGAACAGCGGGAAGCGATGCAGAACTTTGTACCGATTGAATACAGCAACGCATTTCTGGATCATGAAGATTTCATCTATGCAACGGCGGCAGCTTCCGAAAACAATACGAACCTGATAACCAAGTTGAATCCGCTCGGGATTAATATCTTTAAAACCAGTAAAGGCGCGGGTACGAAATCCTGGTATGAGAATTCCAGTTTTGCGGATATCATGGTGGATGAAAACGATCTGATTACCGTTGTGGATACCATCCGATGCAAGGTTTATCAGTGCGATGAAAACGGCGTGCTGATGTTTGCCTTCGGCGGCCGCGGAAATCAGCTGGGGTTGTTCCAGACGCCTTCCGCTATCGAGGGCTTTGACGACCGTATTCTGGTGCTGGACTCCACTAAGAACAGCATTACCGAGTTTCGGCTGACATCCTTCGGCGAGACGGTTCAGTCGGCCATTCAGCTTTATAATGAAGGCCGTTATCAAGAGAACATCGAGCCCTGGCAAGAAGTGATTAAACGCGATGCCAACTATCTGCTGGCTTACACCGGAATCGGGAAGGCGTACTATCAGCTCGAAGAGTACGAAGAAGCGATGTCCTATTACAAACTGGCTAATGACAAACAAGGGTATTCCGATGCCTATAAAGAGTATTCCTTAGAGGCCATGCGGGATAATTTTGGGTGGATTGTCGGCGGCATTATTGTCCTTCTGATAGCGATCGTCGTGATTCGGCGGCTTTTACGGCGTAGAAGGGCGAAACGAGGGGGGAAATCGGCATGAAAGAGCATCTGAAACACTGCAAATATACGGTTTTCCATCCGATTGCCGGCTTCGAAGAGGTAAAATGGAACGGAAAGGGTTCCAATGTCATTTCGTTCGTAGTACTCTTCTTATTCTTCCTCATCAACGTACTATCGGCGCAGCTGACCGGATTCTCGTTTAATACCAACAACCCGGATAAAATTTCGATGATATCCATTTTTGCCGTTTCGGTTGGCGGCGTCCTCTTGTGGTTTATATCCAATTGGGCGGTCAGTTCCTTAATGGATGGCGAAGGGAAAATCCGGCAGATCTGGGTGGTTACCTGTTATTCTCTGATCCCCTATATCGTATTTACGGCATTATTTATCATTGCCAGTAACTTTGCTTCCTTGGAAATGGCAACATTCCTGTACCTTCTGCAGGCGTTTGGCATTGCATGGTCCTGCTTGATGATGTTTTTTGGGATGTACCAGATCCATCAGTTGGACTTTAAGGGAACGGTTGGCAATATCTTACTTACCATATTCGGCATAGCGGTAATGCTGTTCCTGATGATGATGCTTTACAGCCTGTTCCAGCAGGTATATGCATTTGCATATACTTTGTTCAGCGAAATCATGTTCCGCATGTAAGGAGGTGGCGACCATGAAAATGAAACAAAAGGTCCTTTGCCTGGTGGCTACTCTGTCGTTGTTGGCTGCCACTGTTGTTCCTGTCCCGATGATGTATGCTGAAGAAGCGGACGGCGCGGCCGAAGGGATGGAGTCTGCGGGCGCAACGGCCAGTTCCGAAGACGAGTACCAGTTGGTCGACCAGAATGAAAACCTGAAATTAATGGCGAATCGCTCCAATGGGCAGATCATGGTAGAAGACCTGAAAAACGGAAAAGTATGGTATTCGAATCCGCTTAATGCCAGCGAAGACGAATTGGCAGCCGGTACGTACAAGGCTACCTTGCAGTCGCAGATTTCCATTACTTATACCACCGAGAAACAGCAAGCCTTAACCGAAACAAGCTATCTGAATTCAGTAATGAAGGATGGGCTTACAAGCAAGATTGAAAATGGGGCTGCGATTTTTGTCTACGATTTCCCAAAGGCGCAAATTCGGATACCGGTGAAATATACCCTCACGGAAACTTCCTTGCAGGCGAGCCTGTTGACAAAAGAAGTTGAAGAATACGGTACGAACGAGTTAATCACCATCGACCTTCTTCCGTATTTCGGCGCCGGCAGCAGTGAAGACGAAGGCTATCTGTTTGTGCCGGACGGCAGTGGGGCGCTGATCAATTTCAACAACGGGAAAACCTCTGCCAGCGAATTTAACAGCATCCTCTACGGCTATGATTACGGCACCAGCGACCGCAGCATGGAAGCTGCACAGGCCCAAAAGGCGTCCATGTCGCAATCCGTCAACCTGCATCTGCCGGTATTCGGTATGAAGTGCAATCAGGACGGTTTCTTGGCCATTATTACGGAAAGTGCCGGGCGTGCTTCCGTCAAGGCGCAGAGCGGTGGCACCTTCACTTCATATAATACGGTGTATTCCAGCTACCAATACCGTATACAGGGGTCGGTCCGGCTGCTGCAGAAAGAGTTTGAATCCAAAATTACGACAGTCAATGAGCGGAATCCGGATTCGAATGAAACCTACCAGGTAAACTATGAATTCCTGGAAACCGGGAAAAACGGATATGCCGATATGGCGGCTTTGTATCGGGAGTACCTCATTGAAAACGGCGGCTTGGAAAAACATGTGCAGCAGGGAGATATTCCTTTCTATCTGGACCTGTATGGGTTTATCCGTAAAACAAAGGCGTATTTCGGCATTCCGATGGATACCAAAATTGCAACCACGACGTTTGAGGACGCTATTTCAATGATTGAAAAGCTGAATGCTGGCGGCGTGACCAATACTGTGGTGAAATACAACTATTGGATGAAGAACGGCTATTACGATAAAATCCAGACCAATGCGAAAATCGAGGGAAAAGTCGGCAATCAGAAGAGCCTGGATAAGCTGAACAATCTACTGAAAAACAACGGCGGCAGCCTTTTCCTGAGTGTGGATATGACAAACGTGTATAAGACGGGCAACGGCTTTTCCACCTTGGGAGATGCGCTGAACAACGTATCCAATACCACGCAGCCGCAGTACACCTTTGCGTTGGATTCCGCAAGCACGGATACACGCTATCAACCGGGTTATCTTACCCGCCCGACCAGTCTCTCCGGGTTCTATGACAAATTCCTGAAGAATTATGCGAAGCGGAATATTTCCGGTTTGGCAGTAGACGCTTTAGGAAATAAGGTGTATTCTGATTTAAGCAGCAAGGGCATGTCCCGTTCCGAAATACCGGATCTCTATGGCGGCATTCTGGATAAGGCGCTTGAGACGGTAGATGATCTGATGGTAACCGGTGCGGGGGATTATGCGGCGACAAGAGCGACGCACATCATGAATTCCCCGATTTACAGCAGCGGCTATGATTTGGAAGATGCTACGGTTCCTTTCTATCAGATTGTTTTTCATGGATATGTAAATTATTCGATTGGTGCCACCAATCTGGCGAGTAATCCGGAAATCATGTATTTGAAGTGCCTGGAAACCGGTGCCGCTCCCATGTACTCCTGGGTCGGCCGCAACAGCTCCGAACTGATTGGCTCCCGCAGCGATTTCCTGTACAGTGCGGATTATCAACGGTGGATTGACTCGGCTATTTCCGAGTACAACACAATCAATTCCGTATTGAAGGACGTGGCGGATCAGCCTATCACCGGGCATGAAGAATTAGCCGATAACGTTTATCAGACGACGTACGGCGGCACGACAAAGGTTATTGTCAACTACAATTCCGAGTCCGTGGTGATCGATGGTCAGACGATCGAAGCTACCGGCTTCGCGGTAGTAAAATAAGCAGGTTTCCTGTGAACCGAAAGGCGCGGTGCTGTTATGAAAAGACGTTCTCATTTTGAAAGGAAACGGGCACGGGCCGGATATGTTTTCATCCTGCCTTGGGTCATTGGTTTCTTGCTCTTTTTCCTCATCCCTCTGGTGAATTCGTTCTATTACACCTTTAACACCGTACGATTATCCGGAAATGGGTTTACCCTCACCTGGGTAGGATTCGATAATTACGCACATCTGCTTTTTGCTGATGCGGAGTATCCACAATTGCTTGGTACGGCTGTAGGAAATATGCTCTTGGAAGTGGCGATCATTACGCTGTTCAGCCTTCTAGTAGCAGTGCTTTTGAACCAAAAATTCCATGGCCGGACATTTTATCGGGCGGTGTTCTTCCTGCCGATTATTATGACTTCCGGCGTGGTTTATACTTTGGTTCAGAGTGTGATGAACGGCGGGACTTCCATCGGCAACGACCAGAACGCATTTATGTTCCAGAGCACGGGGCTGAAAGAGATTATGCTGCAGGGCAACGTCCCCCAGGATATTATCGATATCGTTACCGGTGTTGTTGATAAGATTTTTGCCCTGCTTTCCAAGTCGGGCGTCCAGATCCTGCTATTCCTGAGCGGTCTTCAGAAGCTTCCGGCTTCGGGTTATGAAGCGTGTAAAATCGAAGGCGCCAGCAGCTGGGACATCTTCTGGAAAATCACGATCCCGCTTATTTCGCCGATTATTTTCCTGAATATTGTTTATACCATCATTGATTCCTTTACGGCTTACGGAACGACGGAAGCCGGTAACACCATGATGGGCGCCATTCAGAATATGGGCTTCGGCAAGGTAATGAATTTGTCCTACAGCGCTACCATGGCGTGGATTTATTTTGTGGTTATCATCATATTCCTGGGGATTGCTTACGGGATCCTCGGCAGGCGTGTTTCCAAAATCCAAGGGTAAGGGGGGATCGTAAGTGGAAAAGATTAAGAGCTATTTTTCGGCGGACAACCGGCAGAAAGCGAAGGAGAGTGCACAGCATTTTGTCCGTGTCCATAAGCCGCAGCATATCCTGTTTATTATTTTCCGCCATGCCCTTTTGATTGGGCTGTGTTTCGTTATTTTGTACCCGGTTTTTTACATGATCAGTAATGCGTTTAAGCCGGCGCTGGAATATTACGATCCTTCGGTTATCTGGATTCCGAAGGAATTGACGTTGGACAATTTCTGGGTTGTCATGCAGCTGGTGGACCTAGGGAAGGTGGCGCTGGATACCTTTTTGGTAGCCATTATTCCGGCGTTGATTTCGACGGTAAGCTGTATGTTGGTGGCTTACGGCCTGGCTCGTTTCAATTTCCGCGGGCGCGGCTTGGTCTTTGCTCTGGTCGTGTTGACCATTATTGTTCCGCAGCAGACACTGACAGCGTCCATGTATCTGCAGTACCGGTTCTTTGACCCATTAGGGATTATTTCTTTGATCAATATGATCAGCGGCGCGGGTATTGAAATCAATTTGATCGGTACGCCGCTGGTAACGATGCTTCCGGCTATCTTTGCGATGGGTCTGCGCGCCGGTTTATATATCTTTATCTACCGGCAGTTCTTCCTCAGCCTTCCGAAGGAGTTGGAGGAAGCGGCCTCCATCGACGGCTGCAATGCTTACAGCACCTTCCTGCGGATTGTGGTGCCGACGACGAAAAACATTGTACTGACAGTAGTCCTCCTTTCGGTGGTGTGGAACTGGAATGATTATTACACGCCGTCCATGTTCCTGGGCAGCAAAATGGAGACGATTTCCATGTCCCTCGCCCAGTTCCAGGAGCGGCTGAAGAACATTAACAATTTGGGCCTTGGAATGACGATCGATACGGCCCAGACTCAAGTTCAGGCCATTTGCCTGCTGTCAATTATCCCGTTGGTCATTTTGTACATCCTTCTTCAGAAGAACTTCTCGGAAAGCATTGAAAGCTCCGGCTTGACCGGCATGTAACAGCGGCGGCAGACGCTGCCAATTCATCCAAGGATTTTATCGCTTTAGGCGGTGAAATTATAAAAGGAGAACCTTATTAAAAAGGGGAAAGGAGCATAATTATGAAAGGCAAGAGATTACTGGTTACCCTTCTCGCGGCTTCTCTGATTACTTGCGCATTTGCAGGCTGCTCGCAGGACAAAGGGGGAAGCGAGAGCGGCGGTGAAAGCGGATGGTCCGATTATTCCGATGTTGAGGGCGCACAGAAGCTGCCGGATACCCTGGAAAACCCAAATCTTTCAATAGTGTACTGGAACAATGCGGATCAGTATGCGACGCAGAAAGAGCAGGATCCCAACGTTTACGATGCAATCCTGGAAGCAATCCCGGACTTTGAAGCGAAATACGGCGGCAAGGTTACGGTGGAATTTGTTGCTTGGGGCGATATGATACCCACCGCCACCAACATGCAGAATTCGGGAGAGGCCCCGGACCTGATTGAAGTATATGACCGTGTGATGCACAACGTCATCTTCTCCGGCCTGGTACAGCCCCTCGACGAGTATGTGACCGACGAGGACTATGCTTATTACAAAATCGACCGCAGTCTCTTCTCCTGGAAAGAGCATACCTATGCGATTCCGATTAAACCCTACCTCAAGTATATCATGTACAACAAGGACCTGTTCGACCTCAATGGTCTGACCTATCCGGACGAACTCTTCCGCCAGGGCAAATGGAATTGGGATGAGTTTGAAAAAGCGGGCCAGGCGATCACCACCCGCAAAGACGGCAACATCGATACCTTTGGCTTCGGCGGTTGGGCGGAAATCTTCAACCAGTTTGTGGTTGCGGACGGTTCTTCCCTGTTGAAGATCGATACGGCGGCCGGTACGGCGGCTTCCAACTTGAAGAGTAATCAAGTGCAGAACACCATCAACAAGTTCCGTGAGTGGCTTGGCCCCAACGGCTTTATCCAGATTGATGATAACGGCAGCATGTTTGATTCCTGGAACAACGGCAAGCTGGGCATGATTGTCGGTCAGGAATTCCCGAACCTCAATGCGTTTGAAGTCGGTATGGCTCCGCTGCCGGCCGGCCCGGATGTGGAAGCTGGGAAGAAGACCGTGTACATGTATCCGCAGGCGTTCGCCATCCCGGACGGTGCGAAGAATCCAGAAGGCGCCGCGGCGTTCATGCGTTTGGTCAACAATAAGCAACTGGCTGTCGGCGATGCCAAAGAAGCCGCCCGTTACGGTCAGGAAAACTATGACATGATCTATGCGGACGACGTTACCTATCTGTACGCGTACGATACCGCTACCGCAAACATCGACAAGATTGTTAGCAGCATTATCAACAGCGCGTATGATCAGGTTCCGGCGGCTACCATCGTGGAAACCATTGAACCGCAGCTGGTCAGCGACGTACAGCTGGTTTACGGCGGGAAAGAGTCCTTTACCCCGGCGGAATAATTCCGCAGGCAAAACCGCGTAGTTCTTATGTGGCGTGTTCCGCCGTCCGGCTTTCGGATCGGGCGGCGGAATGCGCCTTTCTTTTGAAGGAATATGTTGAAAAAAGTCGGGTTGTCATAAGGAAACGGCGCCCATAAAATTTTATCGATTCTGTAATGGGAAAACGGAGGAGACATCGTGGAAAGAGGCATTTATTTTGACGGTTGGTATAAAAACAACCACTGTTATCATCCCAGCTTACCGTTCCGCAGCATGCAAATGGTGGAGGATTTGGAGAAATACGAGGCTACCATGCTGGTGTGGTCGGCACTCGGTGGCGGCTCCATTTCCCTTCCTTACTTGGAAAACGAGGCCTTTGGCGAGGTGGATCCGCGCCTGCGTTTTTACGGCTTTATGAACGACAGCGAATTCATTGCGGAATGCAATAAGCGCGGCATTAAAGTGTTCGGTATCGTCTTTGAGGTGCAGGGCTGGGAGTTCCCGGTTGTAATTTCCGAAGACGGCAAGTACATTAAGCAGATGAATGTGCTGCGCGACAAGGACCAGCCGCACGACTGGTACGGCCTACGTGAGTTTTCAAACGGCAAGCACGACGGCTTGTTCCGTACGTCGCTGAAAGATTTTTATCCCGACGGGATCATTAACAGCGACGGAGAATTGGTGACCGACCTGTGGGAAGAGGTGGCGGCCCGGACCTACAAAGGCGAGCCGGTACACGCCCGTTGGGTGGAAGTAGTCGGCCATTCGGAAACCTGTTACCAGACCTGCCGCAACAACCCTGTGTGGCGCGATTACCTGAAGAAGATTATTCAGATCCAGATCGACGCCGGTGTGGCCGGCATCCAGTTAGACGAGGCGGAGTTGCCGATTACCTCCCTTGGCGCAGGCGGCTGCTTCTGCAAAGACTGCCGCAAGCAGTTCACCGCTTACCTCAAGGAACTGCGCGCCGCCGGCAAGCTGAGCTCGGAATATGACGATATCGATTTGGAGACTTTCGACTATAAAGACTTCATCAACGACAACCACTACGAATTCCCGAACGGCGCGCCGTTGTTTAAAGAATATTACGATTTCCAACAGCGTGCGGTGCAGAAGCATTTCATTGAGCTGGTGGACTTTGCCCGCGACTACGCCCGCAAGACCCAGAACCGCGAAATCCAGGTTTCGGCGAACTTCTTCAACCTGATGCCGGTGTACTACCCGATGGAACAGACGGTGGACGTGTTGATTACCGAGATGAACAGCACGGTGTTCCGTCAGCCCCACTGGTACCGCTATGTGGCCGGTTACTCCAACACGAAACCGCTCGTGATTGCGGAGAACCCCTACGGCGGCGTAATCCCGGAACTGCTCGAAATGCTCGACAAGGGCAAGGGCTACGACCTATACCGCCTGCTGCTGTTGGAAGCGGCGACCTACGGCTGTAACATGTCCGTGCCCTACGGCGGCTGGATGGGCAACACCATTAAAGACGCGTTCTATCCGCCCCGCGACGTGACCGAGCAGGTGCAGAAATTCCTCAAAAATTACGAATACCTGTATTCCAAGGCCAGCGGCGCGAATACGATGGTCATGTACAGCTATCCGAGCTACTACTGGCGTGAGGTCACCAAGGACTACAGCGGCGATGTGCTGAAGAAGAAGGATAGCATTCTGTTCTATACGCCGACCGATATTGCGGACGAAAACACTTCCCGTCTGCCCTTCTGGGAGGTTGTCAAAGAACTGTCCGATCAGCAGGTGCTGTACGATGTGAAGATGTTCGGAGACGACGAACTGCGTGTGGAGAATATTTCTCTGAAAGATATTGAGCAATATGACTTGATTGTTGTCCCGGATTGTGATATTCTGACGGTGAACCAGACCGAAGTGCTGACGGAGCATGTCGAGACGGGTAAACGGTTACTCATCTTTGGCCGCGCTGGCGAAAACGTGCCGGGTTGGATGGATGCCATCAAAGGCAGGGAAAACGTTTTCATCGTGGAGAATCCGGAAAGCAAGCGGGAGGCGCTGGAATGCTTCCGCGCCGGCTTCCGGAAGGCTCACGACGGCCTGTGGCAGATCCGTGTGGATAACGCCGACGTCGGCGTCCATATGCAGGAATCCGACAAGTGCCGTTCGGTCCACCTTATCAGCTACAAGTATGACGAGGAAGCGGACCGCATCGCCCCGATCCCGGAACTCAACCTGTCCGTACGGGTGCCGGAGCATATCACCGGCGTAATGATGCACACGATCGACGGTTCGGAAGTGAAACATACCGTGGAGAAGGACGGCGACATCTTGAACGTAAAGATCCAGGATATGCCGCTGTACCTAGCCGTGGAACTCTGCTGAGACAATCTCTTTCGATAAGGGATCATCCGGCGGAAACACGGTACGGATGTCAAGGGGCCCCCGGTGCTCCCCGGAGGCAAAGAACAAGGGAAACAAAGAAGCCATCCCATGCCGGGGGATTTCCCGGCATGGGATGCCATGCGTTCTTTGTGCCGATCCCTGTTCTCCCTGCGGCCGGCGGGTTGACAATGGAACCGCCGGCATCCCATACCATAATAGAAGGATGTGACCGTATGGACTACAACAAACTGACCGATGGCGAAGCGTTGTCCGTGGAAAAGTTCAAAAATCCGTCGCGTGAGTTCGGCATTATGCCGTTCTGGTTCTGGAACGGCGAAATGAGCTACGAAGAGATGGAGTACCAGCTTCGCGAGCTGTACGACAAAGGGATCCCGGGTATCCATATCCATGCCCGCTTTGGGATCAACGATTACTGCCCTTACATGGGCGAAGATTGGCTGGACCGGGTGGAATTTACCATTCGCAAGGCGCAGGAAATCGGCATGCAGGTGTGGATTTACGACGAGTATAACTGGCCGAGCGGAACCTGCTGCAAGAAGGTCATGGAGCGCGATCCCGACCTGACCGAAGTGTATCTGGAAATGGTGGACAATTACATCCCCGGCCAGTACTTCATGTTCATGGAAGGCACCGACTCCCGGTATAACGACCTGGAGGAAAGCGAGCCGATTTACGCCTGCGCAATGAAGATCGAGGATATGGAGAACCAGAAGTTCGAGTATATCGATCTGATGCCCACCCTGTCCTTTGACAAGGTGATTTCCTGGGAAGCGCCTAAGGGCCCCTGGAAGCTCTGCTATTTCATCGAGCGTAAGGCGAACTGGTACTGCGACGTGTTGAATCCGGAATCCACGGAGAAGTTCCTGGAATACACCCACGAGCAGTATAAAAAGCGCATCGGCGCTTCCTTCAGTAAGGACGTGAAGGGCTTCTTCACCGACGAGCCGGCGATGCTGTATTTTGAGTCTGCGGGTCAGAACAAGATCCTGCCCTGGTCCAAGCAGATGTTCAAGATCTTCAAGGAGTACAACGGGTACGACCTGAAGAAGCACCTGCCCAAGCTGTTCTTCGACCTGGGAGGCGATACCGAGCAGGTCCGCTACGATTTCTGGAGCTGCCTATCCAAGCAGTATGAAAAGGCGTACTACAAGCAGATTGCCGACTGGTGCGAAGCGAACGACACCAAATTTACCGGCCACCTTCTGTATGAGGAATCCCTGCGCCAGCATGCGCGCACCGGCGGCAACCTGTTCCACATGCTCCGGCATATGGATATGACCGGTGTCGACCACCTGTATCCCCGGATCGGCACCCGCGAGATGCCCAACGAGCATGTCGCGCTGAAGATCGCGAGTTCCGCCGCCCACCAGAACGGCAGCGTCCGCTTGATCTGCGAATCCATGGGCGGCGCGTATTGGGACTGCACGATGGAGCGCATGAAGTGGATTGCCGACTGGGAGTACATCTTGGGTGTGAATATCTTCACTCCCCACGGGTTCCACTATTCCATCGAAGGCGAGCGCAAGCGCGACTGGCCGCCGTCCCAGTTCTATCACCACACCTGGTGGAAGCAGTATAAGCTATTCAACGATTACATGACCCGCTTGGGCTATCTGGTCACCAGCGGCTACCATGTGGCGAAGGTCGCGATCCTCTACCCGATGAACAGCATCTGGGCGAACTATATGCCCCAGACCCCCACGAAGATCGGCGACACGATCGAAAACGATTGGAATTACATGACCGACCGTCTGCTCCGCCTGCATATCGACTTTGATTACATCGATGAAGACGTGCTGCTGGACTGCACGATCGAAGACGGCAAGCTCTGCATCAAGGACGAGAAGTACGAAATGCTGATGCTGCCCCCGGTGACCCATATCAAGGCGTCCACCATGGACATACTCGAGAAGTTCTACGCCCAGGGCGGCAAGGTCGGCGGCGACGCCCTCCTGCCGTATAAGACCGTCGAAGGCGACGCGGGCGACCTGTGCGGCCGGATGGAAAAGCTGTTCGGCGCGAACCCGGTCGCTCTGCGCGATGCTTTCCTGGCGAAAGATGAAAAAGGGCAGGAACTGCTCGTCAACTCGAACGATAAGGGCGGCAAGGCGGTGTTCGTCACCGGCCAGGGCTTCCATATGAACGACGGGCTGGAGATGCTCCAGAAGACCATGCTGGAGTGCGTGACCCCCGAAATCCGCATCGACAACGACGAGGTGTTTTACCTCCATCGCGTGAAGGACGGCCAGGATTTCTTCTTCCTGAGCAATCCGGTCGCCCAGGGCGCGGAAATCACCGTCACCCTGAAGGGCGAAGTGCAGCCCCAGCTCTGGAACCTCGAAAACGGCGAAATCAGCGACGTGCTGGTTTACTCCGTGGAGAACGGCGAAACCACCTTCCGGCTGACTATGCAGCCCTTCGGTTCGCATATGGTCAGCTTCACTTCCGCGCCGGCGGCGGTGCATGCGGTGGAATCCGACCTGACGCTGACCGAAGTTGGCGGTAAGGTAAAGGGCTACGCCCGCCTGGAAAAGGACGGCAAAGTGGCCCTTTCCAACGGCAAGACCCTGACGGTCAAGGCGCAGAAGCCGCTGCCGGAAATCCGTTTCGCGGACACCTGGAACTTTGCGGTGAACGCGCCGAACGCGCTGCTGACCGACAAGTGGAAGATGCGCATCGACGACGGCACGCCGGTGGATGTTGCCGCGCTGGGTGCGCCGGATTACAATTTCGACGGCTGGTTCGACATGCGTATGGGCGCTTGGGAGCTCCAGCTCCCCGAGGAGCGGGACGAAGCGGTGTACCCGGTGGACCTGTGGTACGTCACCCACTTCGAGACGGAATATCTGCCGGACGACCTGCGTCTGATGATCGACGGCTTTAAGGGCCTTGGCTATGAGCTGTACATCAACGGCAAGAAGATGACCGAAACCCCGGTTCGCAGCTTTATCGACGCGGAAATCAAGGAAGTTCCGCTGAAGGGCTACGCGGTTGAAGGCGTCAACACGGTTGTGGTGAAGCTGACCGTCCACAAGAAGTCCGACGGCATGATCGATTTGCTCAAGATTATCGGCGACTTCGGCGTGAAGGAAGCGGACGGCAAGGAAATCATTGCCGCGCCGGTGCGTACGATCAAGACCGGTGACTGGGTTCCGCAGGGCCTGCCGTATTTCTCCGGCACCGGTTCCTACACCCAGACCATCGACGTTCCGGCAGAATACGTCGGTAAGACGTTGTTTGCCCGCGCTTCGGTCGGCACCGATGTGCTGGAAGTGTTGGTCAACGGCAAGATGGTCGGCACCTGCCTGTGGAATCCCTATGCGCTGGATATTTCCGATTATATCGTGGAAGGCAAGAACGAAATCACCTTCAACGTGGTGAACACGGTGATGAATATCCTGGAAGGCACCCGGAATAAGTCCGGCCTGTTCGACGCGTCCATCGTGGCGTACGACCGGTATGAACTCGACGCGTAACCGTTTGTAGGAGCGCGCCGCAACATTCGAACATTGACGAAAGATACAGCGAGGCTCGGAATTTCCGGTCCTCGCTGTATCTGAGTAAAATCCAGAGTACGTTTTTCGATTTTGAGGAAGGGCTGGCGTTGGACAATGCGGAAATATACGGGGAAGGAATGGGCGCAGCACCTGACCGTGCTGTTCCTCGGCGTGGTGGTGATTGCGCTCGGTGTTGCGATTTTTCTGTTGACGGATTTCGGTATGGACCCCTTTACCATGCTGGTCAACGGGGTGCATAAGACGTTTCCGGCCATTTCTAACGGCTTGGCCCACTTCCTGATTAACCTGATCCTGCTGGTCGTCATCTTTTTTACGGCGCGGCGGTATATCTTCATCGGAACCCTTTTCGCCTGGGCCTTTACCGGGCTGTTTGTGGACATCTGGAGCGCGCTGCTTGCCCCCTTTATCAGCGCGGGGCTGCCGATTGCCGTGCGGGTGGTCCTGTTGGTGGTAGGCACTGTGATCATGGGGGCGGGGGTCAGCCTTTTCACCCAGCCGCGTATGGGCGCGGGACCGAACGACCTGGTGTCCATTATCTTAAGCGAAAAGCTGGCGTTCCCCATCCGCTGGACCCGGATGGGTGTGGACGCGTTCTGGCTGATTACCGGTATGCTGCTCGGCTCCAAACTGGGGCTGGGCACTATCGTCGGTTTGCTGTTGACCGGCCCGTCCATCCAGGTATTTAATGCGATTTTTGCGCGTACCCCGCTGGCGGTAAAGCCGGCTGCGGAAAACCCTTAGTCACAGAAATATTGGAAAGGAGAACAGAGAATATGGACATTTCTTTAAAGCTGCGGAAAGTCACCGACGAATCCTTTGCTTCGTTCGGGCAGGTTATCGTTCCCCGTACCGGCACGCCGGATTCCGCCGGCCCGGATCACAATTGGTGGGACGCCCTGGCGGTTACGGAGCTGGGAAACGCTTCCTTCGGCATTGTGGAAGCAATTAACACCGGCGACTACCATCAGGCATCGCTCGAACAGCATAAGCATACCAAGGAAATCCTAATCCCGGTGGAAAAGGACATCATCCTGGTCCTGGCGAAGGCGGATGCGTTTGAAGGAACGCCCGACGCCGCGAAGTTCGCCGCTTTTTATGCGACCGCCGGATCGGTCGTAATCCTTAACGAAGGCGTCTGGCATAAAGCGCCGATGACGTTGTCTGACCGCGCCGCCTGCATTGTTCTGTACAAAGAGGGCACCGGCGCCAACGACAAAGTGGTGCTGAATATGGCCGAACAGGGCCTAAATATCGAAGTAACCAACCTGTAAACAGCGGCGGACCGGCCGCAGCGGAGGAATAACGATGGAAAACGGGAAGAAGCCGATCGACATCCTGATCGATACCGATATTGGCGGGGATATCGACGACGCGTTGGCGCTGGCTCTCGCGTTGAATTCCCCTGAACTCAACGTCGTAGGGATTACCACCAATTATCTGGCCAACGAATGGCGAACCAACCTGACCAAGGAGATGCTCGCGGTGTTCGGCCGCGCCGATATCGAAGTGGCGATGGGGGCGGAAAAGCCTCTCCTTGGCTGGTGGGACGACAACCACACATTGCCCCAGCGGCCGGTCAGCCTTTCGCAGGACGGCAGGGAGCTGCCTTGCGCCTGCGATTATATCGTGGAAAAGGCGGAACAAGTGGAGAACCTGACCATTGTGGCCATCGGCCCGATGACCAGCGTAGGCTTGGCCTTCGCCAAAGCACCGCATATTGCGGAAAAGGTGAAAGTCGTGATGATGGGGGGGCAGGCGAACAAAGCCTTCCCGGAATGGAATATCCAATGCGACCCGGAAGCGGCGTCCATCGTCTTCGCCTCCGGCGCACCGATTACGATGGTCGGGCTGGATGTGACCAACCGCTGCACCTTTACGATGGAGGATATCGGTGTGATCAAGGCGGCGGACAATCCGCGCGCCCGACATTTGGGAGGGATGCTGGACACTTTCCTGGAAAAGTTCCATTTCCTGCCGGTCCTGCATGACCCGCTAGCCGTGTCGGCGCTGCTGTGGGACGATCTGATGACTTTTGAAGACAAGCTCATCCGGGTGGAAACCGCCGGGGCATTTACTCGCGGCGTGACCGTAGACGCCAGTTGGGGCAACCAGGAGCGCAACGCCCGTGTGGCGGTGGACGTAAAACCGGAGGAGTTCAAATGTCGGCTGCTGGAACGGCTGACAAGATAAAATCACCCTTTTAGGAAAGGACGGATACGTATGAAAAAATTGGCTCTCATCGGCGGCGGCAGCGTCCGCACCTACTATTTCGTGGAATCCTTGGTGAAATTTCACGAGGAACTGGGAATCGGTTCCCTGTACATCATGGACAACGACGCGGAGAAGCTGCGCATCTTCGGCGGCATGGGAAAATACCTGGTGAACAAAGCGGACAGTAAGCTGGAAGTGGTGCTGACCGAGGATTTCACCGAAGCGGTGACCAACGCCGACTACGTGGTGACTACCTTGCGCGTCGGCCAGGACGAGGCCCGCTGCAAGGACGAACGGATTGCGCTGGATATGGGGCTGATCGGCCAGGAAACCACCGGCGCGGGCGGTTATTCCTACGCGACCCGTACCATCCCGACCATCCTCGAGTATATGCGGATTATTAAGGAGAAGAGCAATAACGCGACGGTCTTCAACTTCACCAATCCTTCGGGGCTGGTGACGCAGGCGATTGTGGACGCTGGTTACAACAACGTCGTCGGCATCTGCGACAATGCGACGGGGATTAAGATTGACCTTTCCAATGCACTGAAAATCAACGCGAGCGAGATGGTGGTGGGGGTATATGGCCTGAACCATCTGTCCTGGGCGAACAGCGTGGACATCGGTGGCGTGGATGTACTGCCCCGCTTGATGGCGAACGAGGACTTTATCCAGGGTTTCCATCAGTTCGATTATTTTGACCGCGACCTGATCCGCCACCTGGGTGAAATACCGAACGGCTATTTGTATTATTTCTACCACCGTGAGCGCGCGCTCAAAAACCTGCTGGCTTCCCCGATGTCCCGCGGCGAAAGCATCAAGGCGATTAACGATAAGATGATGGCCGAGCTGCGTAAGGTTGACCTCGACACCGAGATGGAGCGCGCTATTGAAATCTATCACCACTATATGCACGAGCGCGAGGGCAGCTACATGAGCATCGAGCTTGGCAGCGACCACAAACACTTCGCTCCCCCGGATGCGGACAAACTGGGGATTCGCGAACTGCTGGGCAACCGGCCGTTCAATGAAGTGTATGAAGGATATGCCGGCGTGGTGTTCAATTACATCGACAGCGTCAACCACAATAAGGGAATCGACCTGGCGGTCAGCGTGGCCAATCGCGGCGCAGTCGAAGGGCTGGCGGACGACGACGTGGTGGAAGTTACCTGCACCATCGACAAAGACGGAGCGCATCCGATGGTCTTCCGCAACCTGCCGGAAAGCAATATGCTGCTGGTACACACCATCAAACGGTATGAAAAGCTGACCGTCGAGGCGGTGAAGCACAAGTCCAAGGAACTCGCGGTGGAAGCCCTTACCATCCATCCGCTGGTCGGTTCCTATTCGCTGGCCAAGGAACTGGTGGACAAATACTGCGAAGTAAACAAACCCTTTACCGGCGAATGGAAGTGAGCCGGTAAAGGTTACCGAGCGAATGGAAGTGAGCCGGTAAAGGTTACCGAGCGAATGGAAGTGAGCCGGTAAA
>CAMMRL010000003.1 GCA_946499275.1 uncultured Clostridia bacterium | reverse complement strand
GGTTTATCCGGCCGAATTTCTCCTTCTCCTCCCCTTCTCCCCCACCGGGTCGCAGCGCCGCGCCGTCGCGGACTGCCTGCGGGACATGCGGGGGAAATACCCCATGAGCCGGCTGGTTCAGGGGGACGTGGGCAGCGGCAAAACAGCGGTCGCCGCCGGCGTCGCCTATACCGCGATAAAAAACGGCTGGCAGGCCGCTTTGATGGCTCCGACCGAAATTCTGGCCGAACAGCACGCCCGCTCCCTTTCCTCCCTGCTGACGCCGGGCGGCGTCCGGGTCGGGCTGCTGACCGGTTCCCAAACCGCGGCGGAAAAGCGGGACATCCTCCAAAGGCTGGCGGGCGGGGAAATCGACCTGCTGGTGGGTACTCACGCGCTGCTGTCCGAAGGGGTGAACTTCGCCCGGCTGGGGCTGGTGGTCACAGACGAACAGCACCGTTTCGGGGTCGGCCAGCGCGCCAAGCTTGCCGCCAAAGGGGTGAATCCTCACATGCTGGTCATGTCCGCCACCCCGATCCCCCGCACCTTGGCCCTGATTATTTACGGCGACCTGGACGTGTCGATTCTGGACGAGCTTCCCCCCGGCCGTCAGCCGATTGAAACCTATGCCGTCCGCAGCAGCAAACGGGAAAGGGCGTACAACTACATCAAAAAGCATATTGCCCAAGGGCGGCAGGCGTACATTGTCTGCCCCCTGGTGGAAGAAGGCGAAGAGGAAAGCGACCTTGCCAGCGCCACCGAATACGCCGGGAAACTCGCCGCCGGGCCGTTCAAGGGATACTCCCTCGGGCTTCTGCACGGGCGGATGAAGCCGACGGAAAAGGAACAGGTGATGACCGCCTTTGCCCGAAACGAAATCGCCATCCTGGTTTCCACCACGGTAATCGAAGTGGGGGTGGACGTACCCAACGCGGTGCTGATGGTGATTGAAAACGCCGAGCGTTTCGGGCTGGCGCAGCTCCATCAACTGCGCGGCCGGGTGGGGCGCGGGCAGTACAAGTCCACCTGCATCCTGATTTCCGACGCGCAAAACGAGGAAGCCATCCGCCGCCTGAAGGTGATGTGTTCCACCAATGACGGTTTTAAAATTGCGGACGAGGACCTCAAGCTCCGCGGGCCGGGCGACTTTTTCGGTTCCCGCCAGCACGGCCTGCCCGACTTGAAGATCGCGGACTTAAACGGGGATATGCCCCTGTTCCTCGACGCACAAAAGGAAGCCCGCTCCCTGATCGCCGGGGATCCGGAGCTGGAGCGGGCGGAACACCGGCCGCTGGCGGAAGAGGTCCGCCGCCTGTTCGACCAGGTGACGGAACAAGGGCTGAACTGACCGAAAACAGGGAAAGCATCCCCAGAGGAAGCTTTCCCTGTTTTCATCGGACGCACCGGGCAGAGATTGCCCGGGCGGAACAAGCCGTCATATTGTCCACCCTTCGCGAATAGAGTATGGTATAGGGCTCGGCCAATGCCCGACCACCATCCGAAGGAGTGAACCGCCCATGACGCCAACCGCTCCCTCCGCGGCAGGACTGACCACCGAACAAGCGGAACAGTCCCGCCGGGAGCACGGCTCCAACCACCTGACCCAGAAAAAGCGGCGGGGCTTTTTCCGCCAATTCCTCGACAGCTTCGGGGACCCCATTATCAAAGTGCTGCTCGCGGCGCTGGCGATCAACGTCATCTTTCTGTTCCGCCATTTCGACTGGTTTGAATCGGCGGGCATCGCCATCGCCATTTTCCTGGCCACCTTCGTCTCCACCCTGTCGGAATATGGCAGCGAATCCGCCTTTGTCAAGCTGCAGGAGGACGCGCAGCGCACCAAATGCCGCGTGCGGCGGGATGGGAAGGTGGTCGAACTGCCGGTCGCCGACATCGTCGTGGGGGACGTGGTGCTTTTACAGGCGGGCGAACGCCTGCCCGCCGACGGCCTGCTCCTGTCCGGGGAACTGCACGTCGACCAGTCCGCCTTAAACGGCGAGAGCAAGGAGGCAGCGAAAACCCCCGGCCCGGAAAGGGACGACGACCGGGATTTCCTTTCAAAAAACCGGCTGTTCCGGGGCAGCGTGGTCTGTTCCGGCGAGGGCGAGATGCTGGTGCGCATCGTGGGGGACGCTACCTTTTACGGCCGCCTGGCCCGGGAGGTGCAGGAAGAAACCCGGGAAAGCCCCCTGAAGGTGCGGCTCGGCAACCTGGCGCACACTATCAGCCGCCTGGGTTACATCGCCGCCGGGCTGGTGGCGGTAGCCGACCTGTTCCATTCCCTGGTGCTGGACAACGGCATGAACATCGTGCGTATGGGGCAATGGATCGCCGCCAACCCCGGCGGGCTGTTCGAGCACGTGCTCCACGCCCTGACGCTGGCGATCACGGTGGTGGTGGTCGCCGTGCCGGAAGGGCTGCCGATGATGATCACGGTCGTGCTTTCCTCCAACATGCGGCGGATGCTGAAGGACCACGTGCTGGTGCGCAAGCTGGTGGGGATTGAAACCTCCGGCAGCTTGAACATCCTGTTCACCGACAAAACCGGCACCCTCACCCGCGGCAAGCTGGAGGTCGCCTGCTTCCTGACCGGGGACGGCGCCGAGTATAAAAAAGCGTCCGAGCTCCGCCGCCGTACGCCGCTGTGGGAGCTGGTGGAGCTCTCCTGCGTCCAGAATTCCGGCAGCCTCCTATCCGAAGGGCGGGCCCTGGGCGGGAACGCGACCGACCGCGCCCTGCTGGAATACGCCGTATCCGGGAAAAATAAACTGGCAGCGGGCGGTAATATCACCAAAGGGCGGACGATCCCCTTCGACTCAAAAAACAAATTCTCCGCCGTGGAGCTGCACGGCGGGCGGGAGCTTACGCTGGTCAAAGGCGCGCCGGAAAAGCTGCTCTCCGCCTGCACGCGGTACTACGATGAAAAAGGCCGGGTCTGTCCCCTGCCCAGCCGTCTCTTCCTCGAAAAGAAGATGAAGGAGCTTACCTCCCGCGCCATGCGGATGCTCTGCCTGGCGGTGTCCGAAAAGCCGGTGCAGGAAACCGGCGGTTTTTCCGACCTGATCCTGATCGGGCTCACCGGCATCCGGGACGAGGTGCGCCCCGAAGCACGGGCAGCCGTCCGCCAGGTGCGGGAAGCCGGCGTGCAGGTGGTCATGATCACCGGGGACAACCGGGAAACCGCCACCGCCATCGCCCTGGAGGCCGGGCTGCTCGACCGCAACGCCGTACACGGCGGCATCCCGAAAAACGCGGTGCTCACCAGCGCGGAGCTGAACGGCATGGGCGACGAGGAGATCAAGCGCCTTCTGCCGGACCTGCGGGTGGTAGCCCGCGCGCTGCCCAACGACAAAAGCCGCCTGGTGCGCCTGGCGCAGGAACTGGACCTGGTCGCCGGGATGACGGGGGACGGCATCAACGACGCCCCGGCGCTGAAAAAGGCCGACGTGGGCTTCGCCATGGGTAGCGGCACCGAGGTGGCCAAGGAGGCCGGCGACATCGTTATCCTGGACGACAACATCGCTTCCATCGCCAAGGCCATCCTGTACGGGCGCACGATTTTCAAAAGCATCCGCAAATTCATCATCTTCCAGCTCACCATGAACCTGTGCGCCGTCGGGGTATCGATCATCGGTCCCTTCATCGGCATCGACACCCCCGTCACCGTGATCCAGATGCTGTGGATCAACATCATCATGGACACCCTGGCCGGCCTGGCCTTCGCGGGGGAACCGCCGCTGGAGGAATACATGCACGAACCGCCCAAACGCCGGGACGAACCGGTGCTCAACCGGTACATGCTCAGCCAGATCCTTTGCATGGGCCTGTTCACCATCGCGCTCTGCGTCCTATTTTTAAAGCTCCCGGCCATCAAGCTCCTTTTCCGGTACGCGAACGACAGCATCTACCTGATGACCGCGTTCTTCGCCCTGTTTATCTTCGCGGGCATCTTCAACTCCTTCAACGCCCGCACCCACCGGGTGAACCTGCTGGCCCACCTGCGGGGGAACCCCTCCTTCCTCCTGATTATGGCGGCGGTGGCGGTCATCCAGATCGGGATGATTTACTACGGCGGCAGCCTGTTCCGCACCGCAGGGCTTACCTTTGCGGAACTGCGCCGGGTGCTGCTGATCGCCTTCCTGGTGGTGCCGGTGGACTGTGCGCGCAAGCTGTTTATGCGGCTGTTCGGGAGGAAAGGCACGCTGTAACAGCCCCCGTTTGCGGCGCCGCCCGCGCCCCGGCAAGAACGCCGCCCATCCCGGGCGCATAAAAAGACGCCCCGGCCATAAGCCGGGGCGCTTTTATTGCACATAACGGAGACTTGCTGGGAAGATCAGTTTTTAATAACCTGTACCGCTCTTATCGCAGCTTACTGTTACGGAAACCGGGAATTTTCTCAGCGTTATGCCTAACACTTTGTATACGAAATTCCCACTAGCGGTGGCGGAAGCCGTCGGCGCCATAGTAGAAGTACAAGATTTGGACACGTCTTCAATAGTCCAGCCGTCCTTATAAACATAGGTTTTCGCCGTGACTTCCGAGCACTTAACCGCAGTCCCAAAATTCACGGTAAAGGTCCCCAGAACTTCCAGCGCGCACTGGGCTACACCGTTATTATCATAATAGGTGGAACGCTTGGAATATCTTTTTGTCCCAACCGCCCGTGTATCCGCATCTAATTCAAAACGTTCCGTGAATATATAGCTGCCATCTTCAAAATAATAAATTCCGTCGGGCAACTCGATCACATCATCTGTAGTTTCCGCAGATGTCGTGATACAAAAAAGGCTCATCAGAATAGCCATAACAGATAGAAGGGCAAACGCTTTACGAACAAACAAATTTTTCTTAACCATTTATGTATCTCCTTAATAAACTTCGACAACAGCGCTACTGTCGAGTGGTACTTCTTGGACTTCGCCTTCTCCAATAGTACCAGGCGTCATTGACCTGATCGCAGTCAACAAAACAACAGTCACGACAACAACTACCGCCAGTACACCGACGGCAATCAATGCGCGTTTATGCTTCCGGGTAAAGCTTCTCGCCTCGTTCGGCGTTATGTACGCGATACTTTCCTGCGCGAACAACGCAGGATCGCCAAACCTTTCGCGAACCATATCCGCCGTGGCGTCCGGTTTCTCCGCCACAAAATCCTCCACATCGTTTTTGAGAATTTGAAGGATTTTGCGCTTTTCTTCCTTTGTTCCCAGAAGCGACTTTTCAATTTCCTTGTAGTACTTTGCCAGTTCTTTTCCCAAGGCCATGTTCATTGCTCCCCATCCTCCGTTATGGAACAACCCAAAATTTTTAGAATGCCGCGGTTAAGCGACAAATACTCCCTGCGTATCTCTTCCAAATACGCTTCTCCCGCCGGTTCAAGATGATAATACACCCGCGTCCGGCGAACGCCCACTTTTTCCTGATGATCCGATATTAGCCCCTTGCCCAGCAGACGGTACAGCGTGGGATACATGGAACCTTCTTTTATGGAGAACATGCCGCCGCTCCGCTCCTCCATCGTCTGGGTCAACTGATACCCGTACATATCCTCCTCCTTCAGCAATGTGAGAAGCACAAGATCAATGGTTCCGCGCTTTAAATTATCGCTTATGCTCACGTTCTCACATCCTTACAATATATTACATTATACGACTTCAATATATTGTCGTCAATACTATTGTTTATAAGATATTGTTGACATCGTTTATTGTTTGTGCTATAGTTAAGTTGCATTAGAAAGGAGAATTTGTGCGGATACTGTCGAAAGGGAGGTGGTTCCCATGCAGAATTAGCCGCACAGTTCATCGCTCCTGTTTCACAGCTTATCTGGACCCTATCAAATCATTTAAGCTGTTTGATTAACATTGCTTCATAGGGGGGCAAAATTATTCTGTCCTCCTATGGGGTTGTTTATACCCATACGGGTTGCAAATTCCAAAGATATCACAAGCCGTCTTAACGGAAACTGTGAGACCAACACTGTTTCTGTAATTTCTCCTATCAACATACTGACTATTCCATAAGGCGGAAAAAAAAGAGAAGGCATTTGCCTTCTCTTTTTTCATGGCATCATCCATCGCTGCGTCCTTGAAACCGTGGTATTCGTCATACGCCGCAGCAGCATATCGGTGGGGCCCGCATTCCTATGCCCATAATGCCATAGCCGGTTCCCTTCCGCCCGTTGCCTTACAGCTCTTTGGAAAAAACCCGGTTAACGGCATTAATAAAATTCTTGTAGTCCTTTTCCAATCCGCGCAGGTAATCCTTTCCCGAATCGGTAAGCGCGTAAAAGGTCCGCCGCCTATCCTGGGTTTTCCGGCTCCCTTGTTCAACAATGTAACCGTTTTCCATCATGCGATAAACAATGGCATAGGGAAACTGCATGCTGCAAACGCCTCCGCTCCTTTGGCCGAGCAATCTGCTCACTTCCAAAATGGGCCGGGGCTGTTCTTCCAAAATAGAGAGAAAAAGCATTTCCGATAAGGCTTTTTTTAATTTTAAATTCAATCCTGCTTCCATCGTCAACCCGCCTATGCTTAAATGTGTAAACAATACGATATAGTCAAGTAATTGTATCTATTATAACGTGCAACCACGGTAAAAATCAAGATGCTTTGCTGAAATATTTTTTATTGCCAAGCCTTTGCTCAATTATACACGGAAACTGGTATAAAGGGATATTATACTGTGATTTGGTCACTGAACATGGGATTTGGGGAGGTTATAATATAGACACAAATAAAAAAGAAAGGGTAATGAACCATGTCCGTATCTATTGTAAATAAAAATAATTTTGAGCAGGTCAAAAGCAGTGGGAAAACCGTTCTGCTCGATTTTTATGCCGACTGGTGCGGCCCCTGCCGTATGGTTTCCCCTCTGGTCGATCAAATTGCCGAAGAAAACCCACAGTACCTAGTTGGCAAAGTCAACGTGGACAACGAACCCGAGCTGGCGCAGGCCTTTGGCGTTGCCAGCATCCCGACGCTGGTCGTGATGAAAAACGGCAAGGTTGTGAATCATTCGGTCGGAGCAAGGCCCAAGCCGCAAATTCTCGCCATGTTAGAGGGCTAACTCCCTCAGGCGTTTTTTGTCAAGGATCTTAACCCCTTTCCGGGAAACCTCGACGATCCCTTCGCCTGCAAAATACTTGAGCATGCGGGTCACCACTTCGCGGGCGGAGCCCATATATTTGGCGATCTGTTCGTGGGTAAGCGGGATGACGTCGGAGCCGGTCCTTTTCGATTCATCGGACAAGAAAATGGCCAGCCTTTGGTCCATGCCCATAAAGAGGATCTGCTGCATCACCCACATCACATCGGAAAAGCGGCTGACCGCGGTCTCCAGGGAGAAGATTTTGATTTTCGGATTGTCCTTGCTGA
Source organism: uncultured Clostridia bacterium (assembly GCA_946499275.1). Taxonomy (GTDB): domain Bacteria; phylum Bacillota; class Clostridia; order Oscillospirales; family Acutalibacteraceae; genus Avimonas. The sequence goes on along the minus strand of CAMMRL010000003.1, from coordinate 73,142 downwards.
CTGAGGCAAAGGCGGGGCCGCTGATGACGTAGCATTCGCTGTCCTCCTCCGCATCGATCATCACATCAAAGGTAATGGCCTGGATTACGCAGGATGCGGAAAGCATACACATATCGCCCGGATACAGACGGTACAGCGTGATATCCTTTCCTTTCTCAGACATCATATACACCCTCAGGCATCCGGAGCGGATAAAGAATACGCCGGAGCATTCCGAACCGTCGTGGATGGTGGTGCCTTTCAAATAGGTCATCGCAACGGAATGCCGGCAGATATATGCCTGTACACCCGCAGAGATTTCATTCCAGAACGGGAATATGTCTTTGTACACTGGTTCAAACATTGTTTGCGCCATAACGATATACTCCTTTCAGAAAAGAGGGAAACACCAATGAAAACCATCATTATCGGCGGCGTGGCCGGCGGTGCCTCCGCTGCCGCGAGACTCAGACGGCTGGACGAAACGGCCGAGATCGTGATTTTGGAAAGGGGCGAATACGTCTCTTTCGCCAACTGCGGCCTGCCGTATTATATCGGCGGCGCCATCAGCGACCGGGAAAACCTGACCCTGCAGACGCCGGAAAGCTTTCAGGCCCGGTTCCGCATCGATGTGCGCGTATGCAACGAGGCGATCAAAATCGATCCCGAAGCGAAAACCGTAACAGTGAAAAACCTCCGTACGGGCGAAACCTACGAGGAAACCTACGACAACTTGATCCTGTCTCCCGGAGCCGAGCCAATCAAGCCGAATATTGCGGGCATTGACAGTGATATGGTGTTTACGCTCCGCAATATCCCGGACACCCTGAAAATCAAAAATTACATCGCTGCCGCAAAGCCAAAATCGGCCGTCGTCATTGGCGGCGGATATATCGGGGTGGAGATGGCGGAAAACCTCGCCGAAGCGGGACTGGATGTATCCATCGTCGAACTTGCCGATCATCTGATTGCCCCTCTGGACTTGGATATGGCGGCGGATGTCCATCGCTATATCAAAAAGAAGGGGATCCGCCTGTATCTGCAAAACGGCGTGACAGCCATCCGGGACCATGCCGTTGTCTTGCAAAAGGGAGAAATCCCCGCGGATATGGTCATCCTGTCGGTGGGAGTCCGTCCGGAGACCGCCCTGGCCAAAGCCTGCGGCATTCGGCGAAACGCCCGCGGAAGCATCGTTGTGGACAGCCACATGAAGACGAACCTTCCGGATATTTATGCGGTTGGCGACGCAGTGGAAGTGAAAGACTTTATCACGGGCAATCCCGCGTTCGTCCCCCTCGCCGGGCCCGCCAACAAGCAGGGCCGCATCGCGGCGGACAACATTGCTGGTTACGGCAGCGCCTATACCGGCACGCAAGGCTCGGCTGTCCTCAAGCTGTTCGACATGACGGTTGCCACCACGGGCTTAAGCGAAAAGAGCGCGAAATCAGCAGGCATCGCGTATGACAAAACGTACACCTATTCCGGCTCCCACGCCTCTTACTATCCGGGGGCGTCCAACATGTCGGTAAAGGTGCTGTGGGATAAAGCAACGCACAAACTGCTCGGGGCGCAGATTGTCGGCTTTGACGGCGTTGACAAGCGTATGGATGTCCTGGCAACCGCTATCCGTTTTGGCGCCAAGGTGACGGATCTGGCAAACCTGGAGCTTTGCTATGCGCCGCCCTTTGGCTCGGCCAAAGACCCCGTCAATATGGTGGGATTCGTTGCGGAAAACGTGATCTCCGGCAAGATCAAGCAGTTCTTTTGGCATGACGTGGAAGCCCTGCCCCGCGACGGCAGCGCAACGCTGCTGGATGTCCGGACCAAAACCGAGGTGGCCCGCGGCATGATCGACGGGTTTATGAACATCCCGCTGGATTCCCTGCGAGAAAACCTCCATCGGATCCCCAAGGACAAGCCGGTCTATGTCCATTGCCATTCCGGCTTGCGCTCGTATATCGCCTGCCGGATCCTGACGGGGAACGGTTACGACTGCTCCAACCTTGCCGGAGGATGGCGGCTGTATGAATCGGTTATCCATGAGCGCACCGTGCCAGAATACATCTGCACCGAATGCAAGTAAGGCTCCACGCAGGGCACAGGCGAAGATTTTAGGGCCATAAAATATTTTATCACAGCCGCTGTGGAATATCAATCGAAGGAAATGGGTGGATTATGGAACATGTATATGATGTACGGATAATCGGCGGAGATCCTGCCGGATACACGGCGGCTTTGTGAATGAACATAAAAGGAATGGAGAAATGGATATGTGTGAAAACCGATTCTACATTTGTGAGCATTGCGGCAATCTGGTGGGACTAATCCACAACGCAGGAGTACCGCTTATGTGCTGCGGCCAAAAGATGACGCCGCTCGAACCCGGGACCGTAGAAGCCAGCACGGAGAAACATATCCCGGTGGTTACCGTGGAAGGCCATACCGTCAAGGTGGAGGTCGGATCGGTGCAGCATCCCATGACCGAAGAGCACAGCATCCAGTGGGTCTATCTCCAGACCGACAAAGGCGGCCAGCGCAAGTGCCTGGAAGCCGGCGCGGCCCCCGTCGTAACCTTTGCCCTGGCGGATGAAAAGCCGGTTGCCGCTTATGCCTACTGCAACCTTCACGGCCTTTGGAAGGCGGACGTGTAACGCAGATCATGCAAAAGCTCCTGCTTTTATGGGCAGGAGCTTCTATTTTGTGACTGAGTCACGGTAATTCCTCCAGACGCTTGTTATAATAGGAAGCAAATAAAAAATAAGGATGGGAAATGCCATGTTCTTTGGTCTGTTTACTGGCAGAGATATCAATCAGGGCGTTAAGGAATGGAAAAATACCAAAGGCGCCGTTTTGCTCGACGTCCGCACCAAAGAGGAATATGCCGATTATCATATCGAGGGAAGCATGAATATACCGCTGGACAGGCTGGACACGGTGGACGGGAGGGTCCCGGATAAAGCAACCCCGCTCTTCGTTCACTGCCTGAGCGGCGGCAGAAGCGCAAGCGCTGCAGCGTATCTGAAGCGAAATGGATATAGTTATGTATACGATATCGGCGGCATTCACTCTTACAGGGGAGAAACCGTATCATGCAGTATTTAATTTCGTTTCTGGAAGGGATCATCACCTTCGTATCCCCGTGCCTTTTGCCGATGCTTCCCATCTATATCTCGTATTTTGCCGGCGGGAATGACGGAGACGGGGATGACGGCGGCAGCGCCAAAAAGAATAGACGGGTTATCAAAAACGCCTTGGGCTTTATCCTGGGATTTACCGTCGTATTCGTCCTTTTGGGCGCCCTGGCCGGGACCTTCGGCCGACTCTTGAATGAGCACCAAATGGCTGTGAATATCATCACGGGTCTGATCGTGATCTTTTTCGGTCTCAATTTCCTCGGCGTGTTTAAGATTAACCTCTTCAAAGGCTCTAAGCTCGCCAAAACCGATAACCTGGGATTTTTCTCTTCCGTTTTATTCGGCGTGGTTTTCTCCATAGGGTGGACGCCCTGCGTCGGTGCTTTCCTGGGGTCTGCTTTGATGCTGGCCACCAGCCAGGGGAATGTGCTGCAAGGCGTTGTGATGCTGCTGCTGTATTCGCTGGGCCTTGGGATCCCGTTTTTTGTCAGCGCGGTGCTCATCGATAAGCTCAAAGGCGCTTTCTCCTTTATTAAAAGGCACTACCGGGTCATCAACATCGTCAGCGGCGCTTTCCTGGTGATCATCGGCGTGCTGATGGCGACAGGGCTGTTCGGCAGGTTCCTGGCGCTGCTGTCATAGGAGGGAAACATTACCATGAAAAGCAAGGTGAAATGGATCATTCTGGCGGTTGCCCTTGTGGCGGTAATCGCGGGAGCCGCCGTCTTGTATCAGGTACTGAGCAAGAATTACGGCGGAGACCACCTGATGCCGAATTCACAGACGCAGGATTCGGCTTCGGGAGAGAGCGCCTATGCGGCGCCGGATTTTACGATCCTTGACGAGGAAGGCAATGAGGTGAGACTTTCCGATTACAAGGGGAAGCCGGTCGTCCTCAACTTCTGGGCCACCTGGTGCTATTACTGCAAGGTCGAAATGCCGGATTTTGATAAGGCGTATGAAAAATATCCCGATGTGCAGTTCCTTATGGTGAACGCCACCGACGGCGTTCAGGAAACGATGGCGTCTGCAAAAGAATATATCGCGCAGGAAGGCTTCGGGTTTGACGTGTTCTTTGATACGGAACTGGAAGCGGTCAATGCGTATTATGTAACCGGGTTCCCTGCCACCTTTTTCATTGACGAAAACGGCAACCTGGTGACGTATAGCAGCGGGATGCTGGATTTTCAAACACTGGAAAAAGGAATCCAAATGATTACAGAGTAGGAGAATGATTATGCTCAAAATCGGTGACAAAGCGCCGGGATTTACACTGAAAGATAAGGACGGAAAAGAGGTTTCTCTTTCCGACTTTGCGGGAAAAAAGGTGGTTGTATATTTCTATCCCAAGGACAATACGCCCGGCTGTACCAAACAAGCCTACGCTTTTGCCGAGCTTTATGGGGAGTTTCAAAAAAAGGGAGTGGAAGTGATCGGCATCAGCCGCGACAGCACCGTCTCGCATGTCAAGTTTGCTGAAAAATATAGGTTGCCCTTTATTCTGCTTTCGGACCCAGAACTGGCCGCCATCCAGGCCTACGGCGTCTGGCAGGAAAAGAAGCTGTACGGCAAAACCACAATGGGTGTGGTGCGTACCACCTTTCTCATTGACGAACAGGGCAAGATACAACAGGTCATGCCCAAGGTAAAACCGGATACCAACGCAGCGGAAATATTGGCGCAGCTTTAATGTGATAATGGAGGCGGAGACATTTTCTCTGCCTCCATTTGATTTGGGGAGAGACCATGATGACGAACAATGTAGCCTAGCCAGAAACTATTCTATGGAATATCCATGTTCATCGGCGGAATATATTGGACGAAACGGGAAAACACGCTATAATAAATGGCATCCGCATTAAAGCCATGTGGTATGAGCCGTTTAGGCTTGTTTTGTATCGTTTGATTCGCATTTATAAACGTTGCATTATGATCCAACTCAAATAGGCCATTATTTAATTTTCAGTTTCACTTCAAGAATGTCCGTCAAACAGGTTTATCTGATATTTTTATTATTTCCTGCTATCAACAGAATTTTTTAAATCTTTTCTTGAAATTTGTGATTAGCCCTCTGTGTCTTGAGAGAACTGGTTGCCCAAAGCCACAAAAATTCCACAAAATGATTTGAGGATACCCGAAAATCAGATAGCCGACAGAGATATACAATTCGGTAGATAAGCACAGGCCGCAGATGAAAATTATCGTCTACGGCTTGTGCTAAAACTTGTAAATAATGGCTGTCTATACCGCTTGATTTTCTAATCTAAAGGCAGTTGCAAAATTGTATAAAACTATCATAATTAAATGATTTTAATGTTTGTCCACATAATCTCGAAGGTAATCAAAAATGTCATTAGGAATTTCTCGATCAGCGATCACTCTTACTCGAATCTCAATTTCCGGATGAAAAAACATTTCTGATAAATTATTGAGATATTGTTTTAAATGTCCAATTTCTTCCAATAAATAGTTGTTTTTCAAAGTAAACCATTTACAGAGAAAATTACATTGCGTATTTTCGCACTCAGCATTTCCTTCACTTAAAAGCTTCACAGCAATATGTCCGTCTTCCTCACTATAAAGATCACTTTTAGTGATATAATGACAATTTTTCAGTTTTTTAATCGGTGTAGTTTGAGACATGAGTACATCAACTGTTAATATCAATTTCTCAGTGATACAGCCATTTATTAAAATTCTGTTATCTGAACGCTGAGTCAGGTTTTCTGTTGGGTAATATTCCACAGATATGTTGTAGCCATCTGTGATCAAGTGTGAGATCCAGTGGAACCGGGACTCTTCGCTAAGCTTTGAAAGATTATGTCCAGTAGGCAGAAAATCTGTGTTGGTATTTTTATTACGTAATTGTTCTTCCTCCTTATGGATACATTTAATTTATCAATCGACTCTTTAAAACTTTGTTTGCTCAGTTTGCCATTTTCGGAACCATTTGTAAAAATTACAGAGTCATCTACATAAAAAACATTTCGCCGGGAAAAACTTCTTTATATTTTTCTTGGATCAATAACATAAATAAATTGGCCATAAAATAAGTATGAGGAAGGCCTTGCGGTAGACCTCTCGCAAAAAAACGGCCTTGCGGCAGATCCTGCTCCTCAGTATTAAGATACCATCTCCACTCCTGTGTGTCCAATTTATCCATTTCAAACAGCAACAATTTTCTTAAAATAGCTTCAGCCGTTAAAATATCCTCGTCTTTCCATTTGAGAGGAAATCTTTCACGGATAAACTGGAACAACACTTGGGGTTCAATAGACGGAAAGAAGTTTTCCCAGATCCAGATTGACTTCATACCGATAAGCTGCCGATCGGCTGTATTCAAGCAGACGATCATTGGCATTTGGGGTATATTCATGATATTGTTCCTGCCATGGTTTAAAGAGATTCCTGGCGTCATAGGATACTCGATTCCCATAAAAATTAGAAGGAAGCATTCGACTAAGCTCAGATGGAATCAATTTTCCTCTGAACTAATTTCATACACCAAAATTTGCAGCATAGCAACCATAGCAATTTGTTCAACCAGCGATGCAGTGTGTAAAGGACGAAAAATTGTCTTCCCATTCTTTCTTCCTTTCGGTTTGAAGAAGACCGTGATGTAAAAAATGTATCTTTATTATCCAGAACTTCTATAAAACGTTTTTTTACTTCATCTATGACTTTCCCAATATTTTTTTGTCACCTCTCTTGAGTTGGTATTTTCAAAACGGCTTGTATCATGTTTTCAAGGTCATCTTGTTTCATGTTAATATGTCCGCTTCTTCGACAATTTTCATAGCATATCGTAAACAGATCGTCTGTTGAATAACATTTTGCTGCTAAAACTGAAAAATCCTCCGTCAAATAAATATTCTTGCTGTTAAGGGTGCCCTTTAAAAAGTTGTTGAGGAGAATGGTTATCTTATCACACTGTTGTGGTTCTTTAGATAAAAATTCTTGTACTGTGGCCGTTTTATATATTCGTTCCAGCAGTTCAACCATAACATTATATTTTTTGCGTGCAGAACACAGAAACCGACAAAACGCTTCATTCTGAGCGATCAAGTAAGTTAGATTATATTGGTAAGTTTCACTTCCGCTACACATGTATTGGGAAAGAATTCTACAAATGCTTTCATACTGAAATACCAATCATTATTAAGCACAGTATCAATCCGTTTGTATGTCTTATCGTTAGCTTTATAAAAATTATCCGAATAACCGACAGCAAAAATAGAACAATATCTTTCTGAATTATAGTGGGTGTATTCAAACTCTTTTATAATATTCATTGCATCCTGATTCGTCGGCTTGACAAACAAAAGGACAACAATTTCCAAATTTCAATCCGCTTTACGATTGCTTTAACTTCATCGTATGTGCTGGCAGCAAACATTCCTACACCTTCCCATTCGTCAAACCAGAAATCATACTAAAACTATTTTTATTTTTGATAGCTATTATGTAGAAAAATACGCATTAAAGCCCTCCCTGACGTATTCGACAAGGAGGGCTTATCTTCCGTTACCTGCCAAAGTACTCAACAGTGCTTTAACAGCGTTGTATATAATTATACCTTAAAAAGGAAATGAAAACAAGCATAAATAAGAAATTTTTGGAAAATAGTTGTTTTTGCGCTTACATACAAAACCTCCGTGGCAGACAAAAATTCGTCTGCGACGGGGGTTCCGTTAGAGCTTAAATCCCTTAAACTCTTCATAAAACATGAATAGGCCGAATATCTTACCAATGATAAAGAGGTTCAACCTATTCAGGATTGGGAAGCGTTGACAAAAAAGATATCAAGCAATTTATTACTCCTGTACTGGCCTTACACCGAATCTTTGCTCGCAGATTGCTCTTAATGAAAAGACCAGGACTTCAACAAAATCAATATGATAAACTTTAATTTCATTGTTATTTTGGGGTTCGTAAAAATAACGGAACTCTTCAAAAGATCTTTCTATAGTTTTAAAATTAGAAATAAATTGTTCCGAATTAATTACGGTGTTCTTTTTCTTTTTAAAGCACTCAATGACAACTGTTTCTATCTCTTGTGCAGTAGACAAATCCAACTTACAAAACAAGTCATTGTAAAGCTTATGCCCTCTAAGAGAAACTTCCAATAAAGCTTTAAGAAATAGTTCGCATGCAAACGCTCCATTTACCATTGCCGGAACTAACAATGCAAAATCTTCATAGCTTCCGGTTATCCGCGCAGACATATGTTTATTTAGCAAAATCCTAAATGCGTTGGAAAACATCAATGCTGAATCATAAGCTTCAAATCTTCTAGCCATTTGCATCACCATAGACAAGTATAACATAAATCGGAAAATGAAGAAACCGACTTTGTTTTACACAAAGTCGGTTTCTTCCACGCATGGTGCGGATAAGAGGACTTGAACCTCCATGAGCTTGCGCTCATTAGAACCTGAATCTAACGCGTCTGCCAGTTCCGCCATATCCGCATATTTCTCACTTTTGGCAGCGATTTAAGCGCCTACCTTTTAGCGACGAATGTTATTATAACGACCACAGCCGTTTTTGTCAATAGGTTTTTTAAAATTTTTTCATGGGCGGATACTCTGCCGGCGGCTGAACCAAAGCGGGCGTAACCGACAGACGGATGCCGCCCGGCCCGCTCTTTGCTTTTTCCCCATTTCCGGACTATAATAAAGGAAGTTATGAGGGACGAGGTGTCGGTTATGTCGCAGCAAAAGCATTCCATAGCAAAGCAGCTCAAGCGCTTCCACCATTTTCGCTATTCCCTGGTACTGCAGGGGATCGGCGTCGGCCTTACCGCCGGGCTGGTCACCATCGCTTTCCGTATCGCACTGGAAAAAGCGGACGACCTGCTCCATTCGGCGCTGGATTACGGCAGCCGCCATCCCTGGTTTATCCCCCTGTGGTTCGTCCTCCTCCTGGCGGTGGCCGGGGTAGTGACGCTGCTGCTCCGGTGGGAACCGCTGATTTCCGGCTCCGGCATCCCCCAGGTGGAAGGGGAAATGACAGGTTGTCTTCAGCAAATATGGTGGAGGGTATTGGCTGCGAAATTTGTCGGCGGGGTGCTGGCGATCGGTTCCGGCCTTTCGCTTGGACGGGAAGGCCCTTCCATCCAGCTCGGAGCCATGGCAGGAAAGGGTGTGGCGCAGCTTGCGGGCCGCAGCCGGACGGAGGAAAAACTGCTACTCACCTGCGGGGCGAGCGCCGGGCTCTCCGCCGCATTCAACTCGCCGCTGGCCGGGGTGCTTTTTTCTCTGGAAGAGCTTCACAAAAACTTTTCGGTAGAGGTGCTGCTCTCCGCCATGGCATCCTCGATTACGGCGGATTTTCTCTCCCGCAACGTGTTCGGGCTGGAGCCGGTATTCGATTTTTCCGCCGCGCAAATGATGCCGCTTGGGCAATATTGGCTGGTGATCCTGCTCGGCGTCCTGACCGGGCTGCTGGGGGCCGGTTACAATTTCTGTGTGGAAAAGACGCAGAACCTATATGACCGCATCCGGTATCCCTACATAAAAACGGCGATCCCCTTTCTGCTGGCGGGCATCCTCGGCTTTGTCTACCCCGCTGTGCTGGGCGGCGGCCACCACTTGGTCGGCAGGATCACGGCAGGGATGGGGCTCGCCGCACTGCTGGTTTTATTCGCCGTGAAATTCCTTTTTTCCATGATGAGTTTTGGCTCCGGTTCTCCCGGCGGGATTTTTCTGCCCTTGCTGGTACTCGGTTCCATTGTAGGCGGCGTTTTCAGCGGCATCACCGCCCCGCTTGGGGCAGACGGCGCGCTGCCGAACTTTGTCATCTTGGGAATGGCCGGATTCTTTGCCGCGATCGTGCGGGCGCCGGTGACCGGGATCATCCTTATCAGCGAGATGACCGGGAGCTTCTCCCATCTGCTGACGCTGTCCCTAGTCTCCCTCACCGCCTACGCCGTCGCCGACCTGCTGCGGGCCAAGCCGATTTACGATCAGCTCCTCCACCGCCTGCTGAAAAAGCGGGAGCCCGCGCAGGAGGAAACGGCGAAAGAGGGCGGCGAAAAGGTTCTGGTGGAAACACCGGTCCATCACGGTGCACCGGTCTGTGGGAAGACGATCCGGGATGTCCAATGGCCTGCCCATTCCTTGATCATCTCGGTACGCCGCGGGGAAGACGAGCTGGTGCCTGCCGGGGATACCGAACTGCGGGCGGGCGATATCCTAGTCTTCCTATGCGACGAAGGCCACAGCCATGCGGTGTACGATACGCTGGAACGGCAATGCAAAACCCTGCATCCGGAAACGGCGGAGACGCACGGATAAACAAACCTCCCCGGGCGCATATCAGCATCCGAGGAGGTTTGTTTTTACTGGGATATCATCTGGTCGGCAGAATATACAGGCCACGTCTTTGTGTTCATTCGAATAGGTCTCTCGGCAATATATATCCATATGCCGTTTTCACAACGCCTATCGTTGTTTCCCCCGTTTAGCAAAGGGACTATCCGGTTTTCACTTCATTCGAAAACAATGTATATATTTTACCAAATTTTCCCGAAATACGCGGAAACACCCCTTTATTTGAAAGATTTCCCGAACAGTTGACAGGAAATCCCGGAAAGTGTAGAATGAATTTACGGCAACAGGAACGGAGGAAACGGCTTCATGATCGACGTGCAGACAGTAATCGACCGCGTTACCGCGCTCGCGCGAAAGCGCGGTATCAGCATCAACCAGGTATTACGGGAAAGCCATCTGAACAAAAGCGTATTGGATAATATGAAACGCGGCTCCATGCCTTCGGCGGACAAGCTGGCGGCGCTGGCGGATTATTTCAACTGTTCGGTCGATTATCTCCTTGGCCGGATCGACACCCCTTCCCTGACTCCCGCGGAACCGGAAGAAAAAAAGGCCGTCGGGATCCCCGCCCTGACGGCGGAAGAAATCGCCCGCCTGCGCCAGTTGATCGGCGGGTAGCGCCGCCCGACCAACTGTCCACCCCCTCATTGGCTTTAAGCCGGAAAGGCAGGAAATCCCCATGATCTGTGCCCAATGCGGAAAACCATATGACGGCGGATACTGCCCCTCCTGTGGGAAACCGTCCGCGGAAGATTCCACGGAAGCCGCCGCTTTCTCCGAGGGAAGCAGCAGCACAGCGGCAGACGACATCGAAAAAAATTATATTGAAGCCCCGTCGGAGCCGGAGAAAACGCCCCGGCCCAGCCATTGGCTGCGGAATTCGCTGATTCTGGTATTCGCTTTGGCCCTGTTGTCCGCCGGCGCGGCGGTGGCGGCACAGCAGTTTGGCGGTCCCTGGGGGCTGAGCCTTCCCACCGCGGGTTCCTCTTCTAATACCGACATAAAGGGCACCCCTTATGAAGAAACGCTCCCCAGCGGCCACTACGTGGTCGGGGTGGATATTCCGGCGGGGGTTTACACCATCATCGCCCAAAAAGGGGAAGGGCGGCTCTTTACCGCGTTGGGCGTTGTCGACGCGCAGTTGGTGGCGGAAGGCGGGCCCGAAACGGTTTGCGGATTCAACGGCGTGTCGTTGGAGGTAGGCGACACTATGACCGTGACCGGGATGACCGTCCACGTCAAAGGGATGGCCAGCGGCGCTACCTCCGCACGAAGCAATACGGCGACAAAAACCGTTACACTGGCGGTGCTCAGTGGTTCCGGGGGAAACGCAGTCCCCGGGGATACGACAACGGCCCCGACGGTTGTGGGCACCGCTCCACAGGCCGCGGATCCGACCAAAACGGCGGAAACGGGGAAAACCACCGCCGAAAACAGCAGTACAGGCACGACGGCGGCCCCCTCCCCCTCCGCCACGTTTACCGCCGGGAAGGATTTCCCGGCCGGCGTTTACACGGTGGAAGTCCTACGCGGCAGTGGGACCGTCGTCTCCGGTTCGGAGGAAAACGGCGGCATCCGGGCCGACATGTCCCTGGACGAAAAGGGCGGTTCTGTGAAAGAATTCCGCAACGTCAATTTGGCGGAAGGCGCGGAAATCACTATTACCGGGCTGGATATCCAGCTTGTGCCCAGTATATAAGGGCGACATTTCCAATTACGGCTACACAAAAGGAACGGCCAGTTTGGCCGTTCCTTTTTGGTTTTTTCCGTTATTCCCATTTAAAACGCAACAATGACGCCGCCGTCATTGGCGTACATAGTGGAAAGTGCACCCGTCGGCACCAGGATGATCTCCCGCAGCATAGCACACTTCTCCAGCAACGCCGCTTTCAGCGATTCCGCGCGGGCGGGGCAGTTACAGAAGGCCAGCACCAGACGCACCGACTTATCCTTCCTCCCCTCCATCAGTTCCCCGATAATTTCCACCAGCTTCCGGAGTGAATTCTGGACACCCCGGGCTTTGGCAACCAGCTTGACATCACCGTACCCGTTGTCCCCCATAATCGGGCAAAGGGACAATACCGACGCCAACAGCCCGGACACCTTGCTCAATCGCCCGCTCTTCACAAAATTCCCCAAGTCCTCCAGTACAAAAAGGGTGCGCATTTTGGCGATAAACGCATCCGCCAAGGGGATAATTTCCTCAAAAGCCAATCCCTCCTCTATCCGGTCGTGCAGAAAAAGGGCGAGCTGCACCTCTCCGGCGGAGGCGCTCTCTGAATCGAAGACATGGATCTTTTTCTCCGGATGATCCTCAATCACCATATCCGCCGCCACCCGCGCCGCATTATACGACCCGCTCAACTTACTGGAAAGGGTGACGACAAAACATTCCTCCGTTTCCCGCATGGGTTCGGCGTATTCCTCGGTCGAAGGGCAGGCGGACGCCGTGCCTTGCTTGGACCGGGCCATATCGGCGATCAGGGCCGGTATATCCGCCGTACCGTCATCAATATACTCCGCCCCGCTGGATACCCGCACCTTCAGCGGGGCGACTTTCACCTGAAGGCGTTCCTTCAGCTCGGGCGTTAAGTCGCAGCAGCTATCCACAATCAACTGAATCTTTTTCTTTTCCATAAGCAGCCTCCCGGTTCCTATTCTCTGTTATTCAAATCGCCAAATACTCATTTTGTAAATAATATTATTTTTCTTAATTTATTATATTATCTAGTTTTTAATACTATTATACCATACGCTTTAAATTTCGTCAATGCCTTTATCTAGTATACCCGGTTTCCTCCCTTATTTTAACAGGAACCGATGCGGAAAAGGGCAGAAAAAAGGCGCCCCCTTCCAGGCGGCGCCATTGAATAAAAAATACAATTAACGGACATACGTGCCTATAGGTATATTTTTCCAGGACTCCGGATAAATTTTACCACAAAGTTGCTTTTTCTTTCAATCATTTATTGCATATAAACTCTAAAACAGGCATTTTCGTCCGATTGTGCATATTCCATTTCCGCTTCTGCCATCCTGTCCAAAGGAACAGGAAAGCTTTGTATATAACCGTTGGATTCAAAAACCGGCCGGTATACATTGGGCTTGGAGGAAAGAGGGGTTGCATTTCCGCGCTTGTTCCTTTATAATAAAAACGATAATGGCGCTTTCCAGCGGCGTTATCATGAAACAAAACCAATTCGACAGACGTTAAACAGTTAACAGGAGGATTTGGCTATATGGTTATCACCAAAGACAGCGTTATCGGCGATGTGCTGGATTTTGACCGCACCACAGCCACCTATTTTATGGAGATGGGGATGCACTGCCTGGGGTGCCCCGCTTCCCGCGGCGAAACGATCGAACAGGCCTGCTCCGTCCACGGTGTGGACTGCGACGACATCGTAAAGAAGCTGAACGAACACATTGCGGGCAAAGCGGAATAATCCAAAGGGTTTTCCGAACTAATGCGGAATAGTGGACGGCGCGGCCCAACGGGTTCGCGCCGTTTTTCATCTTGTTATCGGATAAAGGCCGTGTTGCGGGCAACGAGGGGATACGGCCATTTCCAAACATCGCCATAACGGGCTAAACAATTCTTTTCTCCGTCTGGCTGGAATCCCCCGCGAAAACCACAACCCTTAATCCCTGTATCGTATCCTGTATCCGCACGGTTGCGCCGTCTGGATTTCCGCCTTTGTCTCCGGGTATTCCATAGCCGCGGGGGAAAAAACCATCCCGATTCTTTATTGAGAGGAATAACCGCTCGTACGAAACCGCGTGGAGTTATCAGCCCTGTATATTCAACCCGCCGGGGTATCGTTCACTCAACTTTCTTTTTGAAAAGGGGATTTTTTATGTCTTCGCCCTCATTATCTCCTCGCCTGGCCATGTGCGCCTCCCTTGCACGGCCGGGGAAACGTATGGCGGATATCGGCACGGATCACGGCTATCTGCCGGTATACCTAGTCGCACAGGGCGTCTGCCCCACCGCCATCGCTGCGGATATCCGCCCCGGCCCCCTCTCCCGCGCTAGGGAGACGGTGAAACAGGCCGGGATGGACAGCCGGATTTCCCTCCGGCTAGGGGACGGGCTGTCCCCTGTCCGGCCGGAAGAGACGGATGATGTGGCGATTACCGGGATGGGTGGGGAAACCATCGCCGCCATCCTCGCTGCCGCCCCCTGGTGCAAAGACGGCCGGTACCGTCTAATTTTACAGCCCATGTCCAAGCCCGAAGACCTGCGGGAATTCCTGTTTGCGAATGGGTTTGCACTTGAAACCGAAAGGGCGGTGCGGGAGGGGAACCGGCTGTATATCGTTATCCGGGCCGCCTATCATCCCCAAAAGGCGGCGGAACAGGCAGAGCGACCCGCCGCCCGCTACTGTGGAGAGCTGGATCCGGCCGATCCGGACGGTGCCGCTTTCCTGCTTCGACAGGCAAAACGGATCGAAAGCGCCGCCGCCGCGCTTCGGAAGGCGGGCGTGACGGACAGAGCGGAAAGGCTGGAACAAACCGCCCATGCTATACGACAGCGAACCGGAACGGACAACACATCGCTTTAATTCCCGTCTAGGGGATTCCCCCTTCGCATATACTATAACCGACCGCGGATAAAACCGCAAAGGGAGGTGCTTATGAATCGAGCGTCTATGGATCGGCCGCACCGCTGGGCCGCTTGGGGTTTGTCTATCTTGTTCCTCTTCTTCCCTCTCCTCCGTCTTCCTGGCATCGTCCAGCCGGTTTTCGCCCAGGGTATGGAATTGGAAGTGGTTGCTCTGGGGGATTCCATCGCGCGGGGATACGGTTGTGACCCGGGAGACGCATACGGCTGTCTCCTAGCGGAGAAACTGCAGACCCGTTTTGCTGGAAAAGGCCTTGATGTGAGCTTCCAGAACTTCGGGGTTGACGGCCAAACCAGTGCGGAACTGCTGGAAAGCGTCGAGTCGGGGACTATAAAAGACGCGGTCTCCGAGACGGATATCCTCACCATCAGCATCGGCGGAAACGACCTGTTGCAATACCTGGGCAACACCATGCGGGAAGTGCTGCAAATCCCTCTCGATTCGTCCACACCCGGACGGGATTTCCTCCTGCAGCTCCGGGAAAACGGGGGGAAAGAGCTTTCCTCACTTTTGCAGTCGTTGGTACACAGCGTCCAAAACGGGGATTTTACCGCCGGGCTGGAGAAAACTGTGGCCGCATTTGAAAATACCATGACCCGACTGCTGGATTTTTTACTCGGACAAAACCCGGATGTCCTCCTCCTTCTCACGACAATTCCCAACCCCGCCGGCGGCACCTGGCTGGGCGGTACGGTGGATTTTCTGCTCCGTGGGTTCAACGAGAGACTGCGGGATGGCTTTGGCAATCCGCAGGTATTCGTTGTGGACACCGCCGCGGCCTTTCAGGCTTATGACGGAGAGGAAGCGCTAAGTTTTACCCTGCTGGACTGGACGCGGCTGGCCGAATGGAGTGTGGACCCCCATCCCACCCCAGCCGGCCATCGCCTGATGGCGGAGCTGCACCTACACGCCGTTCAGGACGCAATCGACCGTCTCGTCGCGTCACGGCTTGCTCCTCGCTCCAACCCCTCTGCCGTGCAGGAAGCCGAAGGCGGAGGGGGACGTGTAGCCTGGTTCCTTCCGCTTGCCCTCCTGGTTGCCGCCGGATTCGGGATAACCCTCCTTTATCTAGGGAAAAAAGCCCGCAAAAGAAAGTAAACGTTGAAAACCAGAAACATGTACAACGAAAGCCAGCATCTAGAAGATGCTGGCTTTCGTTGTGTCCGGCTTTGAGAAAGTCCCTACAATATCCAATCCCTGTTACCATCACTTTTCAAGTAAAAAGAATGTATTGGGCGTATTAAGAATCAGATACTCCTTGCCAATACACAGGGATAATTGATCAAGCTTCCCTTTCGTTCGCTCCAAGCAGGTTTTCCCTGTTCACAATACAGCTTTACAGGAGAGCGGCTTTACTACTATCCGTTGATTGAGGGTTTCATGAACCAACCACCCTGGCGGTGTTTTTATGCGGGGTATTTTCTCTATTGCTTTTTCCCGTGCGATTTTTGCTGCTTCTCCCTGGCGAAGGCAGCAGCCTCCACCAGCCAGCCGCGGACGGTATCGTCCACATCGGCTGGGGAAGAAAGCAGCATATGGTGGGTAAACCGGCCGGGATACGGCTCCACGCTTTCAATAATCCGCGGATCCACTTCCCGGCGGCCGAGCCCAAAGGTCAGCACCAGATATTGCCCCGGGCGGCCCTTGATCCGTCGGGTAGGAAGCCAGACGAAGGCAAACTGCAGCGGACGGCAACCGCCTGACACGCCGATGCGGTAGGCAATCTGGGTCTTCTGCACCGCCAAGCTTCCTCCCGGCCCGGCGGCTGCCGTCACCTCGTCATGGATGGTTTCAAACAAGGGCAAAGCCCATGCCGCGCCGGAAAAATACCGGTCTACTGCCGCCCTTTCGCTGTCCTCCATCCTGCCCGACCTCCGTTCATTCCAGCGCGCCCTCGCCCATGGCCATCTGTTCGTTTTGGAGCTGCTCCCATTCCTCCATCAGTTCTTCCAGGGCGGTGTTGGCACGGTCGAGCTCGGCGGTCAATTCCATTACCCGGTTATAGTCGGCGGAAACCGCTTCGTCCGCCAGCCGCTCATGCAGGGCGGCGACCGCCGTTTCCGCCCGGGCGATCGCTTCCTCGTTCCGGCGGATCCGGCCGGCCAGTTTCCGGCGGGCGGATTCCTGCTCCTTGCGGAGTTTGTAGTCGTTCACTTTGGCAGGAGCCGGGGCGGACGGTGCTTGGGCGGCGGGCTCCGGTTCCCGTTCCAGTTCTGCTAAATAGTCGTCGTAATTACCGGGGAAAACGCGGCAGCCGTCCTCCGTCAGCCGGATGATGTGATCCGCCATCCGGTTGATGAAATACCGGTCGTGCGACACGATAAAGATGGTGCCGTCGTATCCAGACAGTGCCTCCTCCAGCGCTTCGCAGGAACCGATGTCCAGATGGTTGGTCGGCTCGTCCAACAGCAGGAGGTTATCCCGTGCCAGCATCAGCTTGAGCAGCAGCAGGCGCGCCCGTTCGCCGCCGGACAGCTGTGCAACCGGTTTGAATACATCGTCTCCCCGGAACAGGAAGGCGGCGAGCGCATTGCGTATCTCGGTCTGGGTCTGATCGGGATAGGCGTCCCACACCTCGTCGATCACGGTTTTGTCCGGGTTCAGCCCCTCCTGGGTCTGGTCGTAATACCCGACCGTGACTTTCGCCCCCAGCCGCACGCTCCCTTTTAAGGGGGCGTACTGCCCGTTGAGGATTTTCAGCAGCGTGGTTTTCCCGCAGCCGTTCGGCCCAAGCAGGAACACCCGCTGGCCCCGGCGCACATGGAAGGTTACATCGTGAAAAAGCGGCCGGTTCGGGAAGCCCATGGCTAGGTCTTCCGCGTTGATGACTTCGTTCCCGCTCACATACCGGGCGGTAAAGTCGAAACGGATCACCGGCGCGTCGCTCTCCGGCTCCACCAGTCCCTCCTTCATCCGGTCCACCATTTTCTGCTTGCTTTCCGCCGTGCGGATGCTTTTTTCCCGGTTCCACTGCCGCAGCAACGCGATATTTTCCTCAATCCGTTTGATCTCGCGCGTCGCGGTTTTGTAATGCTTTTCCTCGACTTCCCGTTCCTTTTCCCGCAGCGCCTTGTGGAAGGAATAATTGCCGTTGGAAGCGTACAGCTTCCCGTGCGAGAGTTCCAGCGTCCGGGTGGTCACCTTATCCAGGAAATAGCGGTCGTGGGAAATAATCACCGCCGCCCCGGCGTAAGTGCGCAGGAACTCCTCCAGCCACTCCACCGAGGGGATGTCCAGGTGGTTGGTCGGCTCGTCCAGCAGTAGCAGATTGGCGTCGGACAGCAGAAGGCGGCCCATCGCCGCCTTGGACTTCTGCCCGCCGCTGAGGGACCCGACCGGCTGGGAAAAAGCCGCTTCGTCAAACCCCAGCCCGAGCAGCGTCGCCCGCACCCGGCTTTTGTAAGTCAGCCCCCCCGCCGCTTCGATCCGCTCGCTGAGCTGAAGCTGGCGCTCGATCAGGACGGCGCCCCCGCTTTTCTCCCCGGCGAGCAGGGCGTTCACCTGTTCCCATTCCCGCTCCATCGCCATCACCGGGGCAAAAACCGCTTCCACCTCGTCCCACAAGGTGCGGCCGCCGTCGGTGCAGACATGCTGTTGCATATACCCGATCCGCGCTTCCCTGGAGCGGACCACGCCGCCCGCATCGGGCGTATATTCCCCGGTCAGCAGGCGGAACAGCGTGGTTTTCCCGCAGCCGTTGTCCCCCACCAGCCCGATTTTGTCCCGCTCCCCCACTTCGAAATTCACGCCGCGGAAGAGGGTGCGTTCACTGAATTCCTTGCCCAGATTGGACACCGATAACAAAGCCATAGCCTATTCCAATTCCTTCAGTTCCTATTTTACATGCCGTGTCCCGCCGGCCCGGGCGCCTATCCCAGCATCCGAAACAACAACAAGAGCAGCGCCGCTCCGGCCAGGCCAAGGCCGACCGCCAGCAGGACCTTTGCCGGGCTGACCGGGCTCTCTCCGGACACTACGCCGGTTTCCCCGTTAATCAGAAAACGGTAAATTTTCTGCTTATACCGGTACGCCGCCATCCACACCGGCAGAAGGATATGCTTGAATCGCACGCCGGAAAAACGGTGCGCATACTCCATATTCCGGTAACAGTCATAGCCGCAGGCATTCTCGATCCGGTTCTGCATCTCCTGCTCCATCCCCGGGCGGACCGCAGCGAACCCTTCCCCCAGCCCCACATCGTACCGGCGGGCGCTGAAGCCAGCCAGATAAGCGGGCGTATACCGGCGGAGCACCTTGGTGCTGAACCGGCCCAGCTTGCGCATCCGGTTCGGCTCCACCGCATGGGAAGCGCAGACGGCCCGGTCGTCAAACGCTAAACGATCCGTCCCAGAGATGGGATACCAGCGCACCTTGGTCACGGTATAAGTCTGCCGTTTGCCGTTGACCGTGCGGGTACGGGTTTCGGTATACCGGCGGCCGCCCTCGCCCCGATAGGCGGTATCTAACTGTGCATCAAAGGTCCAGAACGGGAGATACACGCCGTTGAGCCCATTCGGAAGGGCGGCGGATTTTTTAAAATCCTTCGGCGCCCAGAAGCGTTTTTTCGCCCACTGGCGGAAAAGCCCTTCCGCCTTGGTCCGGGATACCTGGAAGGGCATCATGGTCTCAGGCAAGATCCCCTTGGTTTCCTCATCCTGGCGCACCACATAATGGCCGCCGCAAAAAGGGCAGCAGGCGGTGACGGCACCGCCGTCGATCACCATCTTCGCCCCGCAGCCGGTGCAGGACACCGAACGGTCCCCGGAAACATCCCAATCCGGCGCGGTATATTCGTCGGTCTGCGGGCTATATAGATATTCCGGGGCTTCCAATTCCTGTGCGGCGACTGGCTCGGCCCGCCCACACTGGCCGCAGAGCAAGGACTGGGTATCCGGATCAAAGGCCATCCGGGCGCCGCAGCCCGGGCAAGGAAAGCTGTCCGCCTCCACGCGAACGGCTGTTTCTTTCGGCTGGGATGTCATCGTTTTCCTCCCCCTTGCGTATCCGCTCCACTTTTCTGTACGCTATTGTTTTCTCCCCGGCATCAGGGCCGGGGCTCACCGCAGGAGGAACAGAATTTCCCGGTTACCTCGGCCCCGCATTTGGCACATTTAACGCTGAGCGCCTCCCCGCAGGAGGAGCAAAATTTCGCCCCCGGCGTGACTTTCCCGCCGCATTTCGGGCAAACAGCTCCGACAGGCTTGCCGCAATGGGGGCAGAATTTCGCCTCGTCGGATACCTCTTGCCCGCAGGAAGGGCACAGCGTTTTCGCAGCCGGAGACGCCGGCGGAGCGGAAGGGGCGGACGCGGATGCGAGACTGTCCGCCATCGCCCGTCCGACGTTCATTCCCGCGCCCATACCCACGCCCATGCCGGCGAAACCGCCCGCGCCTTCATTTTTGGCAAAATCGCGGATGGCTTCCGCCGTTTGGTATTGGGTATACCGTCCCAAATCCCCCAGCACCCCCATCGAAGTACGCTGGTCGATCGCTTTTTCCACATTTTCCGGCAGCGAAATGTTTTCCACCACTAAATTTTGCAATTCCAGTCCCATTTCCTCGAAGCGGGGCTGTATCCTCGCGCGGATGTCCGCGCCGATTTCATCATACTGGCTGGCAATGTCGATCGCCGGAATCTGCTTTTCCCCCACCACATCGGACAGGGTTGATACAATCATCCGGCGGAGATAGCCGGACAGCTCATGGGTGGTAAACGCCGACAGGGTGCCAAAAATCTGGCGCAGGAATACCTCCGGCCGGGCCACACGATAGGCATACGCCCCGAACGCCTGCAGCCGGATCATCCCGAATTCCGCGTCCCGCAGGAGGACTGGGTTGGACGTACCCCATTTTTGGTCGGTCATCAAGTTGGTGGCAATGAAATACACTTCCGCCTTGAACGGCGATTTGAAACCGTACGGCCAAGATTTCAGCTTGGTGAGTACCGGCATGTTCTGAGTTACGAGTTCGTACCGGCCGGGTCCGAAAACGTCCGCGATCACGCCCTCATTGACAAAAATCGCACATTGCCCTTCCCGTACGGTCAGACTTGCCCCCATTTTGATCTCGTTATCCTGGACGGGGAAGCGAAACACCACCACGTCGCGGGGTAAGTCGGTCGCTTCGATCACGTCAATCGTCTGGCCCTTAATAAAATCAAATAAACCCATATCGGCGTTCCTCCTCGGTCTTTATCCGCATGGTCTATAACCGCTTGGCGGGGAATCCCAATGAATTGCCTATGCCTATCTGTTTTATTATAGCAATAAACCGTTCGGGTTTCAATGCCCGAACTCCGGAAAAGCCGTTTGCAAGAAAGGGGCAAATATGGTACGATAGTTACGCTCTGAAAGGAGGCGGACTGATGCGCGTCATCAATATCGGCGGCGATGCGTACCTTTATCCCGAAGGGATCTACTCGATGGAGGACTTTGTCGCCTATGTTAATTTAAGCGGAAGCAAATTTATCAAAATGCGCTGCCTATACTCGGACAACTGCGTCCCGCCCTACTTTGTGCGGGAGGACTGCGGCACCTGCTATGTCAACTTCTCCGCCGTCCCGATGATGGAAGAGGCGGAAATCACCCTGCTGTCCCGCGCGGAATACGACGCAAGACTGCGGGAGGTCCTCCCCCACTGCTGCCAGGGTTGCGTAGATTTTGATGAAAACGAGGACGATATTCTGGAAGGGCGGCGCAATTACGTTGGGCTGGATGGTTATTGCCCTTACTACCAGGCGTACTAGGAGGACGGGATAGTGGAAAAGGCAAACGAAACGTTCTCCCTACGCCCCTACCGGGCGGAGGATTGCCCCGGGCTTGTGCGGGTGTTCGAAAACGCTGTCCACGGCGTCCATCCCGGCCGCGCCGCCTGCCGGGACGCATATACCCCCGCGCAGTTGGAGGCCTGGGCCCCCCGGTTGGACGGGGAGGAAGCCGCCGAACGGGAACGCGCCTGGGCGCTCTCCCTGGCGGAACACGTCACGCTGGTGGCGGAGTACGGCGGCGAACCGGTCGGCTTTGCCGATCTGGATGTAAGGCAGGGATATCTCGACCGGCTATACGTCCTCCCCACGATGCGGGGGCGGGGGATTGCCTCCGCCCTGACCGAGACGCTGGAGGAAAAAGCCCGCGCGGCCGGTCGTTCCGTCCTAGTCACCCACGTTTCCCTGACCGCCCTCCCTTTTTTTGAACGGCGGGGATACCACGCCGTCCGGCGGCAGAGGGTGGAACGCCGCGGGGTGACTATGGAAAATATCGTCATGGAAAAGGTGCTGGACGGCACATGCGCCGGATGACCCGGCGCCACTTACAACATCCATGGAAAACGGCCTACGGTTTTCCGTGGTTTTTCTTTTGTCATTTCCGGTAAAATATGGTACACTGGATGCAAACATCCGATCGACCTGCTGGGAGGGACGCCGTATGCTTCGTTCGTCTGCTCATCCGTCCGGCCGGACCGGGGACAGGCTCCCGGCCGGTGCCGTCTGCGCCCCCATTGCCGCGTTTCTGCTGACGGCGGCAATATGGACGGCCGTCCTCCTATTGTTCGGCATCGCCCCATTTGGGAAAGAATCGCTGCTGATCACCGACCTTGGCCAGCAATATGCGGAATATCATATCGCCCTTTACGACGCGGTAAAAAGCGGCGGGAGCCTGTTGTATACCTGGAACGGCGGGCTGGGGATGAATTTCCTCGGGCTGTTCGCCTATTACCTGGCGAGCCCTTTTACCGCCCTCATCCTGCTGTTCCCCCGCGCTCTGCTGCCGGAAGCCTTGCTGGTCATTATTTCCCTGAAGATCGGCGGCTCTGCCGCGACGATGTCGATTTTCCTGTGGCAGGGGGGCGGTGTCCGCGGGGCGGCGAATCCGATTTTTTCCGCGATGTACGCCCTGTCCGGCTATACCTGTGCATTCTTTTTCAACCTGATGTGGTTTGACGCGGTGTTCCTCCTTCCGCTGGTTCTCCTGGGCGTACGCCGGGTGGCGGACGGGGGAAGGATGATGCCACTGGTCGCCGGATATACGGTGCTGTTCTTGTCGAACTACTACGCCGCCTATATGGCCGGCGTTTTCAGCCTGCTTTTTCTGCTTGCCCTATGCTATGCGAAGGGGATCCCCTTGCGGGAAAGCGGACGGCGTATGCTGCGCTTACTTGGTGCGGCGGCTGTCGCCGCCGGGCTGGGGGCGTTTCTCCTTCTTCCTGCGTTCTTGGCTTTGCGGGAAAGCCAGGGCGGCGCGGGGCTGTCCCTTCCCTGGTTCGGCTTTACCGCCGACCCGCTCTCCCTGCTGGGGAAATTGTCGTTCGGCGCATACGATTCCGTCACCAGCGAAGGCACCCCCAATATCTATTGCGGAATCCTATCGCTTGGCCTTTTGCCGGTATGCCTGCTGCACCCAGGCATATCCCGCCGCGAAAAAGTCGCGGGGGGATGCCTGGCCGGGCTTCTCTTGTTGTGTATGCTGATCGCACCGCTCGACACCCTATGGCACGGCGGGCAGCCGCCGGTATGGTTTCCCTGCCGGTACGCCTTCTGTCTGATTTTCCTTTTTGTGCTGGCGGCGGCCCGCGCTTTTACCCGTCCGGAAGGGATCCCCCGTCCCGCCCTGTTCATCGGGTTCGGCTTTTCCTCCCTGCTGATGCTGGCGGCGAAACTGCCCGATTGGCTTTTTCCCTCGACGGCCCAGCCGTTTTCCGGCCGGTTCGTACCGACGCTTGCACTGCTGATCATATACGGCGGCCTGCTCCTGTTCCGGGCCGGGAAGCAGCGCGTACTGCGGTGGATTGCTCTGGCCGCTCTTCTGGTCGCCGTCCCGCTGGAACTGGCGGGAAACGCGCTGTCCGTCTTCCGCTCACTGGATGCGGAACTACGGTTTATACCGCGGGAGGAGTTCACTGCCTATCTGGATGAAACGGTGGAACAAAAACGCCTACTGGAATCCGCCGCGGCCGGAGACGGCCTGCCCCCCGGCCAAATTTACCGGGTAGAAGACCGCACCCCGCGCAATCCCAACGACGGCCTGGTGCGCGGGCTGCCTGCGCTGAGCCATTACAGCTCCCTTTCCCGCCGCGCTACATTTCGATTTCTCCGCCATCTGGGCTTAACCAGTGCTTCGGCGGATAAACTGCTGCGGTACGGAGGCTCCACCTCGGCGCTGGATGCCCTGCTCGGCGTACGGTATGTATTCGGGCAACAGGATCCCCGTTCGGGGATGGCCATTGCCGTACGGGAAGACGGGAAGACGGGAGGGCAAACCCTATGGCGCAACGATAAGGCCCTCCCTCTCGCCTATTTTGCGGATTCTGCGGTGCTCTCCGTTCCCGCCGAAAGCGAAGACGGGCCGTTTGCCCTGCAAAACGCGCTGTATTCCTCCCTGGGAGGAAAAAGGTGGGAAACCACCTTGTTTTATCGTCCTCTGACCGCCCGGATCCATTGTGAAAACGGCGAGCTGATTTCACAGGCGGCTTACACCCGGATCCATCCGACGGAGAAGGAAACCTGGCTGGAAATCGCGATTGAAAACCCCACGCAGCAGCATGTGCTGCTGTATTTCGGCTACAATCTCCCGGAAAATATAGCCGTCCTTGTCAACGGTTTTTCCCTGAATCCGTACGGCGAACGACTGGTGCGCGGCGTTATGGATCTGGGGGAACAGCCGGCTGGAACTGTCATGGTAACCATCCCGATTCCGAAGGATGGCTATTGGCTACAGGAAGTATACGCTGTTTCCTTTAACGAGCCGTTGTTTGACAGCCTGATCGATACGCTGAAACAAGGGGCCCCCTCCCAAATAGAGACGGCGGGAAGCCGGGCCTCCCCGCCGCAGGTTACCCTGCGGATCAACGCGCTGCGGGATGGCCTGCTGTTCACTTCCATCCCCTGCGACGAAGGCTGGTCCGCGTGGGTGGACGGGAAGAAAGTCCCGCTTCAAACGGTGGGAGATGCGTTCCTGGCAGTTCCGCTGAACGCCGGAGAACATCGGGTGGTCCTTCGCTTCTTCCCCCGCGGATTGACCGTCGGAGCGGGGATTACGGGCGGAACCGCGATCCTCTGCATTGCATCGGCGTGGATCCGCCGGAAGCAAAAGCCGCTTGTTATCGGGTCGACTTGTTCACGCGGCGGCAGTCGAAGAAGACACACTCCCATTCCAAAGTACCAAGGCCGGGAACCACCCCGTTTTGAGGATGAAAAAGCCGACCATTGGTAAGCTTTTACAGGCTAGGGCAGGGAAATTCTCGGTTTCGCAGGCAATAATGATTAGGCACAGAATACCTGTTTTTACAGCATACCGGCCGTTTATCATTGCCCTGCAACCAACTACGCGCAGCTGTTTCCAGCGGCGCGTATCTTATTCTATCCCTAACGCCTGCATGACCTGTTTCCAAAGCACGGGCTGAATCAGCGGATAGGTATTGGGCAGGGGCAGCCCACCGGCCGGCGCGGGAACGGCCCGCACTTCCGCAATTTCGCTGGCCGGAAGCGGTTCCCGCCAGGTCACCTGCGCCAGGAAAAGCATGCCGTAATTCGGCTCCCTTTGTTCCGGGCCGTCCGCCCCGAATACCGAGTAGATGCAAAGCGGCGCTATCGCTGCTTCGGCGGCGCCCGTCTCCTCCCACAGCTCACGTCGGGCAGCGTCCCGGATATCCTCCCCTTCTTCCCGGTGCCCGCCCGGCATCTCCCAGGTTTCGCGGCAACGGTGGCGGCAGAACAGCTAGAAATCCCCTTCCCGTGCGGCAATCACTGCATATTTTAGCCGGTCGTTTTCGACTGCATCCAACGGATGGAACTGTACCTCCACCATTTTTATTTCTCCCTTTCTCTTTATCCGCCGCGATTCGGCCATTGCGAATACCCTTATCGCCTTTTTCCAAGGCGTTTGGCCATCAGAATATCCGGCCGGCCGGTTCCATTGGCATCCGGCACCACACCGATAACGGTGTATCCGCATTTTTCATAAAAAGTATAGGGGTGCGGCTTAAGGCTGGCGATATCCCGTACCTTTAACCAAAGGTCTTCATACAGATCGCAGCCGGAAAGGGTGGTGGCCCCTATTTCGTCATCCGTACCAAGCATCATCGTCACGGCGCCGCGGGCCTTTGCCGCCCGCTCGATCGCCGTAACCAACCGTTTGCCGATCCCCTTTCTCTGTTCCGATTTTTTCACTACCAGCGGATGCAGCTCCCATACATTGCCGTCATAATCGGGCAGGCCGCCCACAAGGCCGACCACGTCGTTTTTTTCATTCAGCGCAACCAGGCATACCCGGTTCCTGGCCAGGAGGGTACTGACTTCCGCCCGGGCAATTTCCATGGCCGGCCAAGCGGCAAAATTCTCCACAAGAAGCTCCGCCGCCTGGCGGCGATGCCGGCGGTTCTGCGGATCCAGCGTTACGATCGTCACCATATCTGTACCTCCTGTCTCAAAATTTCGGACTATGTCCTGTATTTTACCCATTAGACGGCCCGGATTATGTCGGCATCCATCCCGTCCTTCCCATATCACCCAACGATTTGGTAACGCCGTTACTCCTTCATATCGCCGCTTTCGGCCGCCATCCGCTCATTTTCCAACGGAAATCTCCGGTTGGCAAAGGGCATGCCCACAACGCAGGCAGCGCGGGACGCCGTTTCCCCCTCTGTCCGGCGGCAGTTCACAGCCACAGAACGGACAAAAGAGAATCCCCTGCTTTTTCAACCATTCCAGCCGTTCAGTACGAAACAGACGACCCGGATAAACGTCCCGGTAATTCCGGCCTTCACCGGCGTTTTGCCCTTTTTCCATTTCTTCTCAACGTCCATTCTTTGGAATATCCCAAGCCGGTTGGATGTAAACGCACGACGGTTTCTCACTTTCGCCGTTATTATACCAAATTCCTCCAGCCAAACGCAACCGTCTTATGGATTTCTTATTTTTTCTTAACCCGGAATTTGGGTATACAAAACCACCGAAAAATATAGTATACTAAGAAACTGTGAAACGGGCAGTTATTGATTAGTCCGTGATTTTCAAACACGGCGAAAATTTCGTCGTTCTTATTTTCCTTGGAAGCGAGGGTTTGCAATGAACAAAAAAACGACTCGGTCATCCGCGGCGGCGGCCCGACGCAGAAAGCGCGTTTTAAAACGGCGCATCGCCGTCATCGCCCTGCTGCTGGTGATCGTGATCCTTCTGGTTGCGCTGGGATGGTTCCTGATCCGCAGCCTGACGCAGTCGGTCGCTACTGGGGACAAGCCGATATCCGACCCGGTGACGACCACGGAAATTACCACCACCACGAAACCGACCTACCCCACCATCGCGGTGACGGCGCCGATCACCACCCCCCGTATTGTACTGTACGACGTGACGCACGATACCGTGCTGTTCAGTAAAGATGCGGACGAACGGTGTTATCCCGCCAGCCTAACCAAATTGTTAACCGCCGCGCTGGCGACGGAATTGTGCGGGCCGGAAGAGGAGTTCACCGTTGGGACGGAACTTTCCCTAGTACAAAAGGGGTCCAGCCTGGCGAACCTTCAGCAAGGATACCGCCTGACTCGCGACATGATCCTGGACGCGCTACTCCTTCCCTCCGGCAACGATGCGGCGTACACAATCGCCGCTCACCTGGGCCGGAAAATCGCGGAGGACGAGACTATCAGCGATGTGGACGCCGTGCGTGTATTCGTCAGCCGGATGAACGACAAGCTGGTCGAGCTCGGCGCTTCCAACAGCCATTTCAGCAATCCGGACGGTTTCTATTCCCCCGACCATTACACCACGGCCAACGACATGCTCCTTATTGCAAAAAACGCCATGAAATACGACAATATCCAGGCGGCGGTGGCGAAAACTTCGGCCAGCTATGTGCTTCCTTCGGGGCAGAGCGTATCGTGGACGAATTCCAACCAACTGCTCAATCCTTCCAGCCCCTATTATTTCGAAGGGGCAACGGGGATGAAAACCGGCTTCACCAACGAGGCGGGGCATTGTCTTGTCGCCAACGCTACCCGCAATGGTGCGCAGATGATCGCCGTGATTATGGGCGGGTTGTCCAGTGATCAGCGCTGGAGCGACGCGGTCGCCCTGCTTAACGAAGCCTTCGCCGCGGAGACTGCTCATCAGGCGGCCGCCGGATAAACCAAATATGTGCAAGAAATGCCGTCCGGATGGTTTCCGGACGGCATTTTTTCATTTCTTATCCCCTTTTTTCTCTTTTCGTCGCCGGAGGAAACGCGGTTCATGGGTATATATCGAGATATACTTGCGGATGGAGAAAAGGCCGAGCAGGCCGAATACCATGCCGACCGCCATGCTGCCCAAGAATTCCGGCAAGCCGACCGCCGTGATATAACGGCCGATCGCTGCGAAGGCAGCCCCGATTGTGGCATAATCCCCGCTATTCCAAAACGAGGAAAAATAGGACAAGAACTCCGCGCCAAACAGGGCGAAAAGGGAAAACGCCAGGATGCAGCCGGTAGCAAATCCGGTGTGATGCGCCCCTTTGAACAAACGATAGCCGAAAAAAGAAGCCGCACTTACCAGCGCACCCAGCCAAACGGATATCCATCCGCCGCCGATCAGCAGCCAGGGGATCGCCCCCACCAACGCGCCAAACAGCGCCCCTGCCGCCCCACGGAGATACACATAAAAGGGCTCGCCATATTTTTCAAACTTCTCGTCATGCGAAACACCGACATTTTTCAGCGCCGCCTGGGCGCAAGCGTCCAGAAAAGCGGTCAGCGGCTCCCCCGTCTGTTCCCGGCCAGCGGGAAGGGTCAGCAGGATCCCGAAACGGTATGGTTCCACTGTAATACCCGGATAGGCCCCTTCCAGCCGCTTTACCAACGAGGGGATCTGCTTTTCCGGGATGCTGGCCGACATCTCCAGCCGCACCCCTTCCGACTCCTGTTCCGGCAAGGTAAGCCGGAACGCAATTCCCTGTACAACACCGGATACCGTATTTTCTTGCGGGCTGCAGCGGTATCCCGCGGCCATAAAGGCCGCTTCCATCTCTTTAGTCAGACCGTCCACTCCCCTTATCCCGGAAAAACCCTCCGGATTTGTGTTGTCCGCCTTTCTTCAGCCAATGTCCAAAGGCGTTCCCGGTTGTTCCAACGCATTCAACGCGTCCCGATGTTCAAATACCCAATGCTGGCTGCTGTTTACCCATCGGCGGATATCGGGCGTAGGATCACCCTGTGTCTCCCAGCGGAAAGCCACCGTCTCCATCCGCACGCAAAGGCGTCCGGCAAAATCCGTACAAATTTCCCGCCGTAGCGCCGGATTATCGCCGGCATACGCATCCAGCCCCGCCGCGATCCGGGACAGCGTTTCCTCGCTGTCCCGTGTAGGATTGCCGATGTCCAGCCACAACCAACAGGCGTAAACAATATCTTCCCAACGGCGCCCATAACAGCCAACATCCCAGTGGACAATCGCACACGGCAGACTGCCCAAGTGGCCGTACGGCGGATCGAATAACACATTGGCGGGCAAAAGATCGTGATGGCAGACAACCAAGCCGTCTGATTCGCCGGCGCCGGCGTCGTGCATGCGGCGGAGAAGCTTCATAAACGCCCGAAATTGTTTTTCTGTAAATACCGCCGTGCTGGGCGGCGCTTTTCCTTTCGGTAGGGCGTAACAGGCGCGACCATCGTCATCCAGAAAGAGAAATTCCGGGCAGGCAATAAAACCGTTCTTCCTCAGGAAGCACAGAATGGATCGCTCGCACTTATTATCCGGTTTCCAAATAACTTGACGGCCGTCTTCCGTTTTTCCGCCGGGAACGGAATCCCTTTCCGGCGGAGGGCGTAAGCCCGCTTCCATGTTCTCCATATCTCTTTGCATATATCCCAATGACAGCAACTTTTTAAGAAACGGCATTACTTTCCATGCTTCCTGCTTTTCACAGGCAAGGCCTTCCGTCCCTTTCAAAGCAGCAAAATTCAAAATGTGATGCTTTGTCGCACAAAAACGCCGGCCGGCAAATGCCGGTCGGCGTTTTTTCATTGCTCGCCGGCGGAAAAATCCAGCCGCCAACCGTTCGGGAATAAACGATCAGTGGTCGTCTTCACCGTCGCAGTGACAACTGCAATCGCCACAGTCGCCGTCATCACAATCGCAATCTTCGATATCAAACTCCAGCTTCTCCCCACAGTTCGGGCATTCGATCGAGCCTTCCAGGAGGGTCTCCTCATCCACACTGAACTCCTCTTCGCAGTTCGGGCAGGTGATATCGTAGAAGTCGGCGTCCTCGCAGCCGCAGTCGCAATCGTCCTCGTCGTAATCCTCGTAGAAGTCGGTTTCCAAGGAATCGAGGTCCTCATCGATCGCATCGACCTGTTCGGTCAGTTCCTCGGTGTAATCCTCCAGGCTTTCGAGATCGGACGCCATATCGTCCAGCACATCAATAATCGCCTTGAACAGCTTGCCTTCTTTGGTGGATTCATCCACACCCAGTCCTTCGGCCAACCCCTTCAGGTAAGATACCTTTTCCATAACGGTCATCTTGCAGATCCTCCTTTTAAACGGCCCTGTTGTTCCAGGGCGCGGTATGTCGGCCTGACCGGCCGGTCAAAATAAAGTATACGCTGCGACGGCACGCGCTATGCACCTTGATGGAATGCCGCGCCAGCGGATGGATGCACTGTTTTGTAAAGGCTTACGCTCTTTCCATATATTCGCCGGTACGGGTATCGATCCGGATCATCTCGCCCTCGTCGATAAACAGGGGCACGCGGATTTCCGCTCCGGTTTCCAGCGTCGCGGGTTTGGTCGCATTGGTCGCGGTGTCGCCTTTGAAGCCGGGATCCGTTTTGGTAACCTGCAGCTCCACGAAGTTCGGCGGTTCCACACCGAAGACTTTGCCTTTATAGGACGCAATCTTGCAGACC
This sequence comes from uncultured Clostridia bacterium, assembly GCA_946499275.1. GTDB lineage: Bacteria > Bacillota > Clostridia > Oscillospirales > Acutalibacteraceae > Avimonas. Next base: position 42,195 of record CAMMRL010000003.1, on the reverse strand, counting down.
ATGTTTTCCTTCACAAACTGGAAGTTGTCGGACAAAACATCCTTGCCGATCGGCACCAGCTCATAGGTTTCGGGATCCATGAAATAATACAGATCGCCGTCGTTATAGGAATACTCCATGTCCTTACGCTCAACATAAGCGGTCGGGAATTTATCCGTGGGATTGAAGGTTTTCTCCACGACCGACCCGGCGATCACGTTGCGGATTTTCGTACGGACGAACGCCGCGCCCTTACCCGGCTTCACATGCTGGAATTCGATGATCTGATACACGTTCCCGTCCATTTCAAAGGTAACGCCATTGCGGAAATCCCCTGCAGATACCATGATTATACCTCCATATGCTTTCACTCACAAATCGGATTGCAAAGTTGTCTTTTATTTTACCGTATAACGGTAACTTTTTCAAGAGAAATTTCTTTTGATTACAGCACGATCAGCTCTTTCGGCGATTTCGTTAGATTTTCACAGCCGTTCTCCGTAATGCTGGCCATATCTTCTATGCGCACACCGAAACGGCCCGGCAGGTAAATCCCCGGTTCCACCGTCACCACGCTTCCGGCACAGAGGGTCTCCTCCCCGCTGCGGGGCGAAAGCCGGGGTTCCTCATGGATCTCCACCCCTACGCCGTGCCCCGTCGCATGGCCGAAATACGCGCCGTATCCCGCCTGTTCAATGACGCTGCGCGCCGCCGCGTCTCCGTCGGTGCAGCGCAGCCCGGCGCGCAGCACCGACAGCGCCGCCAGCTGCGCCTTCAGCACCGTGTCGTAAACCCGCCGCTGTTCCTGGGAACAGCCGCCGACCGACACCGTGCGGGTCATATCCGAATGCCAGCCGTCCACCCGCGCGCCGAAATCCATGGTAACAAAGTCCCCGTTTTCTATCACTTTGTCCCCCGGTACGCCGTGCGGCAGGGAGGAATTTGCCCCCGACACCACGATGAAATCGAAGGCCACTCCCTCCGCCCCCTGGCGGCGGATCAGGAACTCCAGCTCCAGCGCCACCTCCCGCTCGGTGCGTCCAGGGCGGATGAAGGGGAGGATATGGTCGAACCCATACTCCGTCAACGCCTGCGCCTGCCGGATTTTCGCCAATTCCTCCGGAGATTTTACCAGCCGCAGCGTGCCGAGCAGGCCGTCGAGCACGCCGCCCCGCAGCTCTACGCCCGGAAGCATCCGAGAAACGCGCCCGTATTCCGCCACGCTCATCCCCTCGTCCTCGGTGAGGATACAACGGAGATTGTGCTGCCCGGCCAGGCTGGACAAGGTCTGCGAAAGGGAATCGTATTCCACGCATTCCATGCCCTTCACCACCCGCCGGGCGGCTTCGATATATCGGAAATCGGTGAGGAACAGGGCGGAATCCCTGGTGACCAGCACTACGCCGGCGCTGGAAGGAAAGCCGGTCAGATACCGGCGGTTATGCGTGCTGACAACCAGCGCAGCGTCCGCGCCGGCGGGCAATTGTTCCATCAGCCGTTGAACAGGCCACATATACTTTCTCTCCTTTTTATTCTTATAAAGGACGACGCAGCATCCTTTCCCTCCCGCAGCGTTCAAATCCAGCCTTTTCATAAAGGCGGTGGGCATGCTCCGTTTCCAGCGTGCCGAACCGTCCCCGCAGTCTCTCATCCTCAACCACGGTCTGGACCAACAGGGTGCCCAATCCGCGGCCCCGCTGCGTCTGTTCGATCACCACGTCGCACAGATGATAGACGCCGTTGCTGTCGATATAAGCCCGGGCAAAGCCGACTTGCCGCTGCATCCCTACGCTATCGGGGAGGAACACCCCAAAGCAAAGCGAGCTTTCGAGTTCGCGGATGATCTGTTCCAGCGGCCGTCCCCGTCCCCAGGGAACCGCATGCAGCAGCGCGGCCACCCGCCCGGGCTGCATGTTCTCCCTGCCGGAACGGACGACCGCACCGACAGCGGCGCTCACTGCCCCGCCGTCTGTGCGAACGCGTCCAGCGCAAGCAGGTAGCTCACCGGACCGAAGCCCGCGATCTGCCCCCGGCAGACCGGCGCGATCACCGACGTATGGCGGAATTCCTCCCGTGCATGGATATTGGAAAGATGCACCTCGATCACCGGCAGGCGGATCGCCGCGATCGCGTCCCGGATGGCGTAGCTGTAGTGGGTGTAGGCGCCGGCGTTAAGCACCACCCCATCGTACACGCCCATGCAGGCATGCAGCCGGTCAATCAGCCCACCTTCGCTGTTGGATTGGTCGAAATCCACGTCGATATGCAGCGACCGGGCGTGTTCCGCAATCCGCTCACACACCGCGTCGTAGCTGTCGAAGCCGTACACGCCGGGCTCCCGCATCCCCAGCAGATTCAGATTCGGGCCGTTAAGCACCAATATTTTCATGGTTCGGGTCATCCTTTCGCCTGCCAATATTTGTATCTTCCCTATTATACACCGACAGCGGGGAAAAAACCAGACCGCCCCGTTTTTCTTTCCCGAAAAACCGGCTTGTGAAAAGCCGGCGGTATCTGTTACAATCCTTATATCCGAATAAACGCCGCCAGAAAGGACGGGGCTTTATGCATTTTCAAAAAATCGATATCGAAAGCTGGGACCGGAAGGAATACTTTGTGCATTATCTGTCGGCAGTCCCCTGCACATACAGCATGACGGTAAAGCTGGATATCACTTCCTTGGTAACCTCCGGGAAAAAGCTCTACCCGGCCATGCTGTATCTGCTGACCAAAACGGTAAACCGCCATCGCGAATTCCGTACCGCCTTCAACGAAAAAGGGGAACTCGGGTATTACGACCAGATGATCCCCTGTTACACGGTATTCCACAAAGACACCGAGCTGTTTTCCACCCTGTGGACCCCCTGTTCCGACGACTACGCCCTGTTCTGCAAAGCATATCGGGAGGATCTGGAACAGTACGGTTCCATCAACCGGATGGCCCCGAAACCCGGCATCCCCCCCAACCATTTCAACGTGTCGATGATCCCTTGGGAAAGTTTTGACGGCTTTCATCTAAACTTGCAAAAGGGTTACGATTACCTGCTTCCTATTTTTACTATGGGGCGGTATTCCGAAGAAAACGGAAAATATATCCTCCCTCTTTCAATACAGGTGCATCACGCCGTATGCGACGGGTATCCTGTATGCCGTTTCGTTTCCGAATTACGGGAACTGCTATCCTCACCTCTATAAAAGGTTCGCCCGCGCGCATTCCTCCATCTGTTTTTGTATCTTTATAAAGGAAAAGGGAGCGTTCTTCTTCGAACGCTCCCTTTTTCATCGGGCAATCCACATCAGGAATCCGTGAACTTCCTTGGCTCCGGAATGCAGTAAAACAAGGGGATGAGCAGGAAAATGCACCAGCCCGGATGCCATACGCCCCACAAAACCCCCATCGTAAGATATTGGACGGCAATCAGTACCGGAAACAGCCCGTTTGCCAGCAGGAAGGCATGGATACGTCCCCATATGCCGGTAGCTTCCCTAGCTTTATCGATCCCCTGCCCAATAAGGTAATATATCGGAATGGTTAAAAACAAAAGCCAAGCCGGATGCCACCAGCCGCCCGCGAAGCCAAGGCAGACATACAAAAGGGCCAGGAAAACCGGATACGGAAACTGGTTCATCGCCCATTCCGCCGACCGGCCGCCGGGCCGGACAAATTCCGGCGGGTCGTCGCCCAATTCCTGTACGGACTCTAAGACTGCGTAGTCCTCATCATCCAAAAGGACGGCCAGCACCCGGTCCTCCGCATCCCCGTGCACAATCCCCGTCTCTGCCGGCTGCCCATCCGGCGGAGAGGGCTCCTCTTGCGGAGACACAGGCGGCATGCCGTTTTCCGCCGCGAAGCCGGTCCCCAGCAGCGTGTCCAGCGACACGCCGTATAGGGCGGACAACGCTATCAAGTTTTCCGTATCCGGCGAGGATTCGGCCCGTTCCCATTTGGAAACCGCCTGCCGGCTGATGTTCAGCTTTTCCGCCAGTTCCTCCTGCGTCCATCCCCGCTGATTCCGTAACTGCACCAACCGATTGGCTACCGCGATATTCATGGCGATTCTCGTCCTTTCTTCCGCTGTTTGATAGGGCGGATAAGCAGAATAAGCCGGACAGGCAAAAACGGTTTCCTTCTTTTCCCCCTTTGCTTCCGCCGTCCCGCCACCGTCTAAAATCAGCATACAGGAATATTCGTCTCACGGCTACCAATTGCCGGTTTCATTCCCTGATTCGCCGCGCAACCGGCGGTTGCGCGGCGGTATTTCCCGGCTTTCCGGGGTGCCGACACCAATTGTCCTGCTCCAAACTTGCAGGAATCCCAAACCGACACAAGCGCTGGGCCGGCATCCGCTCTCCCGCTTTTGGGCATATGGAAAAACGATATACCTCTGTTCTATGTTCCATTTCCCCGATAATACGGAAACTGTCCCTACTGTGCATCCCCATCCAACGGCACATTGATACATGGGCAACCGATATACGGGTTCAGTCCGGCTGTGCCGACAGATAAAAAGGATTGGCAGACAAAAATGCATCCCAGCGGCTTAGACAGCACCTTCTTTCAGTCCTACAGCAGCTATTCCAACGGGAATCGATGCCCATTGGCCGCCCCCCTCGGGTAAGGCGGCCAATGCTGCTGATCGTATGTACAAGCGTCGTTTTCCACCGTCGGCAAGGATGTTCACACCGTAATGCTAAAAGCGAATCCCTGTTTTTTCATCTTGTAACAGCCGGGGAATGGCGTGATGCTCATCCTTGTTTCAGGCGTATCGCCTTTTCGAATAGCGTTTTCATTGTCAGGGCGTCCACCGCCTGCGTGCCGGCGGATTCGCAAATCACAAAGGGCGCACAGCCCCGTTCCGCCAGCAGTTCCATCAGCGGCGTGGGATCCGGGCCGAAGGTCTCATCCGCAAAGGTCAGATGCCGTTTTTCCCCACCCTTGGAATACTCAATTTTGGAGAAATGCATGTGGAACTGGCGGGCCCGCTCCTCCCCCAAAGCATCCGCGACGGCGTCCAGCAGGGCGGCCATCGCTTCCCGCGTATTGACCCCGCCCAGAGTGCGGGCGTTCATATGCCCGAAATCGATGCAGGGGAGGAAGCGCTCGTCCACTTTACAAAAGGCGAGTACCTCGTCCAGATCGCCGAGCTGGTTGATTTTCCCCATGGTTTCGGGACAAAGGCGTATATGGCCCAGCCCGTCCTCATCCAGCGCCGTCTGGGCGCGGCGGAGCGTCTGAGCCGCCAGAACCGCCGCTTCCCCGCGGGGACGGCCACCCAATCCGCCGGGATGCACCACCACGCGGTTTCCGCCCAGCCAGTCCACAACCCGGGCGGATTTCCGGATATATTCTATGCTGTTCTCCCGCTTCTGCTCGTCGGCGGAAGCAAGGGAAATGTAATACGGGGCATGCAGGGAAATCGCGATGCCGTGTTCCGCCGCTTTCGCGCCGATGGCGCGGGCGATAGTCTCGCTGGTGCGCACCCCGTGCCCGCACTGGTATTCGTAGGCGGTCAGGCCCAGGCTTTCCAGCCATCCGGGCGCCTGCAGGATCGATTTATAGCCCTGCTGGTAAAAATCCTCGCTGTTGCCCGCCGGGCCGAAGCGCGGTTGGTTTTCCGTCATACTGTTTCCGTCCCTTTCCTGATCCGGTTCTTTTGGTTTTCCCCTAAACCCGCGCAAAATACGGCCCCATTTTCCCGCTTTCATCTCCGGTGCAATAGGTCCAGCGGAAATCTGGGGCGGTAATATACATATCCGTCCCCAACGACTCAACATCAAAATCCCATTCGCATAGGGCGTTCTCCTGTTCCTTATAAAGCAGCGGCTTTTTTCCTTCGCCTTGCTCCTTTTCCACCCGCCGAAGAAATGCGGCCCTCGCCGCAGCCCCTTCCAGGCAGTCGATGTACCGCCAGCCGAAAGCATGCCAGAGATGGTCGTTTTTTGTCCCATCCGGCGCCCGTTCCCCTTTGGGAAAGCACCAAGCGCGCGCCAGTTCCCGCCGGCTTTCCGGCACGAAGCGCCGGAACCACTCCCTCCGGAAGTCTTCCGGATTCAGTCTATTCATCGGATGTCTTTCCCTTCCTCTTGCGTTTTTGCTCCGCCTGCCACGGCCGAAAGCCGAACCATCAATGAATTGGCTTTGCCCTTTCTTCCGGCTCAGGCATCCCACGCTTTCGGCGGTACCGGCGCAGGATTTTCCGTTCCAGCATCCGTTTGAAACGCAGGGTCGGCTGCTGCTCGAGTTTGATCGGCATCAGCTGGATCGATCGTACTCCCGCCAGGCGGGAACCGAGGATATCGGTGAAAATCTGATCCCCCACCGCCGCGCACTCCCGCCGTTTCAGGCCCAGGCGATGCACCCCTCTCCAGAAACCGAGCGGACAGGGCTTGCAGGCGAAGGCGATGTACCGCAAGCCGATTTTTTGGGCAAACGGCTCCACCCGCTTGGGCAGGCCGTTGCTCACCACCGTCAGGGCGATCCCCTGCGCGGCCATCTCCTCCAGCCAGTACTGGACCGCCGGATCCAGCTTCTGGCTCCCGTGGGTGGTCAAGGTATTGTCCACATCCAGCAACAAGCCGCGCACGCCGAGGGCGCGCAGATCGTCCAACGTGATGTCCGTAATGCGGTTTTTCAGCAAATCTGGGGTAAACAGCGGCATATGGCTTCTCCTTTATTCCGGTGAAAGGGGGGATCCATGGTTTCCTCCCTCTATATTGCCCACAAAAAGCAGGGAAAAAACTCCACAACAGGCAAAATGTCCGCGGAAGAAAATGGGTAGACGGGACAGGTAAGGAAAAAGCGGGCATTTCTGCCCGCTTTTTGCATTCTTGTTTCGTTGCCGCTTACTTGTACTTTCTTTTGCGAGCGGCTTCCGACTTCTTCTTGCGCTTTACAGAGGGCTTCTCATAATGCTCTCTCTTGCGCACTTCGGCGAGAACACCCGAACGGGCGCAGGACTTCTTCCAGCGGCGCAGAGCGCTGTCCAGGCTTTCGTTCTCCTTCACATGAACTTCTGACATTCTATATTCCCTCCCTCCGCCATCCAAAGCAGGGGTAAACCTTCATAGGATCTTGGTATGCAAGAAGCATTATACAACAACCGAGTCAATTCGTCAAGCGTTTTAGGCAATTCGACCGCCGGAAATTTTTCCACAAAATTTCCAATCCCTGCCGACAACTTAAGCCGTTTTCACCACGATATTGACCAATTTCCCCGGAACATACAGTTCTTTTACGACGGCCATGCCTTCCATCGCCTGCGCGACCTTTTCGTCCGCTTTCGCGGCGGCAATCGCGGCAGCGGCATCCGCGTCGGCCGGGATGGTCACCCGCGCGCGGAGCTTGCCGTTGATCTGCACGGCGATCTCCACCGTATCCTCCCGGCACTTATCCGGGTCGAAGGAGGGCCACTGGGCCTGGGCGATCTGGCCCGGATACCCCATAATCTCCCACAGTTCCTCGGTCATATGCGGTGCAAAGGGATTGAGCAGGATCAATAAGATGCGGTATTCCTCCCTTGTCACGCCGCCCGCCGCAGACAGGTCGTTGAGCAAAGCCATCATCGCCGCGATGGCGGTGTTGTACTTGAGGGTCTCGATGTCCTCGCCCACCTTGCGGATGGTCTTATTAAAGGGGATTTCCAATCCCGTACGGATCCCGTCTCCCGGCACGACCGCATCTTGCAGCGCCCACACCCGCTCCAGGAAGCGGCGGGAGCCGCGGATGCTCGAGCTGGACCAGGGAGCCGCTTTTTCAAAATCCCCGATGAACATTTCGTAAACCCGCAAGGTGTCCGCGCCGTATTCCTTCACGATCTCATCCGGGTTTACTACGTTGCCGCGGGATTTGGACATCTTTTCCCCATTTTCGCCAAGGATCATGCCGTGGCTGGTCCGCTTGGCATAGGGTTCGGGCGTGGGGACCACGCCGATATCGTATAGGAATTTATGCCAGAACCGGCTGTACAGCAGGTGCAGGGTGGTATGTTCCATCCCACCGTTGTACCAGTCCACCGGCAGCCAGTATTCCAGCGCTTCCTTGGAAGCGGGAGCCTTGTCGTTGTGCGGATCGCAGTACCGCAGAAAGTACCACGACGAGCCCGCCCACTGGGGCATGGTGTCGGTTTCCCGTTTAGCCGGGCCGCCGCAATGCGGGCAGGTGGTGTTCACCCAGTCAGTCGCCGCCGCCAAGGGGGATTCGCCGCTTTCCAGCGGCTCATAACTGTCCACTTTGGGCAGGGTGATGGGCAATTCGCTTTCCGGAACCGGCACAAAGCCGCACTTGTCGCAGTGGACGATCGGGATCGGCTCGCCCCAATAGCGCTGGCGGGCGAACACCCAGTCGCGCAGCTTGTAATTAACCTTGGTTTCCCCGATCCCCTGCTTAGCGAGCCATTCTACGATCTTTTTCTTGGCTTCGTCCACGCTCAACCCATCCAGGAAGCCGGAATTGACCATCACGCCGGTCGCGCAGTCGGTGAACGCTTCCTTTTCCACGTCCCCGCCCTTGACGACTTCGACAATCGGAAGGCCGAATTTTTTGGCGAACTCCCAGTCGCGGGTATCGTGGCCGGGCACCGCCATAATCGCGCCGGTACCGTAGGAAACCAGCACATAATCGGAAAGGAAAATCGGGATTTCTTTCCCGTTTACCGGGTTGATCGCACGCACGCCTTCGAGCATTACGCCGGTCTTGTCCTTGGCAATCTCGGTGCGCTCAAAATCGGATTTGCGGGCCGCCGCTTCCTGATAAGCCCGCACCGCGTCCAGATTGCTCAGGCGGCCGGCCCAGGTTTCAACCAGCGGGTGTTCCGGCGACATAACCATATACGTCGCGCCGAAAAGGGTGTCGGGGCGGGTAGTGTAAATCTCCACGTCCTCCCCCGCCGTGGTGGCAAAACGGACCTGCGCGCCGGTGGAACGCCCGATCCAGTGGATCTGCTGGGCGCGCACCCGTTCCGGATAATCCACCAGATCGAGGTCGTCGATCAGCCGCTGGGCGTACTCGGTAATCTTCAGCATCCACTGGGACTTCACCTTGTGGATGACCTCGCCGCCGCAGCGCTCGCAGACGCCGCCGACCACCTCTTCGTTGGCTAGCACGCACTTGCAGGAGGTACACCAGTTGACCGCCATCTCCTTTTTATACGCCAGCCCACACTCAAACAGCTTGAGGAAAATCCACTGGGTCCATTTATAGTACGACGGGTCGGTGGTGTTGACCTCCCGCGTCCAGTCAAAGGAAAGGCCGAGCGACTGGAGCTGCGCCTTGAAACGCGCGATGTTGTTTTTGGTCACGATTTCGGGATGGATATGGTTCTTAATGGCGAAGTTCTCGGTCGGCAGGCCGAAAGCGTCCCAGCCCATCGGGTACAGGACGTTGTACCCCTGCAAACGGCGTTTGCGGGCCACCACATCCAACGCCGTATAGGAACGGGGATGCCCGACGTGAAGCCCCTGTCCCGAAGGGTACGGGAACTCGACCAACGCGTAGAATTTGGGCTTATCGGTATCGTTCGACGCGGCGAAGGTGTTGTTTTCCTCCCAAATCGCCTGCCACTTCTTTTCAATGGCGGAAGGATCGTATTTGTTCATTTGTATCATGCCTTTCCAAACGCCGGGAAGTCCGTTTTCCCCAGCGAATATTGCAAACACGTTTATCCCGGAATATACTCCCGGGGCTTCCCGGCTTTGGCTTGACGCCGGCGCTGTCTCAGGGCTGCGGGACGAAATCGGACAGCGGCAACTGCTCGCCGTCCTTCCACAGCCGTTCCAGGTCGTAGAACGCACGGGTTTCCTCGTAAAACACATGGACGATTACGCTGCCGTAATCGATCAAAATCCAGCTTGAGGAGTTGTAGCCCTCCACCCGCTCGGGCTTTACGCCTTGTTCACCCAGCTCGTATTCCACATAATCCGCCAGCGCCTTCACCTGGGTGGAGCTGGTGCCGGCCGCAATGACGAAATAATCCGCGATCACGGTCAGGTCCCGCACGCCGATAATCTTGATGTCCTCCGCCTTGTGCTTATCGAGGGACGAAGCGATCTGACGGACCAATTCTTTGGACTCCATCGTTTATTTATCCATCCTTTCGAGCCGGGCAACCGGCCTTGTAGGGGTATATTACTCTAATAAAGCCGTCATGCAGCGGCGGTAGACGATGTACCGTCGTCCGCCGTGGTGGTCGCCACAGCGCCCGACTGCGTGACCGCAATTTCGGACAGCACCTGCTTGTGCGTATCCGGCTCCCCTTCCGATTCGGCGGGCAGCGCGAGCGCGTCCGCCTGCACCTTGGAACCGTAGGGGGTAAACGCTTCGTTCAGCAGCGCGGAAAGCGAAGCGCGGTTGGCTGCGAAATAGGTGCCGTCATCCTGTTTGACACTTCCGCCGGGAAGGATATACGCCGTCATCGACGCGGGGGAAATGTCCTTCATCGCCAGCAGGATCTCGATCATTTCCTGCCGGGTATGGTCGGACAGAATCGGTGTGGAACCGTTCATCAGCGGGCCGATGGTGTCGTTGGAAAGCTGGCTTTCCGTCTGGCGTACCAGCCGCTGGAAAACGCCGAGGAGTACCTTGCGCTGCTTGAGCATCCGGTCGATATCGCCGTTGATGCCGCCGCTGGTGTTCATGGCGTAATACCGCGCGGCTTCACCGTCCAGCGTCTGCACGCCGGCGGGGTAGTCGACGTCGCCCACCGTCATCGCGGCTTCCAGATTTACGTCCACGCCTCCCAGCAGGTTCACCAGTTTGACCAGCGCTTCCTGAGGAATCAGGAAATAGCCGTCCACCGGAAGGCCGAGCTGTTCGTTGAACGCGCGGAGCAGCTCCTGGGAAGACGAGCCCTTTTTCTGTGTTACCTTTGTGCCGCAGACAGTGTGCTTGCCGTCCGCGATCTCGCTGTCGGACAGCCGCTTGCCGCAGGTTTCGCACCAGTTTAGCGGCGCGGGGCTGGCCCAGATATCGCTGATCCGTTTGGCGGTGCTGCCTCCATAATAGGTGTCCATCGGCAGCTGCAGGATGTTCACCGCCCCCTGCTTTTTGTCCCAGCACAGCAAGGAAAGCGCTTCGGTCGGCTTGGATTCGGCGGGTTTGTCTTCCTCGTCCGCGCCGAGGATTCCAAGGATATAATACGCGACCTTATCCTGATCCGCCTCCGGAGTAGTCGTATGCTGTGTCAGATTGACCTCGCCGGGATCCTGTTCCGGCGTGGAAATCGCCTTGTATACGCTCACGACGCCGACGATCAGGAAAACCAGCAAGGCCACGATAATGGTGACCAGGACGACGATCAGAACCGTCTTTTTGGTCTTTTCGTTCTTCTTCCTTTTCTGCGCCGCGGTTTTGGCGCCCGCTTTTGCCGGCTGCTTTCGGCCGTTTCCCGCGTTCCGATTGCTTCCGGAATTCCGGTTATGCCCTGTATTTCGGCTGTTTGTGTTCGGCAAAACCCAATCATCCTTTCCTGTTCCACAGGCCAAGCGCGCTCTCCGTCGGGAAAGCGCGCTTCCCCTGGAACCCTCGGTCCCCGCCGCTTTTTACAGCGTTTTTTCCTTTAAACGGGCGGCGACCAGCTCGTTATACGCATGCACGGCGTCGGGATGGATCGCCAGGCCGCGCCCGGCCAGGTCGCGGATGGTATAGTTCAGCGCATACTCCATAGCCGGGGCGCTTCCCACTTCCGCCAGGCGGCGCATCTCCTGCACATCGTCGTATTTTCGGTCGGCGGAGGTGAAGTCCGCCACGAAGAGCGTCTTCTCCAGCGGCGACATTCCCGCGCGTCCGGTGGTGTGGTACCGCACGGCCGTCACGATCTCCGCATCCTCCACATGGAGTACCCGCTCGATGAACGCGGCCCCCGCGATCGCATGCCAGAGGTTGGGGGTAACCGCCTCCACATTGTCGAGTATTATACCAAAGTCATGGAGGATTTGCAACAATGCCGCGGGTTTCTCATCCTTAAGAATATCGTGCAAAATCCCGGCGGTGCGGGCTTTTTTAGCATCTGCGCCGTACAGGGAAGCCAGATGGGCCGCCTGTTCCGCCACCGCCAGGGAGTGATGGAAGCGTTTTTCCGTCAGCCTGCCCCGGATGATCTCAATAAACTGCTCGTCGGTCTGCATGGTCTTCATCGTCCCTTTTCCGGTATAGAGTTTATGGGCGGCAATGTACGCCGCCACCGTCTCCGGCAGCAGCCCGTCCGCAGCGGAATCCCCGGCTTCTCCTCCGCTCAGCCGTTGCCTCAGTTGGGTGGAAGACACCGGCAGCACGGGGATATCCTCCACCGCACAGCGGGCGCCCCGGCTTTCCAGCGTTTCGGCGCACGCCAGCAGTTCCGGCATCCCCACCCCGTCCCGCGGCGCGGCGCAGAGCACCGCCAGCCGGGCGATTTCGTCGAACCGGTTCCAGGTCCCGAGCGTGAGGAACATATCCGCCCCGGTGATCAGGTACCATGCCACCTCCGGCTCCTGCTCATGCAGGGCGGCGAGGGTATCGGCGGTAAAGCTCGCCCCTCCCCGGCGGATTTCCAGGTCGGATACGGTAAACAGCGGGTCGCCCGCTGTCGCCAAACGGCACATCGCCAGCCGGTCCTCCGCCGGGGCCAAGCTTTCCTTCATCTTGTGCGGCGGCACGTACGTCGGCATCAGCACCACCCGGTCTAGGCAGAGCCGCCTGGCGAATTCCCGTGCCAGCCGCAGATGCCCTTCGTGGATAGGGTCGAACGTCCCGCCGAACAAGGCGTACCGTTTGGAGGGGGCCGCGCCGTCCTTCATGCATCTTGTCATCCTTTCCGCCCGTGTAACCACACGGCCTTACCCCCGCCGTGCATCCCGTGGGAGCGTAATCTTCGGTTCCTTGTCATTCCGGCGGTAGAGCACAAAGGTGCGGCCAATCACCTGCACCACCTCGGCCCGTACCGCCGCTGCGATCTGTTCCGCTGCCTCCCGAGAAGTCAAGGGGCTGGCTTCCAGCGCCTTGCCCTTGATCAGTTCCCGGGCCGTCAGGGCGTCATCCGCCTGCTTGAAAAGCGCGTCGGACAGCTCGCCCTTGCCTACATGGAGAATCGGGTCCAGGGGATTGGCCATGGAGCGCAGAAACGCGCGCTGTTTACTGGTTAACAAATAGATCATCCTTACTCTGTTAGTTTATCCGCCTTCACGGCGTTTCATTTATCCGAGGGCGAATGCAAATACTTTTCCAATTTTACGGAAAACTCCCGTAGGGCATTCCCACGGTGGCTGATCGCATCCTTTTCCTCGTCGGACAGTTCCGCGTAGGACATGCCGCCGTCCACCACGAACAGCGGATCGTAGCCGAAGCCGTTTTCCCCCACCGGGACAAAACCGATCCGGCCCGGGCATTCGCCCCGCGCCTCCACCCTATCCCCGTTGGGGAACACGCAGCAGATGGCGGAGACGAATTTTGCCCCGCGCCCTTCCTCCGGCACGCCGTCCAACTCTTTCAGCAGCTTCTGGTTCCGGGCAGCGTCCGACGCGCCCTCCCCGGCATAACGGGCGGAGTATACCCCCGGCGCGCCGTCCAGCGCATCCACCATCAGCCCGGAATCGTCCGCCACGGCGGGAAGCCCCGACTGCCGGCAGGCCGCGTCCGCTTTCAAAAACGCGTTTTCTTCAAACGTGCTTCCCGTTTCCTCCACCTCGTCCAGCTTCAGGCCAGCTTCCGCGTCGGTCACCGCGTCGACGCCGAGCGGCTTGAGAATGCGGGAAAGCTCCGCGAGCTTTTTGTAATTGTGGGTCGCGATAATCATCCGCATGGGGATTCCTCCTTTGCGATTGTGTGCGATTGCGTGAATCGTATCGGCTGCGCCGGCTCAGCGGGACAGCGTGTCCGGCAGGCGGCCAATGCGTTTATTCGCTGAACAGGCCCTCGGTAAATTCCTCCGGATCGAAGGGCAGCAGGTCGTCGATACCCTCCCCTACGCCGACAAACTTAACCGGCACGTCTAGATCCTCCCGAATGGCGAGGATCACCCCGCCGCGGGCGGTGCCGTCCAGCTTGGTCAGCACAATGCCGGTGATCCCGGCCGCGTTTTTGAATTCCCGCGCCTGATTCACCGCGTTCTGCCCGGTGGTCGCGTCCAGCACCAGCAGGACTTCTTTGTCCGCGCCGGGCAGCTCCCGATCAATCACCCGGCCAATTTTGGACAGCTCATCCATCAGGTTCTTCTTATTGTGCAGCCGGCCGGCGGTATCGCAGATCAGGATGTCCGCGCCCCGCGCCTTGGCAGCCGCGGCGGCATCGAACACCACCGCCGCCGGATCGGCGTCCTGCGCGTGCTTGACGATGTCCACGCCCGCGCGGTCCGCCCAGATGTCGAGCTGCTCGATCGCCGCCGCACGGAAGGTGTCCGCCGCGGCGAGGATCACCTTTTTCCCCTCCGCCTTGTAGCGGGCAGCGAGCTTGCCGATGGTGGTGGTTTTCCCCACCCCGTTCACCCCGATCACCAGGATGACCGACGGCTTGGTAGTCAGCTGCATTTCCTGCCCGCCGCGGAGCATTTCGGCCACGGTTTCCTTGAGCAGCCCCCGCACCTCGTTCGGGTCGGTCACGCCGCGCTCTTTCACCTTTTTGCGCAGTTCCTCGCAGATATGGGACGCCGTGTTTGCCCCGGCATCCCCCATGATGAGGATTTCCTCCAGCTCTTCAAACAGCTCCTCGTCGATCTTCGTGAAGGAACGGAGCATGCTTGTAACCGAACCCACAATGGAGTCGCGGGTTTTTTTCAGCCCCGCGCTGATTTTGTCAAAAAAGCCCATGCTGCCTGTTGTACCCCCTCGTCGCCTATCGGCCTATCATGCGATGGTTCATCGCTTTGTATAGCTATATTACTTTACAGCGAAACCGCCATCTCGTTTCCTTCCGTTTTCCAGCAAATAGAACCGATAAGCGCCGCTGAAAGCGTGTATAGTTTTTTGCCTTTACAAAAGAAGGCGTTCTTCCCATTTCAAGCCGTAACAGCGTTAGTATACCACATTCCCGCGGATTCGAAAAGAAAAATCCGGTTGCCGTCTCTACTTAGGAAAAATCGCCGGAATCCCCCCGCCTTTTACATAGAAGAAGCGGAAAGCCCGAGCTTTTCCTCCACTTCGCTGGCGCGCAGCTCTAACAGCTTGGAAACCCCCTGCTCCTGCATGGTCACGCCGTACAGGACGTCGGCCTCCTCCATCGTGCCGCGGCGGTGGGTGATGACGATGAACTGCGTTTTATCCGACATCCTCCGCAGGTAGGACGCATAACGGTCCACGTTCACGTCGTCCAGCGCGGCTTCGATTTCATCCAGCACGCAGAAGGGGGACGGGCTGACCTTTAGGATGGCGAACAACAGGGCGATGGCGGCCAACGCCTTTTCGCCGCCCGACAGGACGTCCATGTTCAGGATCACTTTACCCGGCGGCTGCACATGCATCTCAATACCGGAATGGAGAATGTCGTCCGGGTCGGTGAGCTTGAGGTCGGCCTTCCCGCCGCCGAACAGCTCGGCAAAGACCACGCCGTAATGGTAATTGATCTGGTTAAACCGGTCAAGGAAAATTTCCCGCATCTGCACGGTGAGTTCCCCGATAAGCTTAAGCAGCTCATCGCGAGACACCTCCACGTCCTTCACCTGGGCGGAAAGGAACTCGTATCGTTCGCTGACCTCTTTGTATTCCTCGATCGCGTCCACGTTTACGCTGCCGAGCGCGCGGATTTTCCCCTTCAGTTCGCTTAACCGACGGTTAGCCTTCCCCGCGTCCTCAATCGGCTTGGCGGCGGCTTCCGCTTCCATGCGGGTGAGCTCGTATTCCTCGTACAGCCGGCGGATCACGTCGTCGCTTTCCTTTTCGATGGCGGCGACCTTTTCCTCCAGGCGGACAACCTCCCGGCCGGCCTGTTCCCGTTCGTCCGCTTTTTCCCTGGCCAGACGGCGGAGTTCGGTCTGCTTTTGTTCCCCTTCGGCACGGCGCGCAATCAACGTCTCTACCTGCCCGGCGGTCTGGGCGGCGCGGGCGCGGCGTTCGGCCGCTTGTTCCGCCAGCGCCGCAATCCGGTTTTCAATCTCTGTATTATCCTGCTCCAACTCCGCGATCCGGGCGCGTAGCGTCTCTTCCCGGCCGGCGGCGTCCGCCTGCCGGGCGCGCAGCGTTTCCACCGCCGCGTGGGATGCCTCGATCTCCTTATGCAGCGTCAGCACCCGCAGCTTATTCTCCGTCACCTGGGCGGACAAAGCTTCCCGCTGTTCGGCCAGCTCCTGCCGGCCGCCGGTAAGGGTGGCGAGTTGCCGCTCGACCGCCGCTTTTTCTTCCCCGGCGCGGGCAGCTTCTTCCTCCGCTTCGGCGGCAATACGGCGGCATTCTTCCGCCCGCTTTCCCAATTCCTCGATTTCGGCAGCGGCTTCCTTCATCGCCTGTTCGCCGGCTTCAGCCTGCTCGCTCAGGCGGCGGAGCTCTGCTTCGAACCGGATGCGGTCCTCCTGCGCGGTGGCGAGCTCCCCGCGGGTGCCGCTCAAGGCGGCTTCAGCGGCGGAAGCTTCCTGCCCGGCGGCCTTCCACGTCTCGCGCGCCTGCTCCGCCTTCGCGACAAGAGCCGCGGCCTGCGTCTCGATCTTCTCGATCTCCGCCCGGCGGGAGAGAAGGCCCGCGTTCTTCACGCTGGACCCGCCGGTCATCGAGCCGCCGGCGTTCACCACCTGGCCGTCCAAAGTGACCACGCGGAAACGGTAGTGGTATTTGCGGGCGATCGCCACGGCGTAGTCCATATCCTCCGCCACAGCGGTGCGGCCCAGCAGGCTGCGCACCACGCCCTCGTATTCCGGCGCGTATTTTACCAGCTCCGCGGCAATCCCAACAAAGCCCGGTTCCGCCGGAAGCCCCGGTTCGGAAAGAAGGTTCCCCTTCACCGAAGAGAGGGGAAGGAAAGTGGCCCGCCCGCCGTTGTTCTCCTTGAGATATTGGATCGCCCGTTTGGCGTTATCCTCCGTTTCCACCACGATGTTCTGGGTAGCGGCGCCCAGGGCGGTTTCCACCGCAAGGGCGGTGTCCGCCGCCGTCTCAATCAGGCGGGTCACTGGGCCGCGGACGCCCCGCAGCGCTCCCCGCTCGGCCTGCCGCATGATGGTCTTTACGCTGTTGGTAAAGCCCTCCATATTGCGTTCCAAGTCGGTCAACAGCCGGGCGCGGCGGCGTTTTTCCTCCGCGTCCAACCCCAACCGATCCATCTCCTGCTTGGCCGTCTCCAGCCGGGCGGCGCGGGACTGGTACCGCAGCTCGTAGCCCTTCACGGCGTTCTGCAGGCTTTCCACCTTCTCCTCGCAGGCGTGCAGGGCTTCGGCGCACTCCGCCGCTTCCCTTTTCGCCGTCTCGTTCTGCGAGGTGCGCAGCGCGATCCCGGCGGTAAGCTGGGACAGCCGCAGCGTGATCTCTTGCAGGGAGGATTCGCTGGTCACGCCTTTCACCCGGATGTCCGCGATCTTCAACGCGATGTCCGACGCCTGCTTCGACAAAATCTCCATTTGGCCGGATACCTCGTCGCTGGAACGGGAAAGCCCTTCCAGCCGTTCGCTAAGCGCGAGCCGCTCGGTCTCCGCCGCGGCGATGCCGGTTTTCTTCTCCTCCGCTTCGTCGAGAAGGCGGGCGATCTCCCGGTCGAACTCCTGCCCGCCGGCGCGGGACTGCTCGATTTCTTCCTGCAGGCGGGCGATGTTGTCGGTGTTGTGGTAAATGTCGTTGCGCAGCACGGCCGCGTCCCCGTCGCAGCGGGCGGCTTCTTCCTCCAGCGCCTGCGCCCCGCGTCGGACTTCCTCGATTTCCACCGCGATCTGCTGGGCTGCCTGGGCGATCCGTTCAATCTCCGCCTCCTGCTCGTCGATCGCGTCCCCCGCCCCGTCGTACTGGGTGCGGGCAAGCTCCAGCTTGGAGTTCAGCCCCCGCAGCGATTCCCGCGAAGCTTCAAGGGTATGGAGCCAAAGACCGATTTCCAGTTCCTTCTTTTCCCCGGCGTATTCTAAGAACTTCTTCGCCTTTTCCGCCTGCTGGGCCAGAGGGCCGACCCGTTCCTCCAGCTCCTGCAGGATGTCCCGCAGGCGGAGTAAGTTGTCCTCCGCGGCGTTCAGACGGCGCTCCGCTTCATTTTTGCGGTATCGGTATTTTGCAATCCCGGCGGCTTCCTCAAAAATTTCCCGCCGTTCCTCCGACTTGGAGGCGACGATGTCCCCGATCCGCCCTTGGCCGATGATGGAATACCCATCCCGGCCAAGCCCGGTATCCATAAACAGCATCTGCACGTCCTTCAGACGGACGGTCGCCCCGCCCAGGAGGTATTCGCTCTCCCCCGAGCGGTAATATCGGCGGGTGACCTTTACCTCGTCGTTGTCGTAGTCCAGCCGGCGGGCCGTGTTGTCGATCACCAGCGAGACCTCCGCAAAGCCAACGCCGCGCCGGCTGGCCGTACCGTTGAAGATGACGTCCTCCATCTTGGAGCCGCGCAGGCTTTTCGTAGACTGTTCGCCGAGCACCCAACGGATTGCGTCGCTGATATTCGATTTTCCGCTGCCGTTGGGGCCGACCACCGCGGTCATCCCCTGGCCGAAAGTCAGCACCGTTTTGTCGGGAAAGGATTTGAAGCCCTGCAGTTCCAGGGATTTGAGTATCATAGGGGTGAATACCTCCCAAAAATAGCGTTGTCATCGTGTGGTTACGGCATTTACTGTATATTTACGAATGGATATTATTCCCGATTTGGAGAATCCAGAGGATGGTATGTAAGGTTACGGAGGAAACTCGTAAATTTTGGATATCTCTTTTTCCGCGCATACCTTTTCCATCTCGGACAGGTAAAAGCAGATCTTGTCACTTTTTACATTGCTGACGTCGTCTTCTCGGTGGTATATCCGATTTTTCGTCGCTTTTCACGCCGGGGATAGGCCGGCTGCCTTGCGATAATCATAGGCGTTTTACGCCTTTTCACGAATTTCACATTTTTCCACCTGAAGCCCGATTTTGTGGAAAAGTCGCTGTGTTTTCACGGATTTTGCTCCCTTTTCGCACCGCTCCTTTTGTGTTTCACAGGCATATCCTGCATGTTTCACAGGCGGAATTCGCCTTTTCACGAATTTCACATTTTTCCACCTGAAGCCCGGTTTTGTGGAAAAGTCGCTGTATCCACACGGAATACGACCGGGAAGGCCGGCAATTTATCGCCGGATATACGCCATTTATGCCTGAACGGCAGGCGGCTTCTGCCTGTCCACCAATTTCACATTTTTCCACCCCAAGACCGTTTTTGTGGAAAACTCCGCCTGTAAAAGCCCTCCACAGCTGATCAAGCTTTTGAAAGGGCCGGTCGGTCAGGGCAGGAAGAGAGAGAGCAGTACCGTAAGCAACCCGGAAACGCCGATGGCAATACTGCTCATTGCTCCCTGGATTTCCCCCATCTCCATCGCTTTGGTCGTCCCCACAGCGTGGCTGCAGGCTCCGATGGCCGTCCCCGCTTCCACCGGATTCTTTATCCGGAAAAGCCTTACCAGCGCAGGCGCAGCGATCGCGCCGATTACGCCGGTTATAATCACCGCCGCTACCGTGACTGCGCGGATCCCTCCGTGTGCTTCGGCTATCCCGATCGCAATCGGGGTGGTGACGGATTTCGGCAAGAGCGAAACGGTCAGCGCTTTATCCAGCCCGAATAACTTGCACAGCCCGAATACGCTGGCCATCGAAGTCAACGAACCGGCCAGGCATCCCGCTAAAACCGGCAGGAAATGCTTTTTCAGTACTTCCAGCTGGCTGTAAATAGACAGGGCCAGCACCGCCGTGGCCGGGGCTAGGAATAGAGAAACCAATTCCCCGCCCCGGTTGAAGTCCTCAAAAGGAATCTGAAGCGCGTGGAGCAGGGCAATGATCAACGCCACCGCAATGAGCAGCGGATTGCACAGCGGCGTTTTCAGCCGTTTCTGGAGCCAGACGCCCAGCTCAAAAGCGGCAATGCATAGCACAATGCCGAAAAGCGGCGAAGAAGTGATCGCTTTAAGCATCGCCGTCCCCCTCCTCTCCGGCGGCAATTTCCGAGGTGGGAGAAACAGCGGCGTTGCCCGCTCTGCGCGCCGACAGGTGTTCCTGCAGCGCCGCCACCCCCCGCACGGTGAATGCCGTGGCAGCAAAGGTGATCACCGTAGTGAGAAGACATACCGCCAGAAACGGCAGCCAGCTGTCCTTGAGCAGATGAAAATATTGCATGATCTCCACCCCTACCGGGATGAAAAAGAAGGCCATATTCTCCACAAGGAACCCCGCTTTCTCCTGGAGATGGTGGGGCCGTATCGCCTTTGACAGCAGCAGAAGGAACAGCAGCACCATGCCGATAACGCTCGCCGGGAACGGAACCGGCAGCAAGGCGGCAATCCCCTGTGCCAGCAAACATACGGAAAGCACCGTTCCAATCTGCCGGAGGATCTTCCACCCCTTTCGGCCAGCGGAAGCCGGGCAGGCCGGCGTCTCTTCATCCGGCTGCACGACAGCGTTTTCTTGAGATTGTATCGAAGTTTCCGGGTTTACCACTGGGTCCCGACCTCTCTTTTCAAAAATAACGGCTAGATTTCGCCCACGGGCGCGCATTCCGCCCGTTTATTCATCCTATTCAGCCATTCGTCCCGCAAAACGCCGTATTCGCACGTATCCTGCCAAAGCGGGCGGCCTTCCCGGTCCCTTTTGAACCAGCGGTCCTGCTGGAGGCACCCTTCCCGCCGCAGTCCCAGCCTTTCCAAAAGGCGCCAGGAAGCGGTATTTTCCGGGTTGCATACGGCAATAATCCGCCTTACCCGTCTTTGTGCAAAGGCATATTCCATCAGGGCGCAGGCGCTCTCGTACGCGTACCCCTTCCCCTGATACCGCGCGGCGAATACGAAGCCGATCTCCCACGTTTCATACTCCCGTGGGGCAAAGTACAGGTTGCCGACCATCGGTCCGCCTTCCTCCTTGAGACATACCGCGATGAAGCTGTCGTCCCGCGCTCGCGCCGCCGCCTCCTTGCGGCATTCTTTTTCCGTATAGGTATCATACGGTTCGTACCGGACCACGGTTTCGTCCGATAGATACCGGTACAAATCCGGCCAGTCCGCCGCCCGGAAACGCCGGAGCAGCAGCCGCTCGGTCCGCAAGCCGCCTGTATCCAAACGGGACGTTTGCATACTGCTTGTCGACAAGCCAGCCACCAGACAATCCCCCCCTCTCTTGGATGCCGTCCGTCCTGCGTTATTTATTTGTCGCCGTAACCCATCAGTTGAAGCGCCTCACGCGCCGCCTGTTGTTCGGCTTCCTTTTTGCTGCGGCCGCGGCCTTTGCCGATCACGTTGGAATTCAGGTGCACTTCCACCTTGAACGTCTTGTCATGATCCGGCCCGCTCTCGCCCGTCAGGACATAATCCAGCCTTTCTTCCGGGTTTTGCTGGATGATCTCCTGGAGGGTGGTTTTATAATCCTTGAAATGCAGCCGGCGGTGGTTGGACAGCTCCTTCATCAGGAAGGGAAGCAAAAACGTCCGGGCCGCTTCCATACCGCCGTCCAAAAAAATCGCCGCCGTTACCGCTTCAAACGCATCGGCTAGGATAGAGGGGCGTTCCGCCCCGCCGGTGCGCGCTTCCCCCTTGCCCAGGCGCAGGTACTTGCCCAACTCCAATTCCTTGGCGTAGGAAAACAGCGCTTTTTCACATACCAACGCCGCCCGCAGCTTGGTCAGTTCCCCCTCCGGCCCGGTTTCTTTATGGAACAGGTGAACCGCCGTCACCATCCCCAGCACCGAATCCCCCAGGAATTCCAGCCGTTCGTTGCTTTTGCATTCCCTCGCCTTCCGCTCATTAGCGAACGAGGAATGAGTCAGCGCGTTTTCCAACAGCCGGGGATTTTGAAAGGTATAGCCCAGCTTGTCCATCAGCGCCGCATAGTTTTCCGCTATCTCCATTTCTTCCGAATCCTTTCCTTATAGATTGCGTACCGCTGCCGCAATCAACCGTCCGATCCCAGTCTCAGCCGCCCCCAGCCGGGACGTCCGTCACAATCGGTCCCCCACGCTGGCGACCACATCTTCCACCGTTTCCCATCCGGCAACCTCGCCTTCCGGCAGCTCCACGCCGAAATGCTCCTCCAGAACGGCCGCCATAGTCGTAATATCGTCCGCATCCATGTTCCAATCGGCCAGACGGTCGGTGATTTCAACGCATTCCGACAGCGCCATCACCCCTTCAATATAACGGCACACAAACGTCAGCACCATGATTTCCGACTCCTTTTCCACCGGCTGAAGCGTCCCTATCCAAATAAACACCCTGTCGCTATCTGTGATAGCTGCCCGCCGGATACAGTAAGCCGCGAAGGCATTCCCCGGCCATAATCGCTCCGTCGATCTCTTCCCCGCTCTGTGTATCGCCATCCCGGGTTGAGTCCCGCAGCGGCTTGTCCGAGATCTTCCGAGACGACTTACCCTCGAAAGCCAGCCCGGCGCCCCTTGGCAGGCAGGCCCAACCGTTCACCGCTTTCTATCCGCTTTTCTCTCATCGGGCAGGTCTCCTTTATGGGTTTGCCCTTGCATCCTACCGTCTTTGGAAGGAGAAAACAAGCTTATCCAAAGGAATCCAAAGATACCCTTATTTTCCCGAAAAGCAACACGCGGACGGGAAAAACTGCGGTTATTCGGCGATTCCTTCCCCTTTTGGAGCCGGTTTCACCGCCGCTGCAATCTGCTCAATCACGCCTTTTTCGGCAAATTCCGCCGCCACGCGGATCGCGTTTTTCACGGCAGGGGCTTTGGAATTGCCGTGGGTTTTGATCACCGGCTTGCAAACCCCGAGCAGCGGCGCGCCGCCGTATTCGGACGTATCCATTTTCTTTTTGAACCCTTTGAGGTAGGGCTTGACCAGCAGCGCCGCGATTTTGGTGCGCAGGTTGGTGAGGAAGAGTCCCTTGATATTCCGCATGACGATATCGGCCGTCCCCTCCATCGTCTTGAGGAATACGTTCCCGGTGAAGCCGTCGGCCACCACCACATCCGCCACATTGGCGGGAACATCCCGCGCTTCGACGTTTCCCACAAAGTTCAGGCCGCTTTCTTTCAGCAGGGCGAACGCCGAGTGCTGCAATTCGCCGCCTTTGGTGTCCTCGGTGCCGACGTTGATCAGCCCCACGCGGGCCGGTTTGCCGCCGCCCAATACACTACTCATATAAATGCTGCCCATATGGGCGAATTGCAGCAGCATCTCCGGCCGGCACTCCGCGTTCGCCCCCGAATCGATGAGCATAAAGGGACCGTTGTCCCCCGGCATCAGCGGGGCGAGCGCGGCGCGGGAAACCCCCTTGATCCGTTTGACTAGGAAGGTTGCCCCCATAATCAGCGCGCCTGTGCTTCCTGCACTGACAAACGCGTCCCCTTCGCCCGCCGCGAGACGGCGGAGCCCCTCGGCCATCGAGCAGTTTTTGTGTTCTTTTAATATGCTTTTCGGCTCGTCCTCCATACCGATCACGTCGGGCGCGTCGACGACGGTTATCCCGTCCAAGGAAATGCCGTTGTCTCGGGCGACGCGGTGGATTTCATCCTCCCGGCCGACAAGGACCACTTCCACTTTATACTCTGCGACGGCGAGCGCCGCCCCCTTGATAATTTCGAGCGGGGCGTTATCGCCGCCGAAAGCGTCCACAATTACACGCATACTGATCCTTCCTTTCTATGTACAAAAGCGGACTTTCTCCCTCACTGGTCGATGTTTTCCTCTCCGTCCCAAGGCGTACCGGGGCGAAGGGGGATGCCGGCCGCGTTCGCCGCCTTCGCCAAGCTCTTCAGCGCCCGCGCCGACAGTGCGGCGTACCGCCTTCGTTTATCCCGGATTGGCGTCCCCAGCGGCGGAAGCACCCCGAAATTCGCCCCCATCGGCTGGAAATCCCGGACTGCCGGATCGCTGATATACCCAGCCAGCGCGCCGATCATCGTATCCTTCGGCAGCCGGAACGGTTCCTCCCCGCGCAGGGTTCGGACCGCGTTGATCCCCGCCAGGATACCGGACGCCATCGAAGGCGAGTATCCTTCGACCCCGGCCATCTGCCCGGCGAAAAACAGCCCCGGCCGGGTGCGGAACCCGAAGCCTGCGTCCAACAGGCGGGGGGAGTCGAGAAAAGTATTCCGATGCATCACGCCGTAACGGAGAAATTCCGCGTTTTTCAGCGCCGGGATCATGCCGAACACCCGCTTCTGTTCTCCGAATTTCAGATTGGTCTGGAAGCCGACCAGGTTGAGCATGGTCCCCTGCGCGTTCTCCATCCGGAGCTGGAGCACCGGCCAAGAGCGGTGGCCGGTACGGGGGTCCCGCAAGCCGACCGGCTTCATCGGTCCGAAACGGATGGCATCCCGCCCGCGTTTGGCCAATACTTCAATGGGCATACAGCCTTCGTACACTTTCATTCCTGCCGCCGGTGCATCGAAATCATGCAGGGGGGCGGTTTCCGCCTCCACCAGCGCGGCTTGGAACATCTCGTATTCCTCTTTGTTCAAGGGGCAGTTGATGTAATCCCCCTCCACCGCGCCGTCCTCTCCGGCGCCGTCCCTACCGTACCGCGACGCACGGAAGGAGCAGCCAGGGTCCACACTGTCGGCAGCGACTATCGGGGCCGCGGCGTCATAGAAGCTCAACGCACCGCCGCAGAGCTCCCGCAGCCGGGAAGCCAGCGGCTCCGCCGTAAGGGGGCCGGTCGCGATCACCACAACGCCGTCTTCCGGGAGTTCCGTTAGTTCCCGGTGCTCCACCCGAATGCGGGGATGGGACAGGATGCGCTCGGTCACCCGGCGTGAAAATTCGTCCCGGTCCACTGCAAGTGCGCCGCCCGCCGGTACACTGCAGCCGTCCGCCGCTTCCATACATACCGAACCAAGCCGCCGCATCTCCTCCTTGAGCAAACCGGCCGCGCTGTCCAGCCGCCGAGCTTTGAGGGAATTGGAACAGACTAGCTCCGCAAACCCCTCTTCATGATGGGCGGGGGTATATTTTTCCGGCTTCATCTCAACAAGAGCGACGTCAGCGCCCGCGTTTGCGGCGGCCCAGGCCGCTTCACATCCCGCCAGCCCCGCGCCGACAACCAGAATCCGGTTTTCCTCCATAGGGTTGGACATCCTTTCCTGAGAAACGGGAGCACCTTATTTCTTGCCGCCGTTTCCCTGCTCTTTCGGTTCCTTTTCCTCCTTTTCATCGGAGGAATAGCCGCAGCCTTCTGTCAGGCAGAACAGGCCGCCGGCCTTTCCTTTTTTCTTGAACAGGTTTTTGCCGCACTGCGGGCACATTTTTCGCGCCGGTTCGTTCCAGGTGACGAAATCGCACTGCGGATAATTCGAGCAACCGTAAAAGACCCGGTTGTTTTTCGACTTTTTGGCGATAATCGCCCCACCGCATTTCGGGCAGACGCCGCCGGTATCTTTCACGATCTTCTTGGTGTTCTTGCATTCGGGATACCCGGGACAAGCGAGGAATTTGCCGTACCTTCCGGACTTGATCACCATTTTCCTCCCGCAGAGCTCGCACACCTCGTCGCTTTCTTCGTCCGGAACGGTGATCTTTTCCCCCGACATATTCTTTTCAGCGTTTTCCAACGTCTGGGCAAAGCCCTGGTAAAAATGGTCGAGGGTCTGCACCCAGTCACTTTTGCCGGAATCCACGTCGTCGAGCTGATGCTCCATATTCGCGGTAAAGTCCACGTCCACCACTTCAGGGAACTGTTCCTTCATCAAACGGGTGGTAATTTCCCCAAGCGGGGTGGGCTTCAGCGCCTTCCCCTCCCGTTCCACATACTCGCGGGCGAGGATGGTGGTAATCGTCGGCGCATAGGTGGACGGGCGGCCAATGCCGTTTTCTTCCAACGTCTTGATCAGGGTCGCTTCGGTGTAGCGGGGAGGCGGCTGGGTGAAGTGTTGGTTGCCCTTGAGCTCTCTAGCGATCAGCTTCTGCCCTTCCTCGAGCGCCGGGAGCGGGCCTCCGGTTTCATCGTCCTCGTCTTTCCCCTCCACATACAGCACCGTATAACCGTCGAACTTCACCGTATAGCCGGACGCCTTGAACAGGTAATTCCCTGCCGCAATATCCATCTGGCAGGTGTCGTGGACGCAGTTGGCCATCAGGCTGGCGGTAAAGCGATCCCAGATCAGCTTATACAGCTTATACTGGTCGGCGGTCAGGGAATCTTTCACCTGGTCCGGCGTCAGCGCGGGCATGGAGGGCCGGATGGCTTCGTGCGCGTCCTGGGCCGAGGAACGGGATTTAAACACCCGCGGCTTTTCCGGCAAGTATTTCTCGCCGTACCGTTCACGGATAAAGGCCGTACCGTCCCGGCGCGCGTCGTCGGAAATCCGCAGCGAGTCGGTACGCATGTAGGTAATCAAACCGACCGCGCCCATCTCGGGGATTTCTACGCCTTCGTACAATTCCTGCGCCGCTTTCATGGTGCGGCGGGCGGCAAAGCCGAGCTTCCGGCTCGCCTCCTGTTGCAGGGTGGAGGTGATGAAGGGCGGGGCGGGCGAAATCTGCCGGGTCCCGCGTTTGACCTTATCCACAATAAATTCCGCCTGCCGCAGTTCGGCAAGGATCCGGTCGGCATCCTCTTTCTTTTCAATTTTTATTTTTCCCTTTTTGGTGCCGTGGAAGCGGGACGGGAAGCCCTTCCCCTTCTCGTCGGCGGCCAGCAGGGCGTCGATGGTCCAGTATTCCTCGCTGACAAAGGCACGGATTTCTTCCTCCCGGTCCACAATAATCCGCACTGCCGCCGACTGCACCCGGCCGGCGGACAAGCCTTTGCGGATTTTCTTCCACAAAAACGGGCTGAGCTTATACCCCACGATCCGGTCCAAAATGCGGCGTGCCTGTTGGGCGTTGACCAAGTTCATATCCAGCTTGCGGGGATGCTCCATCCCCTGCGTCACGCCGCTTTTGGTGATTTCGTTAAAGGTCACGCGGTTGTCCTGGTTGGGATCCACCTTAAGCAGTTGGGCCAGATGCCAGGAAATCGCCTCCCCCTCGCGGTCGGGGTCGGTCGCGAGGATGACGCCGTCGCTGTCCGCCGCCGCGGCTTTCAGTTGGCGAATCAGGGCGGTTTTCCCGGGGATATCCATATACCGCGGCTTGAAGCCGTGCTCAATATCCACCCCGAGCAGGGTCTTGGGCAGGTCGCGGATATGCCCCATCGAGGCCACGACTTCGTAGCCTGGGCCCAAGTATTTCTGTATGGTTTTCGCCTTGGCAGGCGATTCAACAATCACCAGTTTCGACATACGGCATCACCGTTCTTTCTAAAGGAGTAATCGAAGGATGAAACGTTCGATAAAGTGTAGGTTATTTTCCATTATTTTACTCTGTCCCGGCCGGCGGAACGTTATCCCCTGGCATAAAATTGCCCTGGAAACCGTTTAACCGCCTGTTCCAGCTCCAACTCGGTCAAAGCAGTCATCACCGCCGGGACCGACAATCCGCAGCGCTCGGACAGGGGACCGGCCAACTGCGGTTTCTCCTCCAGCGCTTCCCACACCCGCCGGGCGTCACCGGACAGACGGGAAAAATCCGGCGAGAGCGGCTTTCTGTCCGGCTGGGCGGCAGGCGGCTCGTCCAGCGCCGGATGGGGCGGTTCCTTCCGCACATGGGCGGCCGCCTCCGGGTCGAGCACATGGGGGAACCGGTCGGCGTATTCCGCCAGGATTTCCGCCGGCCCGCGGGCTAACCGCGCTCCTTGTTCGATCAAAGCGTTGGTCCCCGCGCTCCGCCTGGTGAGGATGTTCCCCGCCACGGCGAACACGTCACGTCCCTGATCCCGCGCATGGCGGGCAATCATCAACGAGCCGCTGTTCTCAGCAGCTTCGGTAACGCAGACGCCCAAGGACATCCCGCTGATCAAGCGGTTGCACATTAAAAAATCGTCATGCGTCAACCGCCGCGCCGGTTCGTCCGGCGGGTATTCGGAAAGCAGCGTCCCGCCTGCGGCAACGATACGCTCCCTCAACTCCTTGTTTTTTCCAGGATACTCCAACGCAAAACCCGCGGCCTGAACCGATATGGTAACGCCTCCTGCTTCCAGTGCGGCCTGGTGGGCGCAGGCTTCCGCGCCAAGCGCCCCGCCGGCGACCACCGCCGCTCCGCCGAGCGCCAGCCCCCCGGCGATCATCGCGGTCACTTGACGGCCGTATTCGCTCAAGCGGCGGGTC
This sequence comes from uncultured Clostridia bacterium, assembly GCA_946499275.1. Classification (GTDB taxonomy): domain Bacteria; phylum Bacillota; class Clostridia; order Oscillospirales; family Acutalibacteraceae; genus Avimonas. Next base: position 14,009 of record CAMMRL010000003.1, on the reverse strand, counting down.
CCTGCCACGGCGACCGGCGGGATCAAATCCAGATCCGGCATCGTCCCCCTGCCGTACAGCACCAGCGGCAGGCCGGGGATGCCCCGCAGCAGCGACGGATACAGCGCGTCCTCCGGCGTCAGCAGCCAGATTCCCAATTCCCGGGTGCGCTGTAAGATCGTCTCCGCCGGTTTTAGGGAGGGGTCCGACAAACGCTGCCGTTCGGTTTTGGAAAGGTCAAACCGCTCCAAACCCTTTCCCTCGGCATCCCGTAAAGCGGAGGGATGCCCGTAAGCGCGAAGCAGGGCGTCCGACCGAGGACTCCCGGGGCCGAGCGCCGTCTGCATCCATATCCAAAGCAATCGTGCGTCCATGCCGTATCTCCTTCCCGCCGTTTCTGCCCGCCGGATATTTTACGGCCATGGGCCGCCCTGTGCATATCCTGTCACGGTACTTTCTTTTATTGATTAACACGGGCGCTTCCCCGCGCCATTTCCCACATCACAATCCCCGCAGCCATCGAAGCGTTGAGCGATTCCGCCCGGCCCGCCATCGGGATGGTAAGCCGGTGGGCGCAAGCGGCCGCCGTCTCCGGCTTCAGCCCGGCGCCTTCGTTGCCGATCACACAGATACTGCGTGAATCCAGCTTTGCCTCCGGCAGAGCAACCGCGTCGCCGTCCACCACGCAGGCCCAACCGGTCATCCCCCGCCCCTGCAGTGTCCGGATCGCCGGGGCCATCTCCCCCACGTGTACAAAGGGGAGACGGAACACGCCGCCCATGCTTCCCCGCAGCACCTTGGGGTTATACACATCGCAGCAGCCGTCCGACAGGAGCAGGCCGTCCAAGCCGAGCGCTTCGGCGGTACGGATAATCGCCCCCATGTTTGATGGGTCCTGTATATTTTCCAATGCCAGATACCCGCGGTAAGGCGGTTTCTTTCCTATTGTATCGAATGCCTTCCGATTGTCAAGCATCCCGCATACGCAAAAAATCCCCTGCGGGGCGGCAGTATCCGCCAGATATTTCGCCAACCCCTCCGGGATCTCATGCACCTGCGCGCACACGGCCCGTATCCGTTCCAGCGGATGGACATAGCTCTCGGAGGCACGGGCGGTATATAGCGCCGTCTGAATTTCCACCCCGGACACGGCCGCATCCTCGCAAAGGCGGGCGCCCTCGATCGCAAAGGCGTGTTCCTCCCGGCGGGCCTTTCCATCTGAAAAAAGCCGCCGTATCCGGCGGATGGCGGGATTGTCACGGCTGGTTATCAACAAGGGGATTCCCTCCATCCTTTTTTAAGTCCTTTTCCGAGCATAATCAAAGGCTTTTTGTGCTGAAAGTCGTCAATACATGCCGAATTATGCGCGACTTTCCCGCCGTAAAACGGGAGCCGTAAGAGCAAGATACGCCCGCCGGGCGATTCCCGGCGGGCGCAAATACAGCTTATTATAACGCAGCCTTCGCCTTTTCCACCAGCGCGGTGAACGCGGCGGCATCGGAAACGGCGAGTTCGGCGAGCATCTTGCGATTGAGGGTAATGTTCGCCTTTTTCAGGCCGTTCATGAAGGTGGAATAATTCATGCCGTTCATCTTAGCGGCGGCGGAAATGCGGGTGATCCACAGGCGGCGGAAATCGCGCTTTCTCTGCTTACGGCCGATATAGGCGTACTGGCCGGACTTCATTACGGCCTGTTTCGCCATTTTGAACAGCTTGGATTTTGCGCCATAGTAACCCTTAGCGAGCTTAACGATCTTTTTTCTTCTCTTGCGCGTCATCATCGCGCCCTTTATACGAGCCATGTTACGTTACCTCCATCCAAAACGTTGATTATTTGTAGGGAATCAGGCGCTTAATCTGCCGCACATTGGTGACGTCGGCCACCGTGGTCTTGCGGAGATTTCTCTTGCGCTTGGTGGATTTCTTGTTCAGGATGTGGGATTTGTAAGCCTTCGCACGGATCGGCTTGCCTTTTTTTGAGAGTTTAAAGCGCTTTTTCGCGCCGGTGTGCGTCTTGATCTTCGGCATCGTTTTGTCCTCCTTAATGTTTGCTTACTTCGACGGTTTCGGTGCAAGGAACATCATCATATGACGGCCTTCCATTTTGGCGGGCCGTTCCACCACACCGAATTCCGCGCAGGCCTCAGCGAAACGCTTCATAGCCTCCAGCCCGATTTCTGGATGCCCCAATTCCCTTCCGCGGAAACGGATGGAAACTTTCACCTTATTGCCCTCTCCGAGGAAGCGGGCGGCATGCTTGACCTTTGTGTTGAAATCCCCGATATCGGTGTTCAGTCCCAGGCGGACCTCCTTGATTTCCACGACACGCTGGTTTTTGCGGGCTTCCTTTTCGCGCTTTGATTGCTCGAACCGGTATTTGCCGTAATCCATAATACGGCACACCGGAGGCTGAGCGGCGGGCGCGATCTTGACCAGGTCCAAATTCTTGTCGTCGGCGATTTTCTGCGCTTCACGCGTGGGCATAATGCCCAGTTGCTCGCCGTCGGCGCCGATAACGCGGATTTCGCTGTCTCGGATTTGCTCGTTGATCTGCAGTTCCTTACTTGCTATGGGTAAGCACCTCCACCTGATAAATTAATAAAAAACGCGGGCAGAAATCCTCTGCCCGCGATAACGACAACACTCCGCTGCACCTTCCCCAAAGGAACGGTGCAGCGACAACCGTATTGACCGGCCGGAACAAAATCCGGAGGGTGAGAGCGGGCAAATGCTCTGCTTTGTTTATTTCTGAAGTATTATACCAGCCTGTTCTCGGATTGTCAAGCCCCGCCTCTCATATTTTTCGGTATCCCCAACGGGATCAACGGCCGCGGATTTCGCATCCCGGCTGTTAAACGCACGGCTCCCGCCGCACAATCGTCTCGTCATAGGAAGGGGCGATCCTTTCGCCGGGTGGGACGATCAGGAAATCCTCCTCGTTCCAATCGCCAGAAAGGAACCGCCCCAGAAGGGACAGTTCACCTTCTACCAGCGTGTACCGCCAGTGGTAAAAGTCCGCCGCAGCCCGGGTAAACTCCTGGTGTTCCTGTTTGTCAAAAAAAGGCATGCGGATATACGCCGCGTTTTGGTAGGCCTTTGTCCAGTCGTTCATACTCTTGAGGAAAAAGTCCAGGTCTTCTTCGTCGTACCCTTTTTCCCGATAATACGCGGCCTGCCGCTTCTGCGACTCTTCGCAAGGCATGCTGGAGTTTTCAATCCAGCTCGCGGTATACCAGAAACACCCGGGCAGCTCCTTGAAATACCGGGCGTACCGCTCTTTGGAGCCGAGGAACAGGGTAATGCAGTCATGCGCGCGCGGAAGTACCAGCCGATGCTTTCGTGCATGCAGCCCAGCCGTACCGTTGGAACATAGCCCGTATCCGATCAGGATCGCGTCAAAATCCTCGTCTACATACGGCGTTATTCCATCACTATTCCCACCGAGTTGGTTGGTGTGGCTGTCCCGACCAGATTCTACCGCGTCGATTTCCGACTGCAATACGCGGCGCAAAACATCCGGCGCCTCGTGATAGCCTTGCCGGATCCACGTCACGTCGATAATGTTGGAGGACAGGGAAGACAGGTAAGACAATTCCCTGGACAGCGCTTTACAGGCAAGCAATTTCAGCCGCATTGCACCTACCGCCTTCTTTACTGTAGTGCACACTGCAAAAATCCGGCACGGGAACCCGCCGATTCCGAAAACGCCCCCTATCTCTCCGACGAAGAGGGCGGCCGTTGTATCCGTTCAGCTTCGTACCGGGCGAATTCCACGCAACGCGGGCGCGGCGAAAAGGGACAGCGACAGCACCGCCGCCAGGCCGATTTTCACCATATCCCCAGGCAGGAACGCCAAATTCGACCAGAGTAGCGCGGGGATCTCTGACAGCGCTTTGCCCCCTACCGCCGCGAGCATTAGAGACCCGCAGACATAATCCAGCAGCACGCCGGCCATCCCCACCAGGAACGCTATAGGCACATGCAGGGGCACGCCTTTCCATTTTTTCATGATCAGCCGTTTCATCATACCGCTGGAATACAGGCCGGTCAGCACCACGATGAACACCCATCCCAGGATATACCCCGCCGTCGGGCCGGCAAAAACCGCCGGGCCTCCCTTGCCGCCCGCCATCATCGGCAGGCCGCAGAAGGTGAGCACCAGGACCGCGCCCAGGCTGGTCAGCCCGCCGCGTACGCCCAGGGTCAGCCCCATCATCGCCACCAAGAACACCTGGAGAGTAATCGGTACTCCCGGGATTATCTGGATGGCGGAAAGGAACGGGACGTTCCCCGCCAGGGCAAAGAATGCGACGTACAGCGCACCCAGCGTCAGCTGGTACACCGCCACCGTTTTCTTTTCCGATTTTTCCTCGCTTTTCTTCCACATATCAAACGTCTCCTTTCGCATCATCAGGCCGGATTAAAGCCCTTTTTCACACAAGTATTCCTCCAGGCAAAGCCCGCGGCTCATGATTTCTTGCGCCGCTTCCTTGCCGACATAACGGTAATGCCACGGTTCAAAAATCACGCCGGTGATCTCCTCTTTATCCTTCGGGAAACGGAGGATGAAGCCGTAGTCTGCGCAGTGCTCGATCAGCCAGCGGTAAGCGTCGGTATTTTCAAAATCCTGGTTTAAGCTGTAATTGCCGCTGCCGCCCACGTCGGCGGCCAGGCCGGTATTATGCTCGCTGTAACCGGGCCGTTTCACGACGGTGTTGGCCTTCTGTTCCGCTTCCTCCTGGCCGTACCCCTGGCCTTTCCACTTGGCCACCTCGCGGCTGAACAGGGATTCCTGTAAGGACTGCGGCCGGAACAAGGAAACCCCGCGGATATCGTACGCCGCCCCGTCGGCCAGCATCTGCCGGTACGATTCGGCGGCGCGCTGATCCATCTGCCCGCCGGACACCCACTCCATCGTCGTATTCTGCTCGTAGCCTGCGGGCACGGCGTTAAAGTCGTTCACCAAAACCAAGTTCCAGGCCGCCCCGGACGGCTGCCGGTAATTCTTCGCCGTCTCCGGGGACAAAGGCACCGCCGTTGTAGTGGTGACGGCGGCGGTAGTCGTTCCCGACGCATCGCCGGAAGTCGGCGCGCTGGTATTGCCCCCCGTCGCAGAGGTGGTGATGTCCGGCGTCCGGCTGATATCGTCCGAACCGACTTCCACCTTACCGAACACCCCCCATAGAATAAAGACCACCGCCGCGATCAGCAGTAGAAGAACTAGTACCAGGATCACCATACGGCCACGGCGCGGTTTTTTGCGGACAGGCGGACGGCGCCCCGGCCCAGCGGCGCGCGGCGAATTCCCCCGGCGCTGATTTTTGTTCTCCCGATTATTCATTGTCTCCGTACGTCCTTTCCTTCATCAAACCAAAAGACAGCCTTCGGCTTTCCTGTTTTCCAGCATTGGCCTGTTGGCCCTCGGCGGCTGTTGTTCCTATTAAAACACAACGCGGCGGAGGATAAAGAAGCCGTCTCTTACAGATTCCTTAAGAATATATTAGGGTTTGGGTTCCCCTAACAGAATATCCGCCCCGGCGGACCGAACGTGCTTTTTACCCACAGCTTCCAACTGTATAAGTTTACACACAACGGGGAAAGATTGCAACCGCATCCCCAATTTTTCTAAAGTATCCCCATAAATTTTTCTTAACAGCAAACAGCGAAAAAGATCCATGCGCTCCTGTTCATTGTCCGTTCTCCCTCCTCTGTGCCCGGATGTCCCGCCGAAAAGGAACAAACCATCCGACCATCGGTCTCCAATCCGCCCAATTTTTATTCACGTTCACCCGCTTTTTATCAAAAGCTCAGAAAATGGCCGAATCGGCAAAATTTTGGCTTTTCTTTCTTTCCATAGGAAGCGCAATTATGATATACTGTAAATTAGGGGAAATTCGAAATTTCCAAGTAGCTTGTTGAATAATCCGTGTCATGGCGAGCGGAAGACACCGCCTGTTTCATAAAGCGGAATCACCCGGCATATCCTCCGACGGCACCGTCCGTCTGTAGTATTCTAAAGGAAGGGCAAGGTCTTCGTTATGAGAAAAACCAAAATTATTTGCACGCTCGGCCCCGCTACCGACGATCCCGCCATTCTGCGGAAGCTCATGCTTTCCGGCATGGATGTTGCCCGGATCAATATGTCTCACCAGGACCACGCCCATCAGCTTGCGCGGATTAACCAAATCAAGAAGCTGCGGGAGGAACTGCACCTTCCCACCGCGATCCTGATCGATACCAAGGGCCCGGAAATCCGGCTCGGCACCTTCCCGGAAAAGGTAGAACTCGTCGCCGGCGATCCCTTCACCCTGACGACCAAACCGGTGGAAGGCAGCAAGGAAATGGCCTCCGTCAGCTTCGCCGGCCTACCGGATGATGTGAAGCCGGGCGGCACCATCCTGATCGACGACGGCTTGATCGAGCTCCGGGTGGACAAAACCACCGCCACCGAAATCCGCTGCACGGTTGTCAACGGCGGGACGGTCTCCTCCAACAAAGGGATCAATGTGCCGGGCGCACAGCTCTCCATGCCGTTTATGAGCGAGCGGGACCGTGCCGATATTCGTTTCGCCTGCGAAGTAGATGCGGAGTTTATTGCCGCTTCCTTCACCCGCCGGGCGGACGATGTGCTCCAAATCCGGCAGGAACTTGAGAAAAACAGGAACCACACCATCCGCATCATTGCGAAAATTGAAAACGCGGAAGGCGTAGACAACATCGACGATATCATCAAGGTGTCGGACGGCATCATGGTCGCCCGCGGGGATATGGGGGTGGAAATCGCCCTGGAAGAGATCCCGAGCATCCAGAAAAAACTGATCCATAAAGGTTACAACGCCGGCCTGCAAGTGATTACCGCCACCCAGATGCTGGATTCCATGATGAAGAATCCCCGCCCCACCCGGGCGGAAACCACCGACGTGGCCAACGCCATATACGACGGTACCAGCGCGATCATGCTGTCGGGCGAAACCGCTGCAGGCGCCTATCCGGTGGAAGCGCTCAAAACCATGGCCCGCATCGCCCGACGCACCGAACAGGATATCAATTACTGCAAGCGCTTTTCCCAGCGGGATATGCATGAACCGCCCAATGTGACCAACGCCATCTCCCATGCGACGGTGACCACGGCGCACGACCTGGGGGCGCGGGCGATCCTCACAGTCTCCAAATCCGGTTCCACCGCGCGGATGATATCCAAATACCGGCCAGCCTGCCCCATTATCTGCTGCACCACCAGCCCTGTCTACCAGCGGCAGATGAACCTGTCCTGGGGCGTCATCCCTCTGCTGGCGGAGGTGAAGACCAATATGGACGATCTGTTCAATCATGCGGTAGATCTAGCCACGAAGGCGGGCCTGCTGGAAAGTGGCGATCTGGTGGTCATCACCGCGGGCGCGCCGCTGGGCATCTCCGGCACCACGAATCTGCTGAAAGTTCATCTGGTCGGCAACATCCTGGTGCAGGGGAAGGGCGCGACAAGCTACACGGCATGCGGCAACCTTTGCGTCGCCCGGGATGAAGAAGAGGCAATACAGAACTTCCGTCCCGGCGATATCCTCGTCATCCCACAGACCTCCAACAATATCCTGCACCTTTTACGGGAAGCTTCCGGTATTGTCACCGAGCAGCCCGGGCTGAACAGTCACGCCGCCATTGTTGGCATGGCGCTGGAAAAGCCCGTCGTTGTCGCCGCGCGCAATGCGACCAGCATCCTGAAAAGCGGGACCACCGTCACGCTCGACGCGGAACGGGGCGCCGTGATCTTCGGGGACAGCCGGAAATAGCCATCACCGCCGCAAAGGCTCCGGTTTAATAGGCGACAAAAGCCCTGCTACTTTATCGGCGGCAGGGCTTTTGAATAAATATTTCCATCTTTCCTATTGGATGCTTTCCATGAAACCGGAAGGGTATCCTAAAAGGAACGCTCAAAGCGCCCATCGCTTCGCAAAGAGACTTTTCTACGCCAGGGAAGTCTTTATTGGAGGGGAACACCAGCAATAGGCGGACGCAGGAAGTTTCCCCGGCAAACGCGAACCGAAGGCCAAAAAGCAGCCGGACAGCCCTAACAGGCTATCCGGCTGCTTTCACGCTTCTTTTCTGTCCGGGTTTTTGAGCTGGTAGGAAAGCGTCATCAGGCTGTCCCCCAGATGCACGTTTTCCACTACCGCTTCCGGGTAATGATAGTTGATGTCGTAATGGCTGAAGTTCCAGAACCCACGTACGCCGTGACGGATCAGGATGTCCACAATGTCTGGGGCAGCCTCCTTGGGGATACATAGGATTGCTACCGTCGGATGCTCCTTGGCGCAGACCGCGTCCAGTTCCTCGGTCGGCTGGACAGTCATCCCCCGGATCACCTGCCCCGTCACAGCCGGGGAATCGTCGAACAAGCCGACCAGGCGGATACCGCGGTGCTCAAAATCCATATGATTGGCGATAGCCCGCCCCATGTTGCCCGCGCCGAGCATCACCGCCGGAGAGAGCCGGTCCATCCCGAGAATACGGCCGATTTCCTCATAAAGCTGCTCCACCATATACCCATAGCCTTGCTGTCCAAAACCGCCGAAGCAGTTGAGATCCTGACGAATCTGGGAGGCGGTCAGCCCCATGCGCTGGCTCAGCTCCCGTGAGGAAATGCGGGTGATTCCATTTTCCTTCAAGTCATACAGGAAGCGGTAGTACCGCGGGAGACGACGTACCACCGACATGGAAATGTGTTCGTTCCTAGCCATAACGATCCTTCCTAAACGTACTGCGCGGCATCCGCCGGAAGCGGACGCAAAACGATAAAACACAGGTTTTGTCCCCGCGCCCGCGGAGACGGCGCCTTCGGCCCGATCCGCCGCAAAGCCGGGGAACAGCCGCCGAGCCCGGCACGAGCGTGGCCCTCCTATCCAGTTCCCGCAAGCTTGCACCCGACGCGAGAGCAAGCCTACGCCTTGCACCCGACGCGAGAGCAAGCCTACGCCTTGCTCTCGCGGGTATAATCCAGCAGGCCGCCGGCCAGCAGCATCGCCACCTGGCGCTGCGAGAAGTTGGACACAAGGGGCAGCGTCTCGCCGGTCGTCTTATTCTCCAGCACCACCGCTTCGCCCTTGGCGAGCCGTTCCCGCACATCCGGCAGGCAGAGCTCGTCGCCCAGCGAAATCCGGTCGTAATCCGCTTCGTTGGCAAACGTCAGCGGCAGGATGCCGGCGTTGATCAGGTTCGCCACATGGATACGGGCAAAAGACTTGACAATCACGGCTTTGATGCCGAGATACAGCGGCGCGAGGGCCGCATGTTCGCGGGAACTGCCCTGCCCATAATTCGACCCGCCGATGATAATCCCCTTGCCGGCCGCTTTGCAACGGGCGGGGAATTCCGGGTCGCACCGCACAAAGCAATGCTCCGAAATCGCCGGGATATTGGAACGCAGGGGAAGGATTTTCGCCCCCGCCGGCATGATGTGGTCGGTGGTGATGTTGTCCCCCACCTTCAGCAGCACTGGGGCGTCGATCGTCTCCGGCAGCGGCGAAGTCTTCGGGAACGGCTTGATGTTCGGCCCACGGACAATTTCCACCTTGTCCATATCGGCTTCGTCAGCCGGCGGCACAATCATGTTGTCGTTGATGAGGAAACGGTCGGGCATTGCAATCACCGGCGGCTCTCCCAGCGTGCGGGGATCGGTAAATACGCCGGTCAGCGCGGAAGCCGCCGCGGTTTCGGGGCTGACAAGGTAAACCTGCGCGTCGGCGGTGCCGGAGCGGCCCTCAAAATTGCGGTTGAAGGTGCGCAGGGACACGCCGCCCGAATTCGGGGACTGGCCCATCCCGATGCAGGGGCCGCAGGCGCACTCCAGGATCCGGGCTCCCGCCGCAATCAGATCGGCTAGCGCACCGTTTTCCGCCAGCATGTTGTACACCTGCTTGGAACCGGGCGCGATGGAAAGGGAAACGTCCGGATGGACGGTTTTCCCCTTCAAAATGGCTGCCACCTTCAGCATATCCATCAGCGAAGAGTTGGTACAGGAACCGATGCAGCACTGATCCACCTTTATTGCGCCGATTTCCTCCACCGGTTTGACCGCGTCGGGGGAATGGGGACAGGCCGCCAACGGACGCAGGGAGGACAGGTCGATGTCCACCACTTCGTCGTACACCGCGTCCTCGTCCGGACCGACCGCCACCCAGTCGTCCTCCCGGCCTTGGGCGCGCATAAAGTCGCGGGTGATTTCGTCGGAGGGGAAAATCGAGGTAGACGCGCCGAGTTCCGCCCCCATGTTGGTGATGGTCGCGCGTTCCGGCACCGACAGGGTCTTGACCCCCTCGCCGCCGTATTCGATAATCTTGCCCACGCCGCCCTTGACGGAAAGCCGGCGCAGCACTTCCAGAATCACATCCTTGGCCGCCACCCAGGGCTGCAGGCGGCCGGTCAGGTTGACCCGCACCATTTTCGGCATGGAAATATAGTAGGGTCCGCCGCCCATGGCGACCGCGACGTCCAGCCCGCCAGCGCCGAATGCGAGCATGCCGATGCCGCCGCCGGTAGGGGTGTGGCTGTCCGACCCGATCAGGGTTTTACCCGGGATGCCGAACCGCTCCAGATGCACCTGATGGCAGATGCCGTTGCCGGGACGGGAAAAATATAAGCCGTGTTTTTTGCATACGGTCTGGATGTAACGGTGGTCGTCGGCGTTTTCAAAGCCGGTCTGCAGCGTATTGTGGTCGATATACGCGACCGAACGCTCGGTTTTCACGCGGGGCACGCCCATCGCTTCGAATTCCAAATACGCCATTGTGCCGGTAGCGTCCTGTGTCAGGGTCTGATCGATCCGCAGCCCGATTTCATTGCCGGGCTTGGACATGTCCCCGTCCAGCAGATGGGCTTTGATCAGTTTCTGCGCCAGTGTGTAACCCATGTTCCTCACTCCATTTTCTCGCGGGTTTTGGTGCGACGATGCTCTGTTCGTCATTTTTCTGTCTGTTTCCTATTATAAGGCGATTGTCGCAATTTTGTCAATCTCCAAACCATCCCGCCTTTCCTTGCGGTTAAGCGTAATGCCAGACCACTACCGATTTTTTTAGAAAAAGCGCTTTTCCCTTCTCTCCCGCCTGAACGCTTGGATTTTTTCTTTCCATATAGTATACTAGGGGGTGGGGACGGCATTCCGCCCCGCAGAGGAACGGACTGCCCGAACCGGCGGCGAATCGGCATTGGCGTTTCCAGCTTCTTTCCGATTTTGTCTCCTTCCAATTTCGCCGCTGGGGACAACCGCTGCCCGACCCATACCCCATTGGATAACCCCGAACGCCATTCCCGGCCCTGCCGCCGACGGGTGAAATCATCCGGTTTGCTCTGTACTGCCGCCAAAGCAAAAGCGACGCAGAAAGGAGAATCCCCAATGGAAAACACCGTTTGCCGTCCCATTTGCCGCACCTCGTTTACCCTGTCGAGCCGGACAACGGCATTTCTTTTCCTGCTGGCCATTGTCTGTTGTTGCTTTTCCCTGCCGGCTTCCGCCAATTCCCCGCCGCCCCCTTCATTTTTTTATGGGGAGATCGTCAACGCGCCGGCGGAAGCGGTATACGCCGATATCCTGATCCCCTTCGACACCTCCGATTCGCACTATGTTGCCTTCAACTCTGAAAACCGTACGGGGAACATCGGCCCCGACTCCCCCATCGTGCAGTATGAGGAAGACGGGTACCGCAGTTTTTTCTGCCACTACGACGGCGTGAGGGTGCAGGAGCGGGCGCTTCCCTCCTGCGATTTCACTCTGAATCCATATTCCGTTTCTCTGGATCAAGTCGCTTCCTCTCTCAAAGTCGCCCTGCTGGATAAGGACGGGAACATTCTTCAGGTTTCCCAATCCGCCAGCCTGGTCCCCACACAGGAGAATACGTTCGCCCGTACGCTTCGCTACGACGCGGCGGCGGATACGCTGGAAATCGGGTTTGAAGAGGTATACGCCGGGTACCGGAAGGACTCCTCTCATCGTCTCCCGCTTACGCTGCCCTTCCTTTTGGCCGCCGCGGCGCGGATGCTCCTTTCCATCGCCGTCGAAGCGTTGATCGGGTTTCCCTTCCGACTGCGGCCGCTGTGGAAACTCGCCGCCGTCAACCTGATCACGCAGCTGATGCTGCTCGCTCTGTTTTTCTTCAGCCCGCTCTCCTATCTTCCCACGCTCATTCTGGGGGAGATCGCGGTTTATCTGCTGGAATTCCTGACGTATGGCTTTCTTTTCCGGGAAGCCGGTCGCCCCCGCATCGCGGCCTATACGCTGCTCGCCAACACGGCGACGCTGCTGATGGGCCTGCTGATGAACCGGATAGGGATCCTAGTCGGATAGCCCTTGATTTCTTCCGTTTAAAGCCAATACTGCCGCCGCCGGCGGCAATACCCTCACCAGAAAGGCAGGAATCTCACCCTATGCTTACCTACAACGACATCCGCCACAATCCTGACGTCAACGCCCTGATCGAGGCGGGCAACAACGCCCTGGGCGTACTCGGCTTCACCGACCACGGCTACGCGCACGCGGGACTGACCTCCAAAAACGCGGGCGACCTGCTCCAAACTTTGGGGTATGACGAGCGCACCTGCGAACTGGCCCGCATCGCCGGGTATATGCACGACATCGGCAACGCCATCAACCGCAGCAACCACGCGATGTCCGGCGCGCTGCTCGCGTTCGACATCCTCAAAGGGCTGCAAATGGACGTACGGGAAGCGGCCGCTATCATGACCGCGATCGGCAACCACGACGAAGGCACCGCCGCCCCGGTCACGCCGCTGAGCGCCGCCCTGATCCTCGCGGACAAAAGCGACGTGCGCCGTTCCCGCGTGCGCAGCGAGGAACACGCTTTCGATATCCACGACCGGGTCAATTATGCGGTGGTGGATTCCTCCCTCTCGGTGATGAAAGAGGAAAAAATTATCTCCCTGTGCATCCGGATCGACACGTCAATCTGCGCCGTGATGGATTACTTTGAAATTTTCCTTACCCGTATGACCCTGTGCCGCTCCGCCGCCATCTTCCTCGGCATGGATTTCGAGCTGATTATCAACGAAACCCGGATGCTGTAACCATCCCGGCGCGAAAGGAGGGGCGTCCCCTGAACCCGCTTTTTCTTCGCCGGATGACTATCGATCGCTCCGCCCTGCCGGAGGGCAGCTATCTTCGGCGCCTGCCGGCCGTACAGTGCGGGGAACTCGCTTTTCATCGACCGGTTACCTTTTTCATCGGGGAAAACGGTACGGGAAAATCGACGCTGGTGGAAGCGCTAGCTCTCGCCCTGGGGCTGAATCCGGAGGGCGGGAGCCGTAATTTCCATTTTTCCACCCGCGATTCCCATTCCGCTCTCTACCGCGCTCTGCGTCTGGAGAAAAATCCGCTGCTCCCGCGGGATTCGTTCTTCCTGCGGGCGGAGAGTTTTTATAACGTTGCTACAAACATCGAAGAACTGGATAATAATCCATTCGACGGTTCTCCGCCAATCGGACCGGCATACGGAGAGCGGGTTCTGCATGAACAGTCCCACGGCGAAAGCTTTCTTGCCCTGGTACGAAACCGCTTCCGCCCCGGCGGGTTGTACCTGCTGGACGAGCCGGAGGCCGCTTTATCCCCGACCGGGCAGATGGCGCTGCTCGCCCGGATTCACGCCCTGGCCGTACAGGGGGCGCAGTTTGTGATCGCCACCCATTCGCCCCTGCTCATCGCCTGCCCGGATTCCGAAGTATACGAATTCGGCGTGGGCGGCCCGCGGCTCACTCCTTTTCGGCAGACCGCCCATTATCAGGTGGTCCTCCATTTTCTCAACAAACCGGAAGAAATGCTCCACGTCCTGCTGGACGGGGAGCAGAGCGAAAACAGCTGATCCAGTGCGCGGAAAGCGCTTGACATGCCCCCGCGTTTTGCGCTATAATCGGTGAAGCATCCGGGTGTGGCGCAGTTGGTAGCGCGGGTGGTTTGGGACCATCAGGCCGCAGGTTCGACCCCTGTCACTCGGACCAGAAAAGCTCTTTTAAATCGGCTTAAATGCTAG
>CAMMRL010000002.1 GCA_946499275.1 uncultured Clostridia bacterium | reverse complement strand
GGAGATCCGGGGATAGGGTGCTGATGGGGGAGGGGAAATACATCTTTCGGCCCTTTCTGAGGGATTTCCTACGGGGGCAAGCGGCAAAACGGTATGTTCAGCCGCCGGGCTCCGTAAAGCTGGAAGATTCCCCCATACCGCTTTATAAAGCCCTCCGCCCGGAAGAGCAGGCGTTGGTACCGATGCAGACGGCCCGTGGCTGCCCCCACCAATGCCGATTCTGCAACGTGGAAGGATTATATGGCAGCACTTTCCGGCAAAAACCTTTGGGGCATATTGCTGCGGAATTGGAGACCGTCCACCGCCTTCCAAAGGCGAAACGGATTTACATCACCAATGATAACTTGTTGAGCAATGCGCGGCACGCCGAAGAACTCTTCTCCCTTTTCGCAGGGTCGGGTTTTTCCTGGTATGCCAATACCGATATTGGTTTCGGCGCTGAGGAAAAACGGATACGTGCAGCGTATCGGAGCGGGCTACGCCAGGTATTGATTGGTTTGGAAGGAGTGGAGACCGACGAACTTAAAGGCTTGGATCCTCACGGTTTTAAGTCCCGACATGCGGCTCATTACGCCGACTATATCGAACGGATTCAGTCTAACGGCATCGGCGTCACCGGCAGTTTTATCGTGGGCCGGGAAGGCGAATCCCCGGATAGCTGGAAACGTTTGGAGGCATTCATCGATAAAACGCACCTTTATGCGGCAAACATCACGGTATATACGCCCTATCCGGGCACGCGGATGTATGCGCAAATGCGCGGAGAGGGGAAGCGTCTGTCGGACGATTGGAACGAATATACCATATTCCAGCCGGTGATCCCCTTAGAACAAGAGGACACCGATACATGGAATCAGGCATACCGCCGCCTTCTGGAAAGGGTGAATACAGGCGATATACAGAGACGAAAGCTCCGGTACTGGGTGGAGATTTATAAACGTAGGAGGGAATGGTCATAAACGAAAAACTGCTTTATTTCTGCTCCTATGTCCCGGTGGAATATCTGAAAGCCAGGGGATTTGTAATGGTTGGCCCCGGAGATACGGACGCGTTACTTGATGCTGGAATGCCATACTCCTCTTCCCGCGCCGTCTGCCGGTATATGCAGCATTGCGCCCGGATGGATTTTTCGCGGTATGACGGGGTGATTTTCACGCATTGCTGCAGTAGTGCCGAGCGGGTGTTTGATTTCATCCAGTTTCGGTATCCCGGACTATTTCTCCATATGTTGGAACTTCCCGGCCGCATGGATGATATGGGGAGAAAACAGCTTGCCGGGGAATACCGCCGGCTTTTTCGAGAACTTGAACGCCGGTTTGGTAAAAGGGAAAAGATGTCGTCCCGCTTCCGGAAAACGAAGGGAACGGGACGGGAGGTGTGGTTGCTTGGCAACAGCCTGCACCCGCGCTGGAAAAATGCCGTGCAAACAATTTTCCTAGATGAACCACTGGGTTTCAGCGACTGCTCCTCTTCCCGCCGTGGCGACCGTTTCCTGGATTCCGACGATATAGACGAGAGCTGCCCGCGTATGTTGGACTTTTTACCCTGGTTTTCCAAAAGGCTTGAGGAAAAGAGGGACGACATCCGGGCTGTAATAGGGGTTTTTATCCCGAAATGCGATTTTTCGCTATTCACCATGCCGCAAATCCGTCGTATATGCCACGAACAAAACTGTCCGGTGTTGCTTCTAGAGGAGGAGTTTGGCCCGTCGCTTAGTGAACAGAACCGCATCCGGTTGGAAGCGTTCAGGGAGATGCTGGAAAGGAAAAGGCGGACAACAAAGAAAACGAATAAATAGGGAGGGGGAGGAGAACATGGAGGAAAATCACTATTCAGCAGAGGAAAGCCGCCTGGTCCATCGAATGCTGTTGGCGGAAAAAACGGCGAAGGACCTGGAATTGGAAGCCGCCCGTATATTGGTAGATTGGCAGATCCGGTTATACACGAAAACGCTTTGGGATTCGCCAGAACAGGTTGTTTGGACCAATATGGTGATGCCGACCGAGCTGTTTTACGCTTACGGGCTTGTACCTGTCCATACGGAAATGACCGCGGGATGGATGTCTTCTCTCCGCTTATCGGAGGAGTATATCCGTATTGCGCAGGAGAGGGGATTTCACGTCGGTCTCTGTTCCTATCACAAGGCGGTCATTGGGGCTATGGAATGCGGCGATATTCCGCCACCCCGTTTAGCGGTGTTTTCCTCCCATATCTGCGATGGTGGAAACGGCCTGCTCCAGTACTTCCGCCAGCGCTTCCAAACGCCGGTATACCTTCTTGACGTTCCCTATCAGCAGCAAGGGGAAAGCGCCGTACGGTTTGTCGAAGGGCAACTGCGGAATCTGACAAAATTTTTGGAAAACCATACGGGAAAAACACTGTATTCTAAAGCGTTGGCCAACGCCGTACGTTATTCTAACCACAGCCGGTGTTGGCAGAGGGCGGTAAACGAACTGCGCAAAGGCCCGGTGCTCTTTTACGGCAATCAGGCGCTTCGGAATCTGTTTGGTTTGTTCTTTTTGTCCGGTTCGTCAAAAGGAGAGAGGGCGGCGGAAGCCTATTACCGGCAACTGAAGGAGCGGAGCAGTCAGCCCTCCGCGCGGCCGGTTACGGATAGGCCGCCCCGCCGTATCCTGTGGGTCCATTTCGCCCCATTGTACGCCGGAGAGGTAATGCGGTATTTTGAAAAGGCGCTGGGCTGCTTGATCACTTTTGATATTATCGGCCACGTTTATTGGCCGGAATTGGACGAGGACGCCCCCTTGATGGGGTTGGCCCAAAAAGTACTGTCCCATTTTTACTTGACGGACAGCAGGCAGCGTATGGACTTATACCGCCGGATCATTGAAGAGTACCGGATCGACGGGGTTGTCCTATTCATGCACCAGGGCTGTCGGGCGATCCCCGGCGCATCCTGGGAGTTACGGCTGATTGCCGAACAAGGGAAGATTTCTTTTCTGGAACTTCCCGGCGACTGTATTGATCCCCGCGGATTTTCCAGCGAACAGGTAAAGCTGCGAATGGAGGCGTTTCGGGAGAGTATGGATCTTCACGCTAAAGGTCGTAAAGGAGAGAGCTATGTATTGGGGGATTGACAGTGGTTCAACGTCGATCAATGTTGTCCTGCTGAACGATGAAAAAGAGGTCGTGGATTACCGCATAGCCGAAAGCGGATGTCGTCCGGTAGATACCGCGGAACAGCTTATGAAGGACATCTGTAAAGAGAATTGCCTTTCTATGAAAGATACACATACGATTATCAGCACCGGATATGGACGGCGCAATATTCGGAGTGCGCAGAATAGCTTTACGGAAGTTACCTGCCATGCCTACGGCGTACAGTACCTTTATCCGGAAGCGGAGACGGTGATTGATATTGGGGGGCAAGACTGTAAAGCTATATCCCTTTCCAGAGATGGCGGGGTTGATGATTTTATTATGAACGATAAATGTGCCGCCGGTACCGGTCGCTTTCTTGAAGTGATGGCGCGCGTACTCCAGATGGACATCGAAACATTTTCGCGTTGCGGCCTACAGGCGACCTCCCCATACCCGATTAGCAGCACTTGTACAGTTTTTGCGGAATCGGAAGTGATTTCCGGCATTGCCAAAGGGATAACGCCGGAAAATTTGGTTGCCGGGCTGCAGCAAGCAGTGGCAGACCGGGTCGCGTCGATGGCGGCCGGATTCCCAGGAAACGTCGTGTTGACGGGCGGCGTCGCCAAAAGCGACGGAATCCGCCAGTGCCTGGAAAAGAAATTCCCCGGGCTGCAGGTTCCCTTCGAACCACAGATCACAGGTGCGCTTGGAGCTGCGTTGATGGGGTGGATTGCCGATCATGGATAACTTACTGCATCGCCTAGACTTAACCATGCGGTTACTGAAGAGCAAAGGGCAAGAACCTTTGGCGCAGTATATCGCCGGGCAACAGGAAACGCTCCAACGTATCCGGGAAGGGGCTCCGTATCTGCTGTGCACCTACTATTTTCCTCCGGAACTGTTGCAACTCTATGATGTGGAAGCGCTTTATATCGAGCGGATAGTAGGGCTGGTTGTAAGCACTGGGCTGCTGGAAGGGCTGAGTTCCTTTTTGTCCCCGACGACCTGTTCGTACCAGCGGGCGTTTGCCTACTTGATGGAACAAGGAATGCTGCCAATGCCGCGTTACCTTTTTAGTGTGGATTTTCCTTGCGGTGATGCGGCAGGGATGATGGAACGTCTGCATGAACGCTGGAGAATCCCGATCCACCATATTCGAAAGCAATTTTTGAAGCACGACCTTATGGCGGCAGCCGACCTGCTGGAAAGCCGGTTTCCACGGAAACGGAGCGAAGGAGAGGTTAGCCGCCTGTATAACCAGGCGAAGGATTATAAACGACGGATTGACGCGCTCCGACTTCGCCATCCGGGGATTGCCGACAGCGGAGAAATGCTGAAGCTTTTTACCGTTGAAAATGATTTTGGAAGTAAAAAAGCCCTTGCGGTTTTGCAAACGTTATATCATTCGCTTACTCGAAAAGCAGTGGACTGGCAGGAACGCAACGAGTTCCGTATCCTCTGGATGGGCCTAATCCCACTGTACGATAACAACCTCCTTTCTAAAATCGAAGCGAAGCTGCCGGTGCGTTTTGTATGGGAGGAAATGTGGATGTTCGACCATCCCGATTGTCCTCCTACCGCACAATTGGCGGGCGATATGCGTGTGCTGTTCTATTCGCAGATGGCAGAACGGCTATGTGCTTCGGTATTCTACGACGCCAAAGTTCGGAGAGACAGGCTGGTTGCAATCGCGGCGCGGCTGAAGGTGGATCTGGTTATCGATATGCTGCAACGCCGTTGTTCCTTCCTACCGCCCGCCGTTTCTTTATTTCATACCGCGTTGGAAAAAGAAGGGATTGCTTTCCACACGGTTACGGCCGATGTGGTTCGGAAACATGACAACGATAAACCGCTTTTGGACGAATGCTTGACGGTGATAAAAGATTCTCTGAAAAGCCGCCGGGGGAGGGGAGACGCTGAATTTGGTTGAGATACTTGTGCTTGATTTCCCACCTGCTAACGCACTGAATATCCCCGCGTTGCGCAGCTTATACCGGCGGATCAAAAAAGTGGAAAGAACCCCGGGAATTCGCGTTGTCCATCTGCAAAGCGGCAATCCGTACTTGTTTTCCTCCGGTTTGGATTTAAGCGGGTTGCTCCATACCGGGCGATGGCATACCGTTCTACATATCTATCAGGCAGAAAGGCTTGTTTACCATATAGTACGTGCTATACGGCGTTCCAAAAAGCTATATGTTGCGGAGTTGAACGGGGGTGTCATCGGTTCTGCCGCTTCCATAGCCTTGGCCTGTGATTTTCGCATAGGAAATCAGGATTGCTGGTTCTGGCTTCCCGACCCGAAATACGGCGGTCTCTTGGCAGACGGCGGGCTTTTGCTTCTTAGGGATAGCGTGGGGTTAGAAAATGCCCGCAAGTTGTGCCTGTCTATGGACAGGTTGCAGGCAGGCGATGCGTTGGCGAACGGCATGCTCCACCGGTTGGTGGATCGGGACGCACTGTCGGATACGGTACACTTTTTTGCATCCGAGCTGTCTTCCCGTTCGGTCGTTTCTTTGTACCAGACCAAGCGTATACTAAACCGGCCCGTACGACTCCGTTTTCCGTATGGGAGCCTAGCACGGGTGCTCTGTTCCAAAGAAATGATCCGGAGACTGCGCGATGCCTGTCGGCATACTATGGATGATGCCTGCGAAATAGAGAGGAAGAACACGAAGAAGGAGTGAACGTATGAGCCTTAAAAAACATACCGTCCTGGTAACCGGGGGATCCCGAGGAATCGGGCGGGCGATCGTCCTGGAACTGGCGCGCCAAGGAGCGAACGTGGCGTTTACTTATCAAAAAGAGGACGCATCCGCTCATAGGACGGAAGAATTGGCCTGGGGGCTGTCCGGAAGCGCTACGGCTTATAAAGTCGATTCCGGAAATGGAGAAGAAGTCAAGACTTTCGTCCGGTCGGTTGCCGTACAGCACGGAACCGTCGACGGCCTGGTGAATAGCGCCGGCATACGAATGGACCGGACGCTGCTATATATGGACGACGACGAATGGGATAAAGTTATCGACGTCGACCTGACCGGTGTATACCGCATGACTAAAGCGGTAATCCCTTACATGCTCAAAGCCAAAAAAGGAAGGATCGTCAACATCGGTTCCATCAGCGGGATCAGCGGATTATCCGGACAGACCAACTACTCCGCGGCAAAAGCAGGGTTACACGGCTTTACCAAAGCGCTTGCGAAAGAGACCGCTTCTTTTGGTATCACGGTAAACGCCGTCGCTCCCGGGCCCGTGGAGACGGAAATGCTCAAAGGGCTGTCGGAGGAGTACCTGGAACGCCTGCTCAGCAATATCCCGGCTAAACGGTTGTGTTCTCCTGAAGAGGTGGCGATGCTCGTCTGCTTTTTGTTAGACGACCAGATGTCCCCGAGTTATCTGACCGGACAAGTCCTCTCTCTGGACGGCGGGATGGGGCTGTGAACGCGTTGGAAAATCGTGACGGCCGGGCGCTGTATTCCTACGATTACCTTTGCCGCCGGATAGACGCACTGATCGCCGACGGCTCCTCTTTCTCCATTATCCTGTTTGACCTGGACTTTTTTCACAACCTCGACCGACGCTTGGGTCAGTCTGTAGGCGACGCGGTGATGCAGGGGATTGCAGAAATGCTGGGCCGGGACGAGCGGATTCAAGCGGCGCGCAGAGAAAGCGACGAGTTTCTGCTTCTCGCGGAAGGGGCGAGACTGGAAGAAGCGGCCCGGATTGCCGAAACCTGCCGTCGGCGTTTCCGCCAAGCGCGCTGGATTCCGACCGTGGGATATGAGCGGGTACCGATTCGCGCAAGTTTCGGAGTTGTGGCACGGTCCGCGTGTTTGGACAGCCGTTTCCTTTTGCTGAAAGCAGCGGAGACGGCGCTGCTCACGGCAAAAAAGAAGGGGCGCAACCGTGTGGAAACCGCACAGGACAAACCGGTGCGTATTTTTCAGGAGGGTTGCTGTCGCACTCTCGTAGGTTACAGCCTTCGGGGACGCTGCGAGGACGGTGTATTGGCTTACACCGCTTCGATTGCGGAACCGTACGGGGTCGACTTGGACGGGCAGGGAAGGCTTTTGTTTGTTGACCGTTCCAATCACCAGATTAAGTACATCGAGCGGGAACGGGTATATACTTTGGCTGGAACCGGACATGGCGGTTATTCCGGCGATGGAGACAACCCATTGCTGGCTCGGTTTAGCAAACCAAGCGGCGTGGCTGTACACCGTCCAACCGGACGGGTGTATGTCGCGGACACCGGCAACCATTGTATCCGCTTGCTGGAGAAGGGAACTGTCCGCACGCTTGCCGGCGATGGGGAGGAAGGTTATTCCGGCGACGATGGTGCCGGACCGGTACGGTTCAGCCGTCCCGGCGGCGTAGCGGTGGATGACAACGGGTATCTTTATACAAACGATTACGGAAATAATGTTATCCGCCGTATAGCGCCGGACGGGACCGTTTCTACCGTTGCCGGAAATGGCAGCTATGGCCCAGAAGGTGACGGTGGTCCGGCAATTCAGGCACAGCTCGATAGACCATACGGCCTGTGCGTTACCCCCAATGGGCGATGGCTTTTCATTGCGGATTGCGGGAACCACAGCATCCGGTGGGTGGACCTTCCATCCGGAAGCATCTCTACATTATGTGGAACGGGAGAACCCGGCTATTCCGGCGACAGCGGCCCGGCAGTCCAGGCGCAGCTCGATTCTCCTTATTGGGTGACCATTGACGCCGACCGCTTTTTGTTTATAGCCGACGCGGGAAACCATTGCATCCGCTTGGTAGACCTGCAGGATGGAAGCATTCGTACCGTAGCCGGGAACCCGGAACCCGGGTATGTCGATACCCGTGATTTCCTGTTGGCCGCCCGATTCAACATACCGGCCGGGCTGGCGTATCAAGACAACCGGCTTTATGTAGCCGACTACGGAAACAATGCGCTTCGGGAACTTTTTTGGAGGAGACCGGTATGCTGATAGGGGTTCTGATAATTCTGATACTGGCGATATCTGCGCTCGTGGGGTACAGCTTGCCCGGCGTAAAGGAAGGGCTTCGGGAAGTCCATAAACTGGGTCACCCTCCGCGGAATGCGAAAGGGATAGGAATGGAAAAGGAATTTCGGACCGAGGAATTCGTTTTCTTATCGCGTGGATTGCGGTTGTCCGCCGTGAAGTATTATCCGAATAGCGAACCGAAAGGGACGATTATTGCTTGCCATTATTTAGGCGGCAGCAAATATACCATTTATCCATATATCGCGCCGCTGCTTAGTGCCGGGTATATGGTGGCGGCGTTCGATTATCCCAATCATGGGCAGAGCGACGGAAGAAAAAGTAGCCGCTACACCTTGGACGGCGACTTAAAGCGGTTCATCGAAGCGTTAAAAGCACAGGGGGTTTCCGGCCCCTACGGCGGAATCGGCTTTTCTATGGGGGCGTCCCTGATACTCGGCGCGGCCCGGCAGATCCCTCAGATGAAAGCCGTTGTTATGGACAGCGGTCCCTTAATTTATGTGCGGAAATATTTTCTTTATATTTTAAACAACCGAAAAATACAAAAACGGATTGTCCGGATATGTTTTCTTGTTACTTATCTGTTTTTCATCGGGTTTTATCCAATGAGCTATAGGACAAAAAAGCGGCTGAAACAATTGAAAGGGCTGCCGGTTCTGTTTATCCATGGGGAAAAGGATCATACCATCCCTATCGAAAACGCATACAAGGCGTATCAATTGGTTCGATCAGCAAACAGCCGATTTGTCCGGCAGCCCCGGGCCCATCACATGACTAACCGGGTGGTAATGGGCGAGGAATACGGCCGGCTATTAATCCGTTTTTTTGATACTTGGATGACGGGCCATACAATCCAACCGCCCGCTTTGTCTGGTTCAAAAAGGCATCTTGCCCGCGCGGCTTTCCTCAAGTTGGAATTGTACGGCATAGAAAAAGAAAATATGCAATCCTTTTCTAGCGCTACGGGTTTGTCCAGCGACCGGCTGCGCGCCCTCTATCCTAAGGGAGAGCCGGAACTTTGGCTAGACGCCATACAGTATGCGGGGGAACGTTGGATTGCGGAAATCCGGAAAGGCTTGCTGCATATCCATGGCAGGACAGCGCGCCTTTCCTACCTGACAAACGCCTACATACGGGGGAGTGAACAACACCCCCGCGCGCTGGACGCCTATATTGACCTCTGGAAAAAGGCCAAGGACGGCGATACCTATATTCAGGAGCGCTTAGCCGCTGTTTACAGGGAATATGCCGAGCAGTTTATCCGGATGATACGGGAAGATACCGGCCTAAATCCCGATATGGGTACGCTCTATTCCGTCGCGCAATGGCTTACAGTTCTCAGCGATATTTTGCATGTCCAGTCTTCGGTATTGGGAAATCCCGTGGATTTTGAAGAAATGGGCCGGACAATTCAACGTGCAGTATCCCTGCTGTTGGAGGAGGAGTCGCTATGAACCGGGTGGTATTGTTCTATCCCGCCCTGACAAACGGGGAGGAATCTCCCACATTGTATACCGCCCTGCCGTTATCCCTAGTAGCCCTGGCAGCGCCGCTGCGTGCGGCTTCTTTCGATGTGGAGATCCTGGACGAGCGGCTGCATCGATACACAGAAGAGGAAATAGAGAAACGGCTGGAGGGAGCTGTACTGGCGGGAATCAGCGCCATCACGAGTTACCAGTTGGTCAACGGCCTTCGTTTTGCTCGTTCTATCCGCCGTTTTGCCCCGCACATCCCTATCGTATGGGGCGGGTGGCATCCTACATTGATGCCGATGGAAACCCTCCGCCATCCTTTGGTTGATGTGGTTGTCGTCGGGCAAGGAGAAGAAATTCTACCGCAGCTTGCGAAAAGAGCGCTTGATCGGCGGTCCTTTAAAGAGGTGCCCAACGTCCTTTATAAAGATACCGAAGAAGGGGTCGTGGTTAATCCGCGTTTGGAGGTTTCCTGCTATCCTGTGACCGGTACCCCGGTGGATGGATACGGTTGCGTCGACCTGGAACGGTATATTCACCCGCAGTGGGGCCACCGCCGGGTAGTGGGGTATGAATCCAGCCGCGGATGTCCCTTCCAATGCGATTTTTGTTCCATTGGCGCTGTCTACAGACAACGCTGGCACGGGTTGCCTGCGGATACCGTTATACAGGACATCGTTCGGCTCCGGGACGTGTACGGGATTGATGCAATCCATTTTTTCGACAACAATTTCTTCCTTGACACATGCCGTGCCGAACGGTTCGCGGAGGGTTTAGCTGAGAACGGCGGGGCCGTCGCGTGGGACGGAACAGTGGTAGCCCAGCAGTTTGTACGCTTCTCGCCGCAGTCCATTGAGCGCTTGAGACGAGGCGGGCTGTTCCGTGTGATCGTGGGCGGCGAATCCGGCGATGAAGAGGTGCTTAAAAAAATCCACAAGGCGCATACCAACGAACAGATTCTGGAAACCGCGCGCCGGTGTAAAGGATACGGCCTGATGTCCTCTTTCTCATTTATGGTGGGGTTTCCATGGAACCCGGAACAGGATACCGTTCGCACAATAGAGCTCATTGAGCAAATCCGGAATATTGATAAAAACAGTGAAATTCTATTGTTTGTGTTTTCCCCCTATCTTGGTACGCCGCTTTACGAAGTGGCTCGGCAGGCGGGAATGGTCTTTCCAGATTCGTTAGAAGGATGGGCGAATTTTACCTACGATAAAGTCAATACGCCCTGGATGCCTAAAAGGCTGATGAAACGGATAGACCGCTACCTACGATTTTTTGGTACTAAGCATCAGTCTGCGGATGAAGAGTCCTTTTTCCGGGGCTTTCAGTAGAACCGGGGAAAGGAGAAAAGAGGTGCGGAAACTTTTAAAAATAATCAAGGAAGAGGTCGCCGGCCGCACAGGACGGTATACGCTTATTCTTTTGGATATCGACTTTTTTCTCCGATATCGCCTTCGTTTTTCATCATTTGCCTGCGAAACCATGTTGGGACAAATCCGCCGTTTCTTGGAGAGGGCGGCCAAAAACGAGGGACGTAACGCACGGCTTATCGATGCCGGAGGTGATGAATTCGCTCTCCTTCTTCCCGGAGCGAATCTGGAAAACGGCGTTCGGACGGCGGATCAGATCCGGAGGGCTTTCCGGCACTACCGGTTTACCGAGGGGCTGCCGGAGGCTTATCGTTCCCTTCGGATCAGTTTCAGCGCTGGGGTTGTGAATTTCCCGGAGGACGCCAGAGAGGGAACGGCGCTTCTTCAAAAAGCGGTGACCGCCCTGTTTATGGCGAAGGCTCTGCGGAGGAACCAAGTTTTTAGTTACCGCTGGAAAATAGGGAGCGGCGGCTTACAACTTCAGGAGGATGGGTGCAATGCTTCCCGTGTCCTTTACGCGCCGGACGCCGTCGTGCGTGTGGTTGCCGGAGGGCCCGACCGTATCGGCACCTTGCAGGATGCGATGCCGAGGGAACAGGGGCTCCTTTGGGAGCCCCAGGCCATCGCGGCCGACGAACATGGCGGGGTTTATATTGCCGATCAGGATTCCCATCAAATCGTTTATTGCGGACCGCGGGATATTTTCCGGGTTGCCGGGTGCGGGCATTTCGGCTATTCCGGAGACGGTGGTAGTGCGCTGTCCGCCTGCCTGAACAAACCAACCGGGCTTTGGTGCCGGGGAGACTTGGTATATATCGCCGATACAGGAAACGATGTGGTGCGGAGGGTCAGCCGGAAGGATTCCTCCATTGAGACGTTGGCTGGCATGGGGAGGGCGGGGGATTCCGGAGACGGCGGCCCGGCGGCCCGTTCGCTGCTGAATAAACCCGGCGGTGTGGTGAGCGACTGTGAAGGTAACGTATATATCGACGATATCGCGAATAACCGTCTGCGCTGTGTCGGTCGGGATGGAAGGATACGCCCTTTCGCCGGTAGCGGGCACTTTGGCTATTCCGGAGACGGCGGTGACGCCCTCAACGCGCAGTTTCAAGAAATTTACGGTATCGGGATAAACGGTGCTGGAGACAGGCTGTTTTTGGCCGATTACGGAAACCACCGGATCCGGGAAATCGACCTGTCTTCAGGTAGGATTGATACGGTCGCCGGGTGTGGCCGCCCCGGATATTCTGGAGACGGAGGTGACGCGCGGGAAGCATGTCTCCATAACCCTGTTGCGGTCTGCGGAGATGCCCAGGGCAATTTGTTTATCGCGGATGCCGGCAATCAGGCCGTACGAATTCTTCCGGCCGGGGACAAGCGCCTTTTTACCCTGGCGGGGGGAGTGGGAACCGGTACCGGTCGTCCGGGGGAGAGCGTAAGAGGGTTTGCCCTGGCCAATCCCAACGGTTTGGCGGTATACCGAAACACCCTATATATCCTGGACGGGGCGAATAACCGTCTGTGCAGTATTTGTTTTTAATATTTATCAATGTATTTAAAAATTAGGAGGTTGTTTATGAACCGGAATATTGAAGAAAAAGTAAAAGAAATCATCGTTTCCCGCATGAAAGATCAGAGTAAAATTGATTCGCTGGATTATCACACGCCCTTGCTGACACTCGGCATTGATTCCATTTTGGCCTTATCCATCCTCGTTGAAATCGAAGAAGCTTACGACATCGAAATCGACGACAGCGATTTGAATATGGACCGTATTCGGGATATCGCATCGTTCGCGGACTTAGTCCGCGGATACCTAAAAGATGAGTAAAATTGTCGACTCACACACGCTGATCGACAAAGACGCCGGTTTGTCCTCTCCCTCGGGGCTAATCTGCGACGGCAAAAACCGGAATCTGTGGGTTGTCGACATGGGGAATCGAAGGCTGGTCTGTTTTGATCCGGTCCGGCGTTGCTTCCGGGCAATTGATGTCAATACCGTTTTTCGCAAACCGTTGGCAATCACGCGGTTGGGCGGCCATCTCGTGGTATCGGATGCACTCAGCAACACGATCTGGATCCGGCAAACGGACAGAACCTGGGAGCTGCTGGTAGCGCCGGATGCGCTGTTCCCGTCTCTCTGCTTTCCCGGCAGTGTTGCCGCAGACCAATGGGGAAATTTGTATTTTACGGATTTCCATCACGACCGGATCTGCCGCCGGAATAGGGCTGGGGAAGTATCTGTACTGGAAGGAATACCCTGTCGGCAGCCGTTTGGGATATTCGTATGGAATACGCAGCTTTTTATTACGGATACCGCCGGCGGACGCGTCCTGTGCTATTGCCTAAAAGATGGGTGCTGTACAGGGACTATCGAAGAGGTTCCGCCCGGTTTTTGGCCAATCGCGGTTACGGCGGATGCGGAGGGCGACTTATATATCAGTACGGTACGAACCATTTATTTGTACCGGCGGATACGGGGAAAGTTGGAGCGGCTGTTGGATACCACCCTGTGGAAAAGCCTGCACGGCACCAAACTCGGTCATATCGGTGCGATGGCCGCGCTGCCGGGCGGGGTGTTGACGTTCTCCGACACCCTGCGCAATGAAGTTTATTCTTTGCGCATTCAAAAATAGGAAGGAGGGATTGCGGTGGTCACTGTTTTGTTGCTTGCCTTAACTGTCCGGAATGCGCTTTCCACAGGCGACCGTCGGCTGGCGGAATTCCGTTCCCGCGACCGTCTATGGAGTACGCCTAACTTGGGCTTGCTTACTGTGGCCGCGCTCCTTCCGGTCTCATGGGAAATCATCTATGTGGATCAAACATTTGAAGGGGTGCCGGAGCGGACGTTTACCTATGTATTCCTATCTCCCTCTACCGCACAGGCACCGGAAGCGTACCGCATTGCAGACCGTTTCCGTTGCCGGGGAAGCCGGGTTTTGATGGGCGGCCCGCATGTCACCGTTTGCCCGGACGAGGCGGCTAGTCATGCGGACGTGATCTTTGTGGGAGAAAGTGAAGAATTGCTGCCCGTATTTCTTCGCGAGGAAGTGCAGGGGAGGGCACGGAAGATTTACCGCGCCTGCCTGCACCCATCCTTGGAGCTCTCTCCCGTTCCCCGATATGATTTGGCGGTGAAATACCCCTATAAAAGCGTGCCGGTACAGCTTTCCCGCGGCTGCCCCCATCAGTGCCGGTTTTGCCTGTCCTCCAAAATCTATGGGAAGGCGGTCCGCCGGAAGACAAGGGAACAGGCTAGACGGGAAATTGCGGTGATTCTATCCCTGTGGAAACGGCCTTTTTTGTTTTTTACCGACGATAATTTTTGTATAAACTCAGCCTACACGGATTCTATCCTGGACATCCTGAAGGAAAATGCAGTAGAATGGTACGCCTTTACCGACGTTTCCATAGGCAATAAGCACCGACTTTTGGACAAGATGGCTACGGCTGGATGTCGAAAATTGTTGATCGGTTTCGAAAGCCTGAATGAAAGCAATCTGCATCGGATCAATGCATCCGGGTTTAAGGAAAAAAGGCTGCCTGTATATGGGGCGGCGGTTTCCGCTGTTCAAAGCCGAGGAATTGGGGTGGTGGGTAGTTTTGTGCTAGGGCTGGAAGACGATACATCGGCGACGTTTGATCGGTTATATGAATTCATCCTGGACACTTGTCTCTACGGCACTAATATCACTGTATCTACGCCATTTCCCGGTACCGAAATGTACCGGGAAATGGTCGAAAGAGACGTGCTGCTCCCGGACGATTGGAGCCGGTACGATGGCTTTACCTTACTATACCCTTTAAAACACCTGACGGAAGAGTGCTTTCGCTCAAAATACCGGGAGCTTTTGGCGCGTATCAATTCACCGGAGCGGATCCGGCGCGTATATCGGTATTTTCACCATGGATATTTGGAAAACGACGAATCGGAAGAGGGGAACTAACCATTATGAACGCACCCTGCGAAAAGCCGCAGCGTCCATCTTCGAATCCCTATAAAGAAAGAATAAAGGAAATACGCGGGGAAGATGCGTCTGCACAAAATACCGTACGGGAAAGGCAGAGACGCCAGGCCAAACCTGCGGGCAGTCTTGGCGTATTGGAAGAAATCGCCGTCCAATACGCGGGGATCACTGGGCGGACGAACAATTTTATACGAAAAAAAGGGCTTATCCTTTTTGCAGCGGATAACGGGATTTATGAAGAAGGCGTCGCTTCCGCACCTCAGGAATTTACTCGTAAAATGCTGCTCAGTTATGCCGAAACTCGGCGGTGCGGGATCAATGTGATCTGCGATGCCAATAACGTGGAGCTGAAGCTGGTGAATATGGGGGTGAAAGGGGAACTGAACCATCCCCGGATAGACAACCGCAAGTTGATGGACGGAACCCGAAACTTTGCCAGAGGGAAACCCGCTATGCCGCGGACAATCGTGGAACGGGCGATTCAGATCGGATTCGATTACGCGGCGTGGGCGAAAAAAGAATCCTTCGATATTCTGGGCGCCGGTGAAGTGGGAATGGCTAATACAACCACCGCCACCGCTTGTATTTTTGCCGGCTTGGATATCCGGGAAAACCGTTTTGTGGGCACCGGTGCCGGCCTTTCTCCGGACGGTTTGGTGCGGAAAAAACGGGTAATCCAAAACGCTCTGGTTCTTCTTCAGCCAATTCCCGGAGACGGCCTGGATATCCTCTCCAAGGTAGGAGGGTTGGACATTGCCGCAATGACCGGTTTGTATCTTGGCGCCGCTTATTACCGGATCCCGGTGGTGGTAGACGGGCTGATCGCCATTGCGGCGGCCCTGCTCGCCAGCTTCCTACAGCCGCTTGTCCATACATGTCTGTTCGCTTCCCACCGCTCCACCGAGCCCGCATATCAACTGGCAGCCGATGCCTTAGGGTTGTCTCCGATGCTGGAGCTGAACATGCGCCTGGGAGAGGGAACAGGCTGCCCGCTGGCGATGCAGGTAATCGAGACGGCCCTTTCCGTATCCAGCAGAATGTGTACCTTTGAGGAGTTGGCGTTATGAGGAACTCAAGCGCTGGAAAGGAAACCTTTCGCACCTGTTTCGGCTGTGGAGGGAAAGGTAAAATACAACTGTATTCCCGTAGAGAGGAGGGGAAACGATGCAGGTATGTCTATTGAATCCCCCGCTAAGCGTTCACGAATTCCCGCATTTGGCGCTGCCGATGCTGAAAGGCTATTTGCGTTCCAAGAAGATAGCTTGCGCGGTTCATGATTTTAACGTGGAGATTATGGACGAGATCATAACCGGAGGTTTTGAAAAAGTTCAGCGTTATTTTTATGAGTGCGGTCTGCATTACTCGCTGAAAGAACTACACGGCCGTTTTCAAGCGGCGAAAGATGTTTTTGCTAGGGAAGGCATTACCGGGCGGGAAGACCGCGCGCAGAAACTGATCAATACCTATCTCCGCATTGCCGGTTCGGATATATTCGAGGTCTGTTTCCGGCCGGATTCACTAGATAAGATAAAAAAGGCCTATGCTTTGACGGATATGGAACAGGATAAAAACAGGATTATTCGGTTTATGCGGGAACGGATAAGGCCGTGGCTGCAGCAAAACCCGGCGGACATCATTGGAATATCCATCCCCTTTACCAGCCAAATTTTCTATGCTTTTTTACTGGGACGGGAGATCAAAAAATGGTTCCCGAAAGCTCGGGTTGTCATGGGCGGGCCGCAGGTTTCCTTGTTTTGGAAGCTGTTTGTGGAACATCCGCCGTTTCGCGCCGCTTTCGACGGGCTGATCGTCGGCATGGGGGAAATAGCGATGGAACGGTATATCCGGGCGATCGAAAAGGGGGAAGGAATTGAGAATGTACCCAGTCTCGTTGCTTTTAACGAATCCGGAAAGTTGATAGTTAACAAGGAAGAAAAAATCACCCGAATGGAAGAAATCCCTCTTCCGGATTTTTCCGATCTGCCATTAGAGAAATATGTTTACGCCAAGCTTCCCTATCAGTTTTCCCGCGGCTGTTACTGGGGAAAATGCGCGTTTTGCAGCTACCGGGATAATAAAGGCTATATCACGCGAAGAATCGATACCGTACTCGATCATTTCCATGAAATGAAGAAACAGTATGATATCCATGCCTTTCAATTTATTGACGATGCCATCCATCCTCAGCTGATGGAAAAAATGGCCGATGGTATATTGAGCCGTGGGATGTGCCTGCGGTATGACGCATACCTGCGGCTTGACAGCGGATTTACCGCTGGACTCTGCCGTCGGCTACATGAAAGCGGGCTTCATACGGTGCTGTTCGGGTTTGAATCCGCGAACCAGCGCATGCTTAACCTGATGAGTAAAGGGAACACGCCGGAAAATATGCTCCAGGTACTGAAGAATATGCACAGCGCGGGTATCCAGAGTATTTTGAGCTGCTTAATTGGTTTCCCGACAGAAACAAGAGAAGAAGCGTGGGATTCTATCCGATTCCTGCGAGATAACCGCCGTTATTATTACTGGGTATACATCGTTCACTTCGGCATGATTTCCGATATGCGTCAACATTCTGAAGACTATGGAGTAGTCGACTTGGATGATACCAATCTGATTCGTTACGACGATACGGGATTTGTCGCCCTCGGCTACCCCTACCGCACCACGAAGGGAATGTCTGTAGAAGAATCGTTGGACATAATCCGAAAAGGCAGGGAGGAATTGGGAATACAAATCTTTAAGGATAATTTTTTCAGTTAATGGACGGAAACAGGACATGAAAGGACTTTTGATTTACGCGACTAGATATGGATCCACCGAGCAGGTTTGCCGGTGGATCGGCGAAGGGCTTCCTTTTCCGATTTCCGTCGAACCAGTATCGAATCGCCCCATCGCTGCTGCCGATTTTCTGGTTTTGGGGACGCCGATTTTTATTGGGAAGCCGGCTAAAGAAATGATAGAATTTATCGATAAATGCAAAACCGCACTTTGTCGCGTTCCGGTGTTCATATTCATCACATCGTGGGCGCAGTCGACAGTATATCAGGACGCTTGCCAGGGGTTTTTAGAACTTCTTCTGCACTATCTGTCCCCTTGTATTCCAGTTATGACTCGGTCGTTGCCGGGAAAGCTGCTCTGGGATTCACTCACCGTATCCGACAGGAAGGCCATGGAGCGCCTTTTACGCCGAATCGATGCTCGGCAGCCCGATTTTCACTCGGAAAAGATTCAGTGGCAGGATCAGCGGGACAGGCGGCAATGCCTGCAATTCGGGGAAGAGATAGCCGCTTGGCTAATGGATTCCCCACAAGGGGGACGGAATGTATGGATAGAAACATAGCGGTTATATCCGCTCGGCGGACTCCTTGTGGAAAAATTCCCGGTGTGCTTAGTGGCGTGAGCGATGTGGAGATGCTCGCTCAAGTCTTTCGAAAAGTAGCGGACAGTACAAAGGGCGTTCCGATTGATGTGGCGCTGGCGGGTTCCGCTTTTCCTGTGGAGCGCGATAATTTGTGCCGCAAAGCGGTATTATCCGCCGCCCTTTCGCCGTCGATTCCGGCCGCGACAGTTAGTAAAACCTGCGCTTCGTCGGATGAGGCCCTTTTCCAGGGCATACAGGCCATACAATGCGGTAGAGCGGATACGGTTCTGATCGGGGGTGTTGAAAAAAATAGCAATTCTCCCCATATCCTGGGCGTAATGAAGCAGAAGATAAAAAACGCTATCCAGGGCAATCTGCCGTTTTATGATTCGGTAGCGGAACAGATTCAAGAGAACGACATGGCTTATCTGGCGGAAATGCTTAGCAGAAAATATGGGTTTTGCCGGGAAAAGTTGGATCACTATGCCTATCAAAGTTTGGAGAAAGCACGCCGTGCACAAAATTCCGGCTGCCTGCAGGAGGAAATACTGCCGGTTCCTTACGATGGGGGAGACAAACCGGCTTATCTTTGTGCGGATGAGACCGTACAAAACGATGCTTCATTCCATGATTTTCAGCATGCGGAACCGTTGTTTTTGAAAGACGGCCTGCACACACGGTATACTGCTGCGCCGATTTCCGACTGCGCCGCGGCCATCTTGCTGATGGAAGAGCGAACGGCGCTGAAAAACGGAATTCGGCCGAAAGCGATAATCAAGGACTATCTTTCCATTGGCGTGCCACTACATAACGTCGGCGAAGCGATGGGCTTGTGCGTGCAGCAACTGTTGAGCCGAGCTTCTCTGTCCGTTGCAGAGGTGGATCTGTACGAAATTAATGAAGCATTTGCCGCTCAAGGGCTGGCGGTAATAGAAGCACTGGGGATTCCTCCCGAGCGGGTGAATGTCAACGGCGGAAATATAGCGCTGGGCTATCCAGTTGGCGCAACCGGACTGCGTATGGATGTTACCCTTTTATGGGAGATGTCGAGACGAAAGGCCCGTTTTGGCGTCAGCGTTATATCCGCCGGCGGCCATATGTCCCAAGCCACGCTATTTGAAACCTGGCGTTGAGGAGTAAATAGGATGAATTACGACGTTGCGGTAATGAATTATCCGTTATTTTATAAAAACACGCCGGAAGGCGCTGCTCAACGGCTGTTATCCCCACTTTTTCATATCGATGAGGGCGGACCTTGGGAAACATCGCTGTATATCCATATTCCCTTTTGCGGAAGCCTTTGCGATTTCTGCGTCTATAACCGGATGCTCGCACCAGGCAATGCAGACTTGGTGGAAGAATTTGTCACCGCTTTGATCCGTGAGATCGGGATATACGCGCAAAGTGAACGGATTGACGCATCAAAAATCGGCGCGGTTTTCCTGGGCGGTGGAACGCCGTCGGCCTTATCCGCGCGGCAGTTGGAACGGATTTTACAGGCGTTGCATAGGGGGTTTAAACTGCGCGGCTGTGAAATTACTGTGGAATGCAATCCACTCAACGCGACACGCGAAAAGCTGACGGTATTAAAAGATAACGGCGTGACCAGAGTGAGCGCCGGCGTGCAGAGCTTCCGTGACCCTATCCGAAAAAAATACCACATCGCCAGGTTGTCCCATACCGTGGAACGTTGGCTGGATATGCTCCGGGATTTCCACTTTGACGATGAATCCATAGATCTGATGTATGGATTTCCTGGCGTGGATATCGACGGTTTACTGCAGGATGTGCAGCATGCGGTTGACATGGGGATGGGGCATATCTCTTTATACAAATTGGTCGTGTTCGCCTATACCAAATTGTACAAGGACATGGCCGCCCGGCAAACTGAAAGATTCCCGGATGCGCAAAGCAGCTTCACTATGTTCCAAGCAGCGCATCGGCTGCTTCTGAGCAACGGGTACGCCCTGCAAAGTGTGCAGGAATATGGTAAGGTGGGAAAAAACACCCGTTTTTGGGACGCGACTTACGACGGTTTTGGAGACAATGTATCGATGGGTGTGTCCAGCTTTGGCTATTTAAACGGCTATTGTTACCAAAACGCGGAAAGCGTGGAAGAGTACATAAAAGCGCTTAAAAACAATCTTCTGCCGGTGGAGCGGATCAGCCCACGGATTACGCCCGAGCAGCTCCGCGAGCGGGCCGTCATCATGGGATTCCGGAAAGGACGTGTTTTGCGGAAGCCTTTCTTTGATACTTTCCATATCCCGATAGATGCACTATTTGAGGAACCGCTGCGCCGTTTGATCGAGAGCGGCTTAGTTCAGGAAGACTCGGAAGGATATGTGCTAACGGAGAAAGGGCTGTACCATCAGGGAAGCGTCAGTGCGGAACTAATGATTTCCCTCTTCCGGGGTGTATCGGCTTTGCGGAAAAGAATGTGTATCGGCAGCCACACGATGCCGTAAATTGGGATAGTGTGAGAAAGAGGACAGGCAATGGGTATGGCAGTTACACGGGACGAAGCGGTATGGCTTCGGAAACAACATGCAGGCGGCCGGGTGGTCGCCGCTTGCGGCTGTTTTGATATATTTCACGTCGGTCATTTGGAATATTTAGAACAGGCGGCGCGTCAGGGAGACGCTTTGTTTGTGGGGGTGAATACCGATATTTCTGTCCGTAGCAATAAAGGCCGTTTTCCTTATTTCCACCTGCGGGACCGAATGCGGCTTCTGGCGGCGCTGAACTGCGTGGACTATGTATTCCCATTTTCCGAGAAAACATACTCCTTAACGCTGTTCCTGCTTCGCCCATCCGTTTTAGCGCGGGGAGCCGACGCTTCGATAAAAGGGTTCCCCGAAGAAAAGGTATGCCGATCTTTGGGAATCGAGGTGATACAGGCTGGAACGAAGAAAAGGGCGTCTTCAACGGAGTTGCGGACGCAGTTGGAACCGGGCGGTATTTCTCGACCGGGACGGCGTTCTGAATATCGATAAAGGCTATCTTCGGTATCCGGACGACTTGGAACTGGTTAGAGAGATTCTACCCCGGCTGCGCCGCTATCAGAGACGAGGTTATCGGCTTCTTGTCGTGACCAATCAATCGGGCATCCAGCGTGGATATTTTACCGTGAGACAACTTGCTGCTTGCCAGAGGGCTCTCCGCGATATGTTGTTGGCGGAAGGCGTGTGGATCGACGCCTTCTTTTACTGTCCCTCCAGCGAGAATCGTCACCCCGACCGCAAACCGAATCCCGCTATGCTTTTCAGGGCGGGGGAGCGGTATGCAATAGACATGAAACGCTCCGTGCTGATCGGCGACAAGGAGAGCGATATCGAAGCGGGCCGTCGGGCTGGCGTGGGAACGCTTATCCTATTTGATGGAATACGGTTCATCCGACAGGCAAAAAATGGATAAGGAGAAAGAAAAATGGATCGTAAACAGCTTCAGGGGCTTTTGCCGCATAGGGGCGATATGCTGTTGCTTGATAACTTGGATATACAGCCCGACCGCGTGCGAGGATGGTATCGCGTGCAGGGAAACGAATGGTTTTTGCACGGGCATTTTCCGGGACGTCCGCTGGTACCCGGAGTGGTTTTATGCGAAATGATGGCGCAGGCCTGCTGTGGGCTATTTCGGGAGCCGCTGGAAGGCTGTATTCCCCTCCTAGTGAAAATCGAGAACGCTTCTTTCCGCCGCAGTGTTACTCCCGGTGACACCGTGAAAATAGAAGGGGGTACCGTCTGCGGCCGCTCTCCGCTCTATACAGCGGACTGCCGCGCCTATGTCGATAGTGCGCTATGTGCGCAGGCAAGATTATCCTTTGTACTACAGAGACAGGAAAGAACAGGAACGGAGTATGGTCATGTTTGAGAAACTAGCGGCGGTTATCGCCGAACAAAAGGGAATGCCGATATCCGCTGTTAAGGAGGAAAGCACGCTGGAAGAATTGGGCGTGGATTCACTGGATGCCGTGGATATTCTTATGACGTTGGAAGACGTTTTTGGGATAAAGCTGGATATGCGGCGTCGGATCAGGACCGTGAAAGAAATCCTAGAAGTTTTGACCGACGCCGGAGCGCGGGAATAGCGGAACGCTGTTCCCGGTTTTTTACACCTTCTTTTTATACCTTCCGCAAGTTTCAGACGTTTTTATAAAAAGATATAATGAGGATCATGAATTCGTTCGTTAAGGGAGGAAGGTATGAGAAGGGTAGCGGTAACCGGGATGGGTGTCATCTCCCCCATAGGAAATACGGTCGCCGAGTTTGAAAATAGCCTACGCCGCGGCGTTTGCGGCGTAGGCCACATCACCCGCTATGATACGGCGGGGCTGCCGGTCAAAGTGGCAGCGGAGGTGAAAGGTTTCCATCCGGAGATGTATATGGAATATGGCGAGGTACGACGGACGGATCTGTATGCGCAATACGCGATGGCGGCGGCTTCGCAGGCGATGGAGGACAGCGGTATCCTAGGCGAGGTTCCTTCCGAACGCCTGGGAGTATATTTTGGTTCGGGAATCGGAGGCATCGGTTCCTGCTTGAAAGAGACTGAAAGGCTTATGAAACAGGGGGCGAGCCGTGTATCGCCGTACTCGATCCCGATGATGATCTCCAATATGGCCGCGGGATTGCTGGCGATTGCCTACCGGGCGAAAGGCCCGTGCTTGCCGGTGGTCACGGCCTGCGCCACGTCCTCCCACGCGATTGGGGAGGCATACCGTTGTATCCGTTTCGGTTATGCCGATGCCGTGCTCACCGGAGGAGCGGAAGCGGGGATCAACCCACTAATAATGGCGGGATTTACGAACTGCAACGCCTTATCCCTGCGAGCAGACCCATCGGAAAGTTCCCTCCCTTTTGACCGCAGGCGGGACGGTTTCGTTATGGGGGAAGGTGCTGGAGCGCTGGTGCTGGAAAATTGGGAGACCGCCGTGCGGAGAAAAGCGACCATTTATGCAGAGATGGTGGGGTATGGCAATACCTGCGACGCTTATCACGTCACTCTCCCTCAGCCGGATGCCGTCTCCAGTTCCCGTGCTATTGCGCAGGCCATGGAAGAAGCGGCGGCGAAAGAAAAAGTTCCGCCGGAGCAGACGTATTTTAATGCGCATGGGACGGGCACGCCGGTGAACGACGCGGTAGAAACGCTGGCAATCAAGCGGGTTTTTGCCCAGAACGCTCACAAACTGTACGTCAGTTCGATAAAATCCATGACCGGGCACATGATGGGGGCTGCCGGGGCGGCGGAGGCGATCGCCTCTATCCTTACCTTAAACAGCGGGATTGTCGCCCCAACCGCCGGATATCGGGAACCAGACCCAGCTTGTGACTTGAATTATGTGCCTCAAAAAGCGGTGCAAGCCGATATCCGCCTGGCGCTTTCGCTTTCACTTGGGTTCGGTGGGCACAACGCTTGTCTCGCTTTTCATAAAACGGAGGAAATGGCATGACAAGCAAGGCCGAAAAGTATCCGCCACAATCCGCCGCCCGGGTTTGGATTGACCGCATAGCGGATTACGAGAGCTTCCGGGAACTAGATCCCTTTTTGATTTCATCCGACCGACTGGGCTTTTATCGCTACGAGGAAAAATTAAGGGAAGCTGCCCGCAGCAGCAGGGAAAACGAAGCGGTGGTCACTGGTTACGCTTCCGTCGGCGGTACGCCCTGTGTCCTGGTGGTTATGGAACCGCGATTTATGGCGGGAACGATGGGAAGCGTGGTAGGAGAAAAAATCACCCGTGCCTTTGAATCCGCTGTGAGACGGCGATTGCCGGTCGTTTCCCTCTCCTCCTCCGGAGGGGCTCGAATGCAGGAGGGCGTGTTATCCCTGATGCAGATGGCGAAAACCGCTGCCGCCGTATATCGCCATGGGAGAAAGGGGTTATTATACCTCTCCGTAATCACCGACCCGACACTTGGCGGAGTGACGGCCAGCTTTGTCTCTTTGGGAGACGTCTTGATCGGTCTTGAGGGGGCGCGCTACGGCTTTACGGGCAAGAGGATTATCGAAGAGACGACACGCGAAGCGCTGCCGGAGGATTTCCAGACCGTAGAATACGCTTTTCGGCATGGGCAGGTGGACTGTGTCACGGCGGAAAAGGATCTGCGGGATATTCTTATCCACCTGCTCCGCCTGCATAGAAAGGGGAAACGTCGATGCCGGATATAGAGACTGTTTTATCATTGATCCGGCATCGGGGACGGCCTAACGCTAAGGAGTACATAGAATGGATTTTCCCGGATTTTCTGGCTCTGGCAGGGGATCGTCTTTACGGGGAGGACCCGGCGGTATTCGGCGGGGTAGCGACGCTGGATGCTTATCCCGTTACCGTTATCGGGCAGGTTCGGGGACGTAGTCTGGAAGAAAACTTGCGCTGTGGGTTTTCCATGTCTCGTCCGGAGGGATACCGTAAAGCGCTACGATTGATGAAGCAGGCGGAAAAATTCCGCCGTCCGGTTGTTTGCCTAGTCGATACGTTGGGCGCCTATCCCGGCCGTGACGCCGAGGAAAGGGGCCAGGGAGGGGCGATCGCGGACTGCCTACAGCAGGCGATGAACCTGCGCACACCGATTATCAGCGTTCTTATCGGCGAAGGAGGAAGCGGTGGCGCGCTGGCTTTGTGCGTAGCGGACGAAGTCGCCGCGTTGGAAAATGCGACCCTGAGTGTAATTTCTCCCAAAGGCTGTGCCGCCATCCTGTGGAAGGATTCCTCGCGAGAGGGGGAGGCTGCTCGTTTATTGCGTATGACGGCGGAAGACCTTCAGTCCTTCGGCGTTGTGGACATCGTTCTGCCTGAACCAGGAGAGGGCGCACACACTGCCCCTCAGCAGATGGCGTCACGCCTTCGCTGTTATCTGATCCATGCATTGCGGAAATATCGGAAAGTTCCTGTCGGACGGCTTGTACGGCGGCGGAACGTTCGCTATCGACGGATAGGAGAGTGAAACGTTTGAACCCAGTGAATAACCGCGCCCTTTTGTTTGGAGGCCAGGGTACGCAGTACCCGGGGATGGGAAAAGAGATTTACAACGCGCACGAGGAATGCCGCCATATCTTTGCTGTTGCCAGCCGCATTTTCGAACGGGACATCGCCCGCCTTTGTTTTAATGGAAAGCAGGACACACTCAACAAGACACAAAATACACAGCCTGCGGTCTTAGCGGTAGACTTGTGCGCCTATGCTCTGGCAAAGAAGGCAGGCCATACTTTCCACGCGGCGGCCGGCTTTTCGCTGGGGGAATATGCGGCTTTGGTGGCCGCCGGGGTTACCGATATCGAGGGCGCTTTCACTATGGTGAAGTGGCGCACCGAGTCCATGTTGGAGACAATGAACGACCGCCCATACGGTATGCTGGCGGCCATTCAGATATCGGTAGAAAAAGCGGAAGGACTCTGCCGTAGAGTAACGGAAGGAGAGGTATTCGTATCCAACCACAATTCCGCCCGCCAACTCAGCCTATCCGGCGACTTGCCCGGCCTTCGCGCCTTTCGGAAACTGGCACAGGAAAATGGGACGGTCACTATCCCTCTGCATGTAAACCAACCGTTTCATTGCAGGCTGATGGAACCAGCAGCCCGTGGTTATGCGGAAAAACTGAAATCCATACCTCTCAAGTCTCCTGCTATTCCCTTATACATGAACGCGGTCGGCCGAGCGGTTATGCCGGAGGAAGATATCCGTGACCTTCTTGTCCGGCAGGTTACGGCCCCCGTTTTATGGAAGGAAACGTTGGAGACAATGTATGCGGACGGGCTGCTCTCCTTCTGGGAATGTTCCCCCAAAAGCGTGTGCAGCCGATTCCTCAAAGAAACGCTGGGCAATTGGGAATACGTTTACCGGTTTGTCCTCCAAAACGAGGGAATCTAAACCATGGAACTACACCTGGTAAAGCTTAATCCCAAATTGCCGTTACGCCGCCCGGCGTTAAGGTATATATCGGCTTCAAGGCGGGAAAAAATTGGGCGTATGCGGCAGGAGGAAGATCAGAAGCGAAGCCTGACGGCGGAATTGCTGCTCCGCTGCGCCGCTTTCCAAATCGGTGGCATTCCACCGAGAAGTCTCGCCATAGCCAGCGGTCCTTATGGAAAACCGTATTTATCTGGGGTTAAGGACTTTCATTTCAATCTCTCTCATTCCGGACAATATGTGGCGCTGGCAGTAGGCCGGTTCCCGCTCGGGGTGGACGTGGAGTGGATGCAACCCATGGAAGATTCAATGAAATCTATTGCGGCCCGCTTTTTCACCAGCCGGGAGAACCGCTTGCTTTTATCGAAAAGCGGCGATGCGTTATGTCGGATGTTTTACACGCTATGGACTTTGAAGGAAAGCTATGTCAAAGCGGAAGGAAAAGGGCTGTCCATCCCTCTCAATTCGTTCGAGTTCGAACTGGGGGAGGAAATCCGACTGGCCGGAAAGACGTCCGGACGCCGGTACTCCTTCGTCTCCCGTTGTTTGGAGGATCCCGAAGGACCGTTGCACATGCTGGCGCTTTGCTGTCAGGAGAATGTGCGAAGCGTAAAATGGGCCACATGGGGAGAAAAAGAGTTTTTCCGCCATGTGGACGATGTTTTTACAATAGTAGAGGAGAGTTCGGATTGAAGAATCGATACGCAGTGGGAGTGCTGCTGGCGGCGCTTCTTTTTATCGTGTCCCCGCTGGCGGCTGCAGCGCAAAGCGAAGATACGGATACAAAGCCCGTCACGGTTAACGAAGGGCTGGACAAAATCCAGCCTTTGATTGAAAAGGCAATGAAAGAGTCGGGAACACCGGGAGTGTCGCTGGCGGTTGTAACCCCGGAAGAAACAGTGTACCGAAATTATGGGTATGCGGACAGGGAAGAAAATATCGCCGCGGATTCTTCAACGCTTTTTGAACTTGGTTCCATGAGCAAAGCATTTACCGCGCTGGGAATCCTTTTGTTGGAACAGGAAGGAAAACTCAGCTTAGACGATAATATCCGGGAATACATCCCCTGGCTTTCTCTGCAATTTAACGGAAATTATAAGGGACACAGGATTCATGGCGAAGTCCCCTTGACCGTCGCTAATTTTTTGTACCAGACAACGGGGCTCCCCTTTGACACCATCGGTTACATTCCGGCAGGCGACGGCGATACACTCTTGGAAGATACCGTACGGACGCTGATAGGAACAGAACTGGAATTTTATCCGGGTACCCGTCATTTATACGCCACCATCAACTACGATGTGTTAGGGCTTGTGATCCAGAATGTATCCGGGTTGAGCTATGAAGAGTTTATTAAAAGCCGTATTCTGGAACCGCTTGGACTTACCAGCACTTATGCGGGACGGCAGGACTCCTATGACGACGCGGTTCTGGCCAAAGGATACAAACCGCACTTTTTCGGCACCGAGGAATACGATGCGCCGACGTATCGGGGAAATACGCCGGCTGGCTACATTATCAGTTCTGCGGAGGACATGGCCCGCTGGATGCGGATCCAGATGGGGCTGGAGACCGTTCCAGAAAAATACCGCGCTCTCATCGAGAAATCCCATGTAGGGGACAGCACGGTCGCCTCTTCCGGGGATTATTACTACGGGGCCGGCTGGTCGGTTCACATCCGCGGGGAAACGTTTATGCATGGAGGATCTAATCCAAACTATTCCTCCATATTGACGTTAGATCAAGAAAAACGGATTGGTCTTTGCGTTTTGAGCAATTTGGATTCCAATCTGGCGTCGTACGTTTCCGATAACTTTTTTAATGCGCTGTACCATCGGGATCTTACCAATTATAAGCGGGACAGCTACAAATCGCTGGATATGGTTTTTTCCGTCGTCTTCTTCGGGGCGGTCGGTCTCGGCGCGTTTTATTTTGTCATGCTTGCTTTAGCAATCGGCGATATTGCGAAAAAACGTCGAAAGCGGGTAACCCTTAGAAAAGGGAAAGTTGCCGGCCTTCTGCTAGCATTTCCCATCCTCGTCTTTTTCGGGTACTGCGTATACTATCTGCCTAATATCCTGTTTTCCCGGCTCCCCTGGGAAGCGGTAAAGGTTTGGGGGGCGGTCAGCATCCCCTACGGCAGTATTGCTGGCTTTTTTGCGGGAATCCTCTTTTTTGCCTATGTTCTGCTGACGTTCAATTTTCCCAAACCAAATGAAAAAAACTATATCGCGCTTGTCCCGCTATCCATTATTAACGGCTTGACCAGCGCGTTGATAATTTTCACTATTAACGAATCCTTTAACCGGGAATTGGAATATTCTAAAGAACTCTTGGTTTACTTCTTGTTCGCCCTGCTCTTTTTTGTTTACACCAACAAACTGGTACAGGGTCGTCTGATCGTCATCACGAACGAAATAGCCTACGATAAGCGGATGGGGCTGATCAATCGGATTGTCCACTCCTCCTACCAATCCATCGAGAAGGTAGGAAGTTCCCGCATTTACTCCGGCTTAAATAACGATGTGTCCGCTATGTCCCAGATTCCCGGTATGGTGATTGGTGTGGCTTCCAATTTCCTGACGATGGTATTTTGCTTGTCCTATCTACTGTCAAATAGCTTGGCCGCTTTTATCGCCTCGCTGTCCGTTATCGTTCTGAATGCCTTACTCAGCTTTGTCACCAGCCGTATTGCCGAAAAGTATTGGGAAAAGAACCGGGACATCCAAGATATTTATTTCAGCCAGATGTCCGACCTGGTTTACGGGTTCAAGGAATTGCTGTTGTCCGCTTGCCGCCGTTTTGCTTTCTGGAAAGATATCCAAAAATACTCCCGTCTATCGACGGAACTATCCAAAGAAGCTTCAGTAAAATTCTTAAATTTCGGTATTTATAATTCGCTGATGTACAACATGATCTTCGGCGTGGTCGTTTTTGCTTTCCCGCTAATTATCGTCGGGATCAGTGTAAATGAGCTACGTGAAACCCTATTCATGGTCTTTTACCTGATCGGGCCGTTCGGAGCTTTAGTGGGAACCATACCGGGGATTACCCAGCTTCGAGTTCATTTGAAACGGATCAATACGCTGGAGGAGGAATTAGGGGAAAGTTCCCCGGATACGGAGCCGGAACCCCGCTCTGTCCAGGCGCTTCCGCCGGGCAGTGTACTCCGGTTGAAAGATGTGGTTTATACCTACCGGCAGGAAGTGGAGTCGGACGAGAACGCCACATTCGCCTT
The DNA here is from genome assembly GCA_946499275.1 of uncultured Clostridia bacterium. Lineage (GTDB taxonomy): Bacteria > Bacillota > Clostridia > Oscillospirales > Acutalibacteraceae > Avimonas. Next base: position 52,221 of record CAMMRL010000002.1, on the reverse strand, counting down.
AGGCCCGGTTAACGCCGAAATCCACATGGGGGAGATCACCTATATTACAGGGGGGAACGGAAGCGGGAAATCCACTCTGGGGAAAGTGCTTACGGGCATGTACGCACCGGAATCCGGAGATATCGAACTCAATGGTGTTGTAGTAGATACGACGGTACTGAACACCTGTTTTACGGCGGTTTTCAGCGATTTCTATCTTTTTAAAAAGCTGTACGGTGTGGATGTGAAGGGACAGCGGGAACAGGTAGACGGCCTGCTGAAAAAGTTGGATATCGACCGCAAAATCTCGGTCGAAGACGACGGGGCCTTTTCGACACTGAATCTATCCACGGGGCAGAAAAAACGGCTTGCCTATGTCATTAGTTGTTTGGATGATAAGCCGTTTATGTTGTTTGACGAATGGGCTGCGGAACAAGATCCGGAATTCCGGCAGTATTTTTACACCTTCTTGCTTCCTGAACTCAAAAAACAGGGGAAAGGCGTTATCGTTATTACTCACGACGACCGTTTCTTTCGGTTGGCGGATCAACGGATTAAGCTGGAATTTGGCAAAGTAACCGAGGCGGTGGTATGTTAACCGGTCGGTTAGACATTCGGGCGGTTGCGTTGGATTACTACGGAACGCTGGTGGATGTAGGAAAGCCGTTTGATCGGATCCGTGATTGGTTTACGGAACAATATCGTAGCAGCGGGGTGGATCCTTTAGCGTTTTTTCATCGATTTTCCAGAGAAAGGGCCCGACGGTACACGGCGGAATTCCGCCTCGGGTACGAACTCCTTCTCGAAAGCTACGAAGCAACCTGCTGCAGGTTTGGACTGCCATCATCGCCGTTCGCTTTTAAAGAGTACCTTTTTTCATTATTTTCGAATCCTCCCGCCTTTGCCGGGGCTGGGGAAACCGTGGAACGGCTGCGTGGTCGTTTCCCTGTTGCTTTACTTACTAACGCCGATAACGCCATACTATATCGTTCAATTGAAAAACAGCATTTTCATTTCGATTTTATCGTAACGTCTGAAGATATGCGATGTAATAAACCGGAACCCGTTTTGTTTCACAAAACGGGCGAGCTGCTGGGCTTTCCTCTTTCGCAAATCGTTATGATCGGCGATTCCTTTACGGAAGATGTACAAGGGGCAGTGTCTGTGGGGATGCCTGCAATATGGATCAGCCAAGCCGTAAAAACGCCGGGGTCCGGTGTTCTTCGCGTGTCCTCCGTCCAGGAAGCGGCGGACTATATCCTGTCAAAAAGAGAGGGAAAGCCATGCGTTCAGTCCTGAAGGAAAAGGATTGTCCAAGGATCGTTGTTGTGGGGGATTCGCTCCTCGACGTATATTTTTTTGGAAAAAGCTGCGAAGGAGAGACTCCTCGCTTTTCTTGTGAAACGCGAGTGGATGTTCCCGGAGGTGCAGGAAATGTCGCCTCCAATATCCGGACGTTGGGCGGCTATCCACTGCTATTTTCCCGGGTAGGAACCGATGAGGCGTCTGTCCGGTACATGCGGAAGTTAAAGGAAAGAAGGATATCGACGCAGTATATTCAGGCATGTACAGATGGGGGGGTTAGTGTAAAAATACGTTACTGCGAAGAGATACCGGTATTCCATGCCGACTGTGATTTTATAAATGATTCAACGGAAAGGGATACCCGGCGCATAATCCAAGATATACAACGAATTTCCTCACAGTGCCACGCTGTCATTATTTCCGATTATGCGAAAGGGTTTTGTAACGGCGCTCTTTATCGCAAGCTGAACAGCTACTGCCGCCGAAAGACGATTCCGTTGTTTGTGGACAGTAAGTCGCGTTATCCTCCGGTTTTCGCTTATGTATACAAACCAAACCGATGGGAATTTGAAAAAAGGCTGGGATACCGTATCCGCCATAAAAAAGAGCTGGTGGCAGAAGCCGAAATATTCCAAAACAAATACCAAATACAAAACATCATTGTAACGATGGATAAGCAAGGGAGTTTTTGGATAGATCCAGAGAGAATCGTCCGTTGGTACCAGCCTTACACAAACGCAGTAGTCGATTCCTGTGGGGCTGGAGACACATTTTTATCGACGCTGGCGGTGGCAACCGGAAAAGGAATCCCCATGGAAAAAGCTGTCCCGCTTGCCAATAAGGCGGCAGGGATTGTTTGCCAGCATCGCGGCACCTACCCGGTTAAAGCTCATGAAGTTTTTGATGGAAGGATTTATTAGGATGAAAAGTGAAATTTTGAATATTATCGCGAAAACCATAGAAATAAAAACGGAAGAACTCCGGATGGATCAAACTTTTGAGGAACTGGAAATCGATTCCATCCTTTTTATCCGTATGGTGGTTCAATGCGAAACGACATTCTCCATGCAATTTGAAGACGAAATGCTGTTGATGAGTTGTTTCCCCGTACTTGGCGATTTTGTCAATTATGTAGATCAGCGACGGGGATAGCAGTCGGAGGAACAAGGAAAAATAGCGGATAGCAATCAAATGGAGTGATTTCCTATGGCGCTGTGGGAGTTGTCGCATGCTCAAAAGCGGATATGGTATGCGCAGAAAAAGTATCCGGAGTCATCCCTTTTTTGTGTTGGCGGTATAGCGATTGCGAGGACTGAGATCAACACCTCTTTGCTGGAACGGGCCATCCGGCAGCTAATCCGGGCGCACCAGGCCCTTAAATTGCGTTTTACCGAAAAAAATGGAGAGGTTTTTCAGTATGTTGATAATACCAATTTTCCTCCGGTTTCCATTCAGGATTTTCCGATGTTCTCCGGCGGGGGAGACGGTTTGCGCGCTTGGTGCCGAGAGCAGGTTTCACGTCCTATGGAGATGCTGGAATCGCCGCTTTCTACTTTTGTAATATTACAGATTAGAGGCCGATGTCGAGGATATTTTGTAAAGCTTCATCACTTGATTGCGGATGGCTGGTCCATGAAACTGCTAACGGAGTACATCGCCGCGGCTTATGACGGCTTTTTGAACAATCCGGTGGAGAAACCGCCGGACTATACCGATTATCTACTTGTGGAGAAGGAACGGGAATCCAGCACAGCGTGGAAACAGGACCGGGACTTTTGGATAAATCTATATGCGGAGGAAACGCCCACCGCTGTTTCCCAGCCGCTCGGTACAAAAGCGGAACGTCGCACTTTTTTTCTGCCCAAGTCATTGGATGAACAAATGCGTCTCTTTTTAGCGAAAACCTCGCTGTCGCTGAATTCCCTGTTTGTCGGGCTGTATATGCTCTATCGATATAAGGTCTACGGCGAGCGGCATCCGGTGGTAGGGATTCCGTTGCTTGGCCGGGCTGGTCGGAGGGAACGAGAGACCTTCGGCAATTATACCAACACCATGCCGTTTATCCAGACAATTTCATCGGAAAGCCGCCTGCAAGAGATTCTTTATTCTATTTCCGACAATCTACGACAGTGCATGGCGCACCAGAAGTATCCGTATGACTGCCTGAAAACGGACATTTCTCCCGAAGGGGAGAGCCCCGCGTTATATGACGCCTGTATCAATTGCTATAATACGGACCTTCATGGAACGATCGGCGGCGTTTCCTACCGGTCGGAAGAGATCTTCAATGGTGAACAGGAATACGCGCTGCAGATCATCCTTCGCGAGTGGGGAGAAAATACGCTGCAACTCGATTTTGATTATCGGCTGGACGCATATACCGAGCAGCAGATTGAACTCCTTTTCCGCCGACTGCTCCATTTGCTTTCCCTGGTCGTGGAACAGCCGAACGTTCCTCTGCGTACGATATCGCTTTTAAGCCGAGAAGAGCAAAGAACATTACTGGAAGATTTTAATGATACGAGCGTTTCGTATCCCAAAGGAAAAACAGTCGTTGATCTATTGGGGAAAATGGTGTCCATCCATCCGGAGAGGACAGCCTTATTTTCTGGTTCACAGGAAGTAACTTACGCCCATCTGTACCGTCTGGCATCTCGATATGCCGGATATATGCGGGAAAAGGGGGTGGAAAGCGGCGATGTGGTCGCGCTGCTCCCCGTTTATACGGCGGAAAGTGTTGCCGCGATTTTCGCTATTTTGATGTGCGGCGGGATATATATGCCGCTGGATTCCGCTCATCCGGCGGAGCGGCTGGAGCATTTTCTGGTTCAGGCAAAGGCGAAATTTCTCATCTTGATGGATCATTCGATCCGTTTACGTTTCACCGGAAACCGCATTACCCTGGCGGAGATACCGGACGGCGAGGAAATTCCTTTTTCCCACCGTTCCTGCGCCAACCCCTATGCATATTTCCTATTTACTTCCGGTTCCAGCGGAGAACCCAAGGGTGTACGCGTCCGTCACGATAGCCTAATGAATTATCTTTGGTGGGCGAAACAGGCCTATTGTACCCATGAAGCCGAAATCTTCGCCCTATATTCCAGTTTTGCTTTTGACTTCACGATGACCTCGCTGTTTCTCCCCCTCATCCACGGCGGCTCCCTCGTCCTATACGGGGGGCGGCAGGAGGAGAACGTCTTCCAAAAAATCCTCGCAGACCGGAGGGCGACCATACTGAAAATCACACCTTCGCATATCCCGCTGCTGTTGGACGTACCGGCGGACAACAGCACGGTGCATACGCTGATACTAGGCGGGGAGGAACTCAAGACCCGATCTTGCGAGATCCTATATCGGCATTTCGGCGGCCGCGCCGCTATTTATAACGAATATGGGCCGACGGAAGCAACGGTGGGCTGCATGACCCACCGCTATGATCCACAGAAAACGTCAGAAGGTTCCGTTCCAATCGGGCATCCGATCAGTAATACACGGATATATTTGTTGGACCAAGACCGCCAACCGGTGCCGCCGGAAGCGGCGGGGGAGATTTATATCGCGGGGGACGGCATAGCGCAAGGATACACGCCTGCTTCGGCGGATTCCCGCCGTTTTCTGCCCGACCCGTTTGTGGAAAACGCCGTTATATACCAGTCGGGCGATATGGCCCGGTGGATTCCCGGGAATAGGCTGATATTTTTAGGGCGTCGGGACGGGCAGGTAAAACTCCGGGGGAACCGGGTGGAACTGCGCGAAGTGGAACGAGTGGCTCAGGACAGCAGGCTGGTCAAGGATGCGAAGGCGGTTCTTCGTACGGAAAAAGGAAGAGAGGAACTGGTTCTGTATCTGGTTCCGGACTCAACTTACGAGGAAGAAAACCTGCGCCGATACCTGTCAGAAAGGTTGCCGTCTTATATGTGCCCGGTGCATTATTGCGCGTTGTCTCATTTTCCTTTGACGGTGAACGGAAAAGCGGACGTGGACAAGTTTCCGTCTCCGGACAGGACGCGTCCCGCCGCCGGACGGGATCCCCTTCCGCCGTTCTGGAGGGAATTATCCGCAGGCGTATTCGCCCTGTGCCCGGACGAGCCTGTGGATACAGATGCCAATTTCTATGCGGTCGGCGGGGATTCTATCAAAGCAATCCAACTTTCTTCCCGCTTAAGAGAACAGGGGCTTGAGCTCAGCGTGCGGGATATCCTGCTCCATCCTGTTTTGTCCGAAATGGCGGGATATATCACCCCGGCGACACCTTTGCCGGAACAAGGGATGTGCAAGGGGGGACTTCCTTTCACACCGGTCTGGCAATGGTTTTTTTCCCATCACTTCCCCCGGCCGGGACGGTACAACCAATCGATTTTGCTACGGTTGAACAAGAATGTGACCATCGATATGCTTGAAAAAGCGTTTGCCCTTCTGGTGCATCACCATGACCTGCTACGACTGAACCTGCAAGGGGAGAAAGCCTATATCAACAACGCCCATTTGGAAAAGAAACGGTATATTCGGGAGGTATCCGGGACAATGGACACCGCGTTCCAACCGTTTTCTATCGATTTCCACTTTGACGAGGATTTGCTGATTCGCGCCTATTATACATACGAGAACGGTGCGATTTATCTTCGCATCGTTGCTCATCATCTAATTGTAGACGGCGTTTCCTGGCGTATCCTGCTGGATGATCTTGCCGCGCTTCTCCGGCAGATTCAGGACGGACACCTCCCACAGCTTCCGGAAAAGGGGCTTTCCTACCGGCAATACGCAGAAATTCTGAAAAAGCAGCAATCTGCGGTAGTTCCTTCGCCTTTTTGGCAAGATATCCGAAGCTTAAACGGGGCAAAGATGCTGGAGGTTTCGGATACTGCCTGCACATACGGCGAAACCGGCGTATTATTGACGGAATTTGAGCCTTATATTACCCCGGAGTTGCTGGCGAAAGGAAGCGAACGATACCGGGCAAATACCGGGGAATTCTTGTTGGCTAGCCTTTTCCGCGCTATCCAGACGGTTTTCCATACAAAAGAAGCGCTTTTTGAACTGGAAGGTCATGGACGCGACCGGCCGGGTGTCGTCCCTATTGAGCGGACGATAGGCTGGTTTACCGTCCTTTATCCGGTTTATCTGCATTCAGTCCAACTGGATCCGGCCGGTTGGCTGGAGGAAGTCCTTGACCAATGCAGAAAATACGGCGACCGTAGGTATGAATGGGAGGTTGTCCGGGCACAGGATAACGGCGCTTTCCTCGGCGCACAGCCGATCCGATTCAATCATCTGGGTGAATTGAATCCACAGACGAAGGATGTTTTTAACCTAGAGCCCTTCTTCCCGACGACGGATACGGCGGCAGAAAATCGTTTTTCCTGTTTATTTAGCGTGGACAGTTTGTTTCTCAACCGCCGTATACATGCGAAAATCTTATTCAATTCCCAGGCGTTTTCTCACGCTCTTATCCAGCGCCTGGCCAATGAGTGGAAAAAGGAACTTTCCGAGTTTCTCCTGTCGGTGAGGAAGCAGAATACCTGACCGGAAAAAGAGTAAGATCTTCGTCAATTAGGGAGAGATGCGAGATGAGTCGTAAATTCGCGGGCAAAATCTGTGCAATGTTAGGGATTCGTTACCCGCTTTTTCAGGGAGGAATGGCCTGGATATCCGATGCAGGCCTGGCCGCATCCGTCTCCGAAGCCGGGGGGCTGGGAATATTGACCTCGGTGGGCGAAACGGCGGAATCGCTGCGCAAGTCCATCTGTAGAGTGCGGAAGATGACGGGAAACCCTTTCGGGGTGAACATTATGCTGAAATCGCCGAACGTCCAGGAACTGGCGAAGGTCTTGGCTGAAGAGAAGGTGCCGGTGGTAACAACCGGCGCGGGCAATCCGGTCCCCTTCATGGAGGGCTGGGTCCGTGCCGGTATTCGGGTTATTCCCGTTGTCGCATCGGTTGCATCGGCCCGTTTTATGGAACGCTACGGCGCTTCTGCCATTATCGCTGAAGGGACCGAATCCGGCGGTCATATCGGAGAAACCACCACGTTTTGTTTGGTTCCGCAAGCGGCTGACGCTATCCGAATCCCGGTTATCGCTGCGGGAGGCATTGGAGACGGCAGGGGAATGGCGGCGGCGTTGCTCCTCGGGGCTCAGGGGGTACAGATAGGGACACGCTTTCTGCTGGCTAGAGAATGTCCTGTCCATGCGGAGTACAAACGGCTTGTCCGTGAAGCGAAGGATACCGGCACGATGGTGACGGGGCGGCGGTGGAAAAAGCCGGTTCGAGCGCTGAAAACCCCATTTACCAGCCGGCTGGCAGACAAGGAGGACAGAGACGGCAGTCCCTCTATTACGGTAGAAACTCTGGGAACCGGGACATTAAAAAAGGCTGTGCAGGAAGGAGATCGAGAACGTGGCTGCTTCATGGCCGGACAGATAGCTGGATTGCTGGATCGGGAACAAAGCGCCGGGGAAATTGTGGAGGAAATTGTTACACAGGCAGAAAAACTTCTGGGAATTGATTGGTGAATTTCCGGGCATTAGCCGATTACGGATCTGAGATCAACGACAAAATAAAGGACGGTCTCACAATTTAAACAAGTTCTGTGGCGGACACGGCCGAACGAATTAAATATAAATTAGTTCAGTAAAGGGCAGTTTTGACGATGGAAATTCGTTATTAAGTGGATAAGGTATTGCGCGAAAACGGGGAAGTTCAGTTTTATTTGAACTTCCCCGTTTTTAATTTCACAGTCACATAACAAATGCGGCATCGTTTGTCAGGTTACCGAATCGGAAAACTGTAGAAATTGAAAGTTCGATCGGATTATGCTATAATTTCTCGGTTGACATCCAGGGTCATCTGGAGTAAAATGGGGGGAACGAATGTTCTGCATTGTTTAATAATGAATATATTCGTGCGAAAGGGCAAAGATTCGGTATATCTATGAATATAGAGCGGATTATGCTCTGATTTTCTATTGTTTCAATGGAGAAAAGCAGCTTATGATTGAAAGAAACGAGCAAGAATTATTCCAATTAGTTTCCCCCTACAAGCCTACAGGAGACCAGCCGGAGGCCATCGCAAAACTGGTAGAGGGGATCAAAAGAGGAGATAAAGAGCAAACACTGCTGGGAGTTACAGGTTCCGGCAAAACATTCACCATGGCCAATGTGATCGCGCAGGTACAGAAACCAACGTTGGTGTTAGCGCATAATAAAACCTTGGCGGCTCAGCTCTGTAGCGAATTCCGCGATTTTTTCCCCCACAACGCCGTCGAGTATTTCGTCTCCTATTACGATTATTACCAGCCGGAAGCGTATATCGCCTCGACGGATACGTATATTGAAAAGGATTCCGCTATCAACGACGAAATCGATAAGCTGCGCCATTCCGCTACCTCGGCTCTGGCTGAGCGGCGGGACGTGATCATCGTGGCCAGCGTTTCCTGCATCTACAGCCTGGGCAGCCCGATCGATTACCGCAGCATGGTCATTTCTCTGCGTCCGGGGATGACCAAGAAACGGGACGACCTACTGGCGAAACTGGTGGAAATCCAGTACGAGCGTAATGACATCAATTTTGTGCGCAACAAATTCCGCGTCCGGGGCGACGTGGTGGAGATTTTCCCGGCCTACGCAGGGGATACGGTGATCCGGGTGGAATTTTTTGGAGATGAGATCGACCGGATCAGCGAGATCAATCCACTGACCGGGGAATTGAAGGCTGTCGTAAATCATGTCGCGATCTATCCTGCGTCCCATTATATTGTGCCGCCGGAAAAGATGGAGGATTCGATCAAAGAGATCGAACGGGAACTGGCGGAACGGGTGGAGGAATTCAAGCAGGAGGGGAAGTTACTGGAAGCGCAGCGCATCCTTCAGCGCACGCGGTACGATATTGAGATGCTGCGGGAAATCGGCATCTGCAAAGGAATTGAAAATTATTCGCGGGTGCTGTCGGGGAGAGCGCCGGGCAGCACGCCGTTTACCCTGCTGGATCACTTTCCCAAGGATTTTCTGCTTTTTGTGGACGAATCCCATGTGATGCTGCCCCAGGTGCGGGGGATGTACGGCGGCGATTACGCGCGTAAGAAATCCTTGATCGACTATGGGTTTCGTCTCCCCAGCGCGTACGACAACCGGCCGCTGAATTTCGACGAATTCTATTCCCACGTCAACCAGGCGGTTTTCGTCAGCGCGACGCCGGGCGACTTTGAACGCGAACACAGCAGCCAGATCGTGGAGCAGGTGATCCGCCCCACCGGGCTGGTGGACCCGGAGATCCTCGTCAAGCCGGTGGAAGGGCAGATCGACGACCTGATCGGGGAGATCAACGAGCGTTCGGCCCGCAAGGAACGGGTGCTTGTCACCACGCTGACCAAAAAAATGGCGGAAGACCTGACGACTTACTTTGAGAACGTAGGCATTAAAGTGCGGTATATGCACCATGACGTGGATACCATGGAGCGGATGGAGATTATCCGTGACCTGCGGCTCGGCGAGTTTGACGTGTTGGTCGGCATCAACCTGCTCCGCGAGGGGCTGGATATCCCGGAAGTATCCCTGGTAGCCATCCTCGACGCAGATAAAGAAGGGTTCCTCCGTTCCGAGACGTCGCTGATCCAGACCATCGGGCGGGCGGCCCGCAACGCGCAGGGGCAAGTAATCATGTACGCCGACAGCGTAACCCCGTCGATGGAACGGGCGATCACGGAAACCAACCGCCGCCGCGCCATCCAGATGAAATACAACGAAGACCACGGCATCGTTCCGAAAACGATCATCAAAGAGGTGCGGGACGTGCTGGAAATCACGGCGCACGACAAAAAGCTGGATAAGCCGGTAAAGAAACTGACCAAAGCGGAACGGCTGAAATTGATTGAGGAACTGACCAAGGAAATGAAAAACGCCGCCCGGCTGCTGGAATTCGAACACGCTGCCAATTTGCGCGACCGGATCAAGAAGCTGCAGGATATGAAATGAGCGGCGGCCCCCTCTTGCAGGGGCGGGAAGGGTAAAATCACGGATAACGGATAAATGAGGGAAATCGTATGCAGAATACAAAGCTGATCGTCAAGGGCGCCCGGGAACACAATCTCAAAAACGTGGATATCGAAATCCCACGGGACAAGCTGGTGGTTTTCACCGGCCTTTCCGGATCGGGAAAATCCTCCCTGGCGTTCGATACCATTTACGCGGAAGGGCAGCGCCGTTATGTGGAAAGCCTGTCGTCCTATGCCCGCCAGTTCCTGGGGCAGATGGAAAAGCCCGACGTGGATACCATTGAAGGGCTGTCGCCGGCTATTTCTATCGACCAGAAAACTACCTCGAAAAACCCTCGTTCAACGGTGGGGACGGTCACCGAGATCTTCGACTATCTTCGGCTGCTGTACGCGCGCATCGGTATCCCGCACTGTCCGGTCTGCGGCCGGGAGATCAAGCAGCAGACGGTGGATCAGATTGTGGATCAGGTAATGGCGCTGCCGGAGAGGACCCGCATCCAGATCCTGGCGCCGATCGTCCGAGGCCGCAAAGGCGAATATGTCAAGGAATTTGAGTCCGCCCGCAAATCCGGGTATGTCCGCGCGCGGGTAGACGGGATTGTCTACGACCTGTCCGAACCGATCAAGCTGGAGAAAAACAAGAAGCACACGATTGAAATCGTGATCGACCGGCTGGTTATTTCCGAGGAAATCCGTTCCCGCCTGGCGGATTCCATCGAGACGGCCACGGCGCTGTCCGGCGGATTGCTGACGGTGGATGTGATTGACGGGGAGGAGATGACCTTTTCACAGAATTATTCCTGTCCGGAGCATGGAGTAAGCATTGAGGAGCTTTCTCCCCGTATGTTTTCGTTTAATAATCCGTTCGGCGCCTGCCCAAAATGCACCGGTCTAGGAATTTTTATGTCAATTGATCCGGATTTGATCGTGTCGAACAAAAACCTCTCGATTCGGGAAGGCGGTATCCGGGCGAGCGGCTGGAGCTATCTGGACGGCGGCACCATCGCTCAGATGTATTATGAAGGGCTGGCCGAACATTACGGCTTTTCCCTGGACACACCAATTAAAAACCTGCCGAAGAAGGTCATGGATGTAATCTTCTATGGCAGCAAAGGCGAAAAGATCAAAGTGACCAGGAAAAAGGAATACGGTTCCGGGACGTATATGGTGGAATTTGAAGGGGTAATCAATAACCTTCAGCGCCGGTACAAGGAAACGCAGAGCGACTGGATGCGGGAGGAACTGGAATCGTATATGAGCCAGGTGCCCTGCCCGGAATGCCACGGCCACCGGCTTAAGCCGGAAAGCCTGGCAGTGACGGTGGGCGGTATCAATATCGCAGAGTTGTCGATGAAATCGGTATCGGATGCGTTGGCCTTTGTGGAAGGAATTCAGCTTACAGAGCGGGAGCATATGATCGCCGACCGGATTCTTAAAGAGATTACCGAACGGCTGGGCTTTTTACAAAGCGTCGGCTTGGATTATCTAACGCTTTCCCGTTCCGCCGGCACGCTGTCCGGCGGCGAGAGCCAACGGATCCGGCTCGCCACCCAGATCGGTTCCTACCTGATGGGGGTTTTGTACATCCTGGACGAACCGAGCATCGGTCTGCATCAACGGGACAACGCCAAGCTGCTGGCCACGCTCCAGCGGCTGCGGGATTTAGGAAACACCCTTATCGTGGTGGAACACGACGAGGAGACCATGTTGAGTGCGGACTGGATTGTGGATATTGGTCCCGGCGCCGGCGTGCATGGGGGGAACGTGGTGTTTTCCGGTACGGTGGAGGACATCTGCCGGTGTGAAAAATCCATCACCGGCCAGTATCTGAGCGGCCGGAAGAAAATCCCCGTACCGCAACAGCGGCGCAGCGGTAACGGCAAGCTGCTGACGATAAAGGGAGCAACCGAACACAACCTGAAAAACGTCGACGTGGATTTCCGCTTAGGCGCCTTCAACTGTGTTACCGGTGTGTCCGGGTCGGGCAAATCCTCGCTGGTGAATGAGATCCTGTATAAGCGGCTCGCCGCCGAGTTAAACGGGGCTCATACCCGTCCCGGCGCACACGAGGATATGCTGGGACTGGAGGCTTTGGACAAGGTGATTGACATCGACCAGTCGCCGATCGGCCGCACGCCCCGTTCCAACCCGGCCACCTACACCGGCGTGTTCAATGATATCCGGGAACTGTACGCTTCGACAACCGATGCCAAGATGCGAGGTTTTTCCGCAGGCCGGTTCTCCTTCAATATCAAAGGCGGCCGCTGCGAAGCCTGCCAGGGAGACGGGATTATCAAAATCGAGATGCACTTCCTGCCGGATATCTACGTCCCTTGCGAGGTCTGCAAGGGGCAGCGGTACAACCGGGAGACGTTGGAAGTTAAATATAAAGGGAAAAACATTTACGAAGTGCTGGAAATGACGGTGGAGGAAGCGCTGGACTTTTTCAGCAGCATTCCGAAAATTGCGCGGAAGTTGCAAACTTTATACGATGTGGGATTGGGGTATATCAAAGTGGGCCAGCCTGCCACCACTTTGTCCGGCGGCGAGGCGCAGCGGGTGAAGCTGGCGACCGAACTTTCCCGCCGGGCCACTGGGCGGACCGTCTATATTCTGGATGAACCGACCACCGGCCTACACACCGCCGACGTGCATCAGCTTATCGAGGTGCTGCAAAAGCTGGTGGACACCGGAAACACGGTGATTGTAATTGAACACAACCTGGATGTGATCAAAACCGCCGACTATGTCATCGACCTCGGACCGGAGGGTGGCGACAAAGGCGGCACGATCGTGGCCACCGGTACGCCGGAGGATATCGCCGCCTGCGAGACGTCCTATACCGGCCGGTATCTTAAGCCGATTTTGGGGAAATAATTTTTCACGGGAAGCGCGGTAAACCTTCATCATCGCGCTTCCTTTTCCATGCATTAATGAGCTTAAGTTATAGAGGAGACGGCGAGTATGCCGTCAAGTGAAAAAGCGGTGGTCACCGCGTTGAGCGAGATACTGTATGAGCGGCAGGCGTCCGGCGGAAAGACGCGATGGGAAATAAAATTATATTAAAAGCCCGTATTCTGTCCTAGGCATCTTGAGAAAGGATTTGCATAAAATTCCATAAGGGCGCTTGCCGGCGCGATATCTCCAGAAGAAAAACGCTGGTGAGAGCTATGGCCTGCATCCTCCCGGGTTTTCAAAATTCCGGATATTTTCTTGGAATATTTACAATTCTTTCATATACTAAAGCCGGCAATCCTGTATGATAGAAACGCTGGAAAAGAGTATGTGGGGCAGAAAGGCTTGGAGTGTCGATGTTCGGATATGTACGCATATACAAGCCGGACCTAAAAGTGGCGGAATATGAGCATTACCAGGGGATATACTGTTCCTTGTGCAAGCAATTGGGCAAACGCTACGGTTTTTTTGCCCGGATGACACTGAGTTACGACTTCACGTTCCTCGCCCTGTTTCGCATGGCGCTGGACGACCGGTGTACGGGCTTCCAAAAGGGGCGCTGCCTTTTCAACCCGCTGAAAAAGCGTACCTGCTGCTGCGATAACGACCACATCCCCTTTGCTGCGGACGCCGCGACATTGCTGGTTTACTATAAACTGAAGGACAACATCGCCGACGAAGGCTTCTGGAAGTCGCTCCCCACTCGGTTTTTGCTGCCGTTCGCGGCCCACGCCCGGAAAAAGGCGCAAAAACGCCAGCCCGAACTGGAAGAAAAGATCCGCGACTGCATGGAAAAGCAGGCGGCTCTGGAAAAAGCGGGCACGGCGTCCATTGACGCGGCGGCGGAACCTACCGCGCAGATGCTATCCTATCTCTCGGCGATTGCCGCCCGCGACGAGAAGGAACGGCGTATCCTGGAACGGTTCGGGTACTGTCTCGGCCGGTGGATTTACCTGATTGATGCGGTAGACGACCTGGAAAAAGACTTGGAAGAGGGAAGTTACAACCCTTACGCCCTGTCCAGGGGGTTGAAGGTGGGGGATACCAAAGCGCTGGAGGAAACCCGTCGGTATTCTCTCTTTACCTTAAACGCTTGCTTGGCGGAATGTCTGGCCGCCTACAATCTTTTGACTATCCGGCGGTTTGACGGGATACTCCGCAACATCCTGGAACAGGGGATGCCGTCTGTCCAGAAACAGGTGGTTGCCGGCTGGACGAACGGAATAAAGAAAGGGGAAAAGGACCGGTCCGCCTGAAACGGCGGCCAGCATCCGGTTTTCACGATAAATTGCTACGGAAGAAAGGCTTGGTTATATCATGAGCGTGAACGATCCCTATAAAGTGTTGGGAATCAACCCGAACGCCACAGACGACGAGGTAAAGGCCGCTTACCGGGAAATGGCGCGGAAATACCACCCTGATAACTACACCAACAACCCGCTTTCAGAATTGGCCCAGGAAAAAATGCAAGAGATTAACGAGGCGTACGACACCATCGTACGGATGCGCCGGCAGGGCGGAAACAGCGGTTCTTATACGGGCGCTCCTGGCGGGAACGCTTCTTCGGGGAACTCCCGGTATTACGATATCCGGAATATGATCAACGCCGGACGGGTATTGGACGCCGAGATGCTGCTGGACGGCGTTCCCGCCGCTTCCCGCGATGCGGAGTGGTATTTTTTGAAAGGTAGCGTGCTGTACAAAAAAGGCTGGCTGGAAGACGCGTACGGCCATTTCAACACCGCTTGTAGGATGGATCCTTCCAACATGGAATACCGTACGGCGTTTAACCAGATGAACCAGCAGCGCCAGACCGGCGGTTACCGTCCTGTCGGGAATCCGAACACGGGAGGCTGCAGCGGCTGCGATGTTTGTTCCGGCTTAATCTGCGCGGACTGCTGCTGTGAATGCTTCGGTGGCGATTTGATCCCCTGCTGCTGAGGGCCGCCGGGTTGTACGAAAGGGTGAACCTTCTTGAAACAAAGCGGTAAAGTAGCGCTGGGTGGCGTGTTCGGGGCGCTTTCCCTCCTGTTCATGCTGCTGACGGTCTTCCCAATGGCTACCTATGCGCTCCCCGCCATCGCCGGGGCGTTGCTGATCCCCGTGGTGGTGGAAGCCGGCGTCAAGACCGGATGGATGGTTTACGGCGCGGTGGCGCTGCTCTCCCTTTTCGTTGCGCCGGATATGCAGGCCAAGGTGATGTTTATCGCTTTTTTCGGCTATTACCCGGTGTTAAAATCGCAGCTTGAAAGGCTGAGCCGCCGCTGGGTGGAATGGATCGTGAAGCTGGGAATTTTCAACGCGGCGATGATCCTGTCGTACCTAGCGATGCTGTTTGTTTTTGGGCTGGAGACCGATACCTTTGTGATCGGCGGTGTGAATATCGCTTGGGCTTTTCTGCTCGCCGGAAACATCGTATTTGTGATATACGATTATGCACTCTCCAACTTGGTGACGGTGTATTTCCGTGTCCTGCATCCCCGTCTATCCCGGGTTTTCCGCTGGAACCGCACGGATCGCCGCTGAACCGGCTATGGAGAAGACATAGCGGAATGAAAAAAGGGGCCGGTATGGATGCGCCGGCTCTTCTTTTTTTTCGGAAAGAACGCTTTCATCTGGTATTTTCTTGCAGGAATCCGTGGATTCCCTTGCATTTTTCTTTGATCTGCATTAAAATAAAAGGGAAGGGGTGACAGGTTTGAAATCCAATTTGATTGCGCATATTACCGAATGCCAGCCGTCTTTCTCCAAAGGGCAGAGACGGATTGCTCAGTATATTGTCGACCATTACGATAAAGCGGCTTTCATGACGGCCTACCGCTTGGGGGAAACCGTGGGTGTCAGTGAATCCACAGTGGTCCGCTTTGCAGCGGAACTGGGATTCGACGGCTACCCGCAGCTCCAGAAAGCGATGCAGGAGCTGGTGCGGAGCAAGCTGAATTCGGTGCAGCGCATTGAAGTGACGCGTACCCGTATGGCGGACGACGAGGTACTGGACAACATCATCGGCTGCGACCTAGCCAATATCCGCCAGACGCTGGAAGAGTTGCCGCGCGAGACGTTCTATGAAGCGGTGGACGCGCTGGTGAACGCGCGCCGGGTGTATATTTTCGGTGCGGGGAGCTGCCGCTCGCTGGCTTCCTTCATGGCGTATTACCTGAAACTCCTTTTGGTGGATGTTCAACTCATCTACACCAACAGTGAAACCGAGATTTTTGAGGACATGCTGCATATTAACGCCGACGACGTGATCGTCGGGTTCAGCTTCCCGCGCTATTCCAGCAAAACAGTGAAGGCGATGCATTTCGCCCACTCCCGCGACGCGAAGGTGATTGCCATCACCGACAGCGAGATTTCACCGATTGCGGAATACGCCAGCTATCTGCTGCTCGCCCACAGCGACATGGCGACGATTGTGGATTCCCTAGTCGCGCCGCTCAGTATTGTCAATGCGCTGATCGTGGCGATCTCCCTGAAGAAAAAAGAGGATATCCAAAGCGAACTGACCGCGCTGGAACGCATCTGGGAAGAATATGAAGTCTATCAGAAATTTGAGGACAAGGCATAATGGACGTTGTTTGGCCAAACAATAGACCGATAAAAGCGGCGCAGATCCTGGTTGTCGGGGGAGGGGCTGCAGGCTTGATGGCGGCGATCACGGCGGCGGAGCGAGGCTTGTCCGTTACGATTTTGGAGCGCAACCCCCGCATGGGACGTAAGTTGATGATCACTGGAAAAGGGCGCTGCAACATCACCAACAACTGCCCGGTGTCGGAATTTATCGCCAATGTGCCGGAAAACGGCCGTTTTCTGTACAGCGCGCTGTCGGCCTTTACGCCGCAGGATACGATGGCCTTTTTCGAAGACCGGGGCCTGGCGGTAAAGACTGAACGCGGGAACCGCGTGTTCCCCTGTTCCGACAAAGCACGGGATGTGGTGGACACGCTGGTGAACGCCGCCCGCCGCGCCGGATGCCGTTTTGTGCAAGGCCGGGCGGAAGCGTTGATTTTGGAAAACAACATGTGTAAAGGCGTAATACTAGACGGCGGGGAACGCTTGGCGGCAGATGGCGTGATTGTGTGCACCGGCGGGTTGTCCTATCCGCTGACCGGTTCCACCGGCGACGGCTACCGGTTGGCGGAACAGGCGGGGCATACGGTTGTGCCGCCCCGCGCCTCCCTGGTCCCTTTGGTCTGTCGGGAAGGCTGGTGCCGCGACGCGCAAGGGCTATCCCTGCGCAACTGTTCCCTGCGCGTTGTAGATACCCGGAAAAAGGCGGTGGTTTTTGAAGACTTTGGGGAAATGCTATTCACCCATTTCGGGGTGTCCGGGCCGATGGCTCTCAGCGCGAGTGCACACATGCGGGAGATGGCGCTCGGTCGTTATCGGCTGCTGATCGACCTGAAACCGGCCCTGACTCCGGAACAGCTCGACGCCCGCCTGGTACGGGATTTTACGGAAAATCGGAACCGGGATTTCGCCAATTCCTTAGGGGCGCTGCTGCCCCGCAGCCTTTGCCCGGTGATCGTTACCCTTTCGGGGATCCGCCCGGATGGCAAGTGCAATGCCATTACACGGGAGGAACGGCATAAATTGGCTGCTTTGCTCAAGGCTCTGCCGCTGACCGTGGAAGGTTTCCGACCGGTGGAGGAAGCGATTGTGACCTCCGGCGGGGTTAAGGTGGGGGAATTGAACGCGAAAACGATGGAATCCAAAAAAACGACCGGCCTGTACTTTGCCGGCGAGGTGCTGGATGTGGACGCGTATACCGGCGGCTTCAACCTGCAGATCGCCTTTTCTACAGGTGCCGCCGCCGGGCGGCATATCGGGGAAAAATAGCAGAGTTATAAGGGGAGAATAGGCTCCGTATCGATATGGAAAGGATGAACACTCGTGAGTGATATTATGAAAAAGCCGCCGGTGGCCGTGGCGATTGACGGGCCTTCCGGTGCGGGGAAAAGCACCATCGCCAAATCCCTGGCAAAAGAATTGCAGTTTATTTATGTGGATACCGGTGCGCTCTACCGCTCGGTCGGCTATATGGCGCTGCGGGACGGGATCAATCCGGGCGACGCCGAGGCCGTCCAGGCGCTGCTTCCCCGGCTGCGGATGCAAATTCGGTATATCGACGGCGCCCAGCGCGTACTGGTAAACGGGGAAGACGTCAGTGATAAAATCCGTACCCCGGAAGTATCGATGGCCGCTTCGGCGGTATCCAGCCTGCCAGCCGTGCGCCGCTTCCTGTTTGACCTGCAGCGGGATATAGCAAAAACCAATAACGTGATTATGGACGGCCGGGATATCGGCACCGTGGTGCTGCCGGACGCCCAAGTCAAGATTTTCCTCACCGCTTCGGCAGAAATCCGCGCCCAGCGCCGCTTTGAGGAACTGACGGAAAAAGGCGAGATGGTCACCTATGAAGCGGTGCTTGCCGATATGGAAAAGCGGGATTACGACGATTCCCACCGAGAAGCCGCTCCGCTGAAGGCGGCGGAGGACGCGGTCCTTGTCGATTCCTCCTCGCTGGATCTGCAACAGACGGTCGCCGTGATGAAAGCGATTGTTGAAAAAGCACTGGGCTGACCGGCGAAAAGGACTCATTCTGAAAGGTGGATCGCTTATGCGGCTGGCGCGTTTTCTGCTGACTTTTTTTAAGCCCTTGTTTTGGCTCCTTTTTCCGTATACTGTGAAAGGGAAGGATCATGTACCGTCCCAGGACGACCCCACCCCAATTATGGTGTGCCCCAATCACATCTCCAATATTGACCCGGTCTTTCTTCTGATGGCCATGAAGCGGCACGTCTATTATATGGCGAAGGCGGAATTGTTTCAAAACCCGTTGGCGGCTTGGTTTGTCGGTAAAAAGTTCGGGGCGTTTCCCGTCAAGCGAGGAACCGGGGACACCAGCGCCATCGATACGTCCGAAAAAATTGTGAAAAGCGGAAAGGTGCTGGGGATTTTCCCGGAAGGCACCCGCTCCAAGGACGGAAAGCTCGGCCGGGCCAAATCCGGCGCGGCGCTGGTCGCTTCCCAGACCGGCGCACATATCATCCCGGTGGCGATCAAAGCGAAGGGCCAGAAAGTGCGGTTGTTTCGTCGCACTACCCTGATTTTCGGGGAGCCGCTTTCTCCCCAGGAACTGCATTTGGACGATCCGGAACATCCGGACCTGCGCTATGCGGCGCGGCTGCTCATGGAACGGATCGCCCAGCTGATGGAGGAGAAGAATTGACGATTACATTGGCTAAATCCGCTGGATTCTGCTTTGGTGTCGACAAAGCGGTCCGTACGGTTTACGACCTGTTGGAACAGGGGAAACCGGTGTGTACCCTTGGCCCGATTATACATAATCCTCAAGTGGTGGACGCCCTGGCGGCGCGGGGTGTCGCCATCGTAGCGTCGCCGGAGGAAACGCCGGAAGGCGCGACTTTGGTGATCCGCTCTCATGGCGTGCCGCGTTCGGTGTACGAGACCATTGCCCGGCGGGGGATCGCTGTCTGTGACGCGACCTGCCCCTTTGTGGCAAAAATCCACCGAATTGTGGCGAAGGAGTCCGCGCAGGGGGCGGTTGTCCTGATTGCCGGCAACGAAGGGCATCCGGAAGTTGCCGGTATCCGGGGCCATTGCGAAGGCCCAAGCTTTGTTGTTTCTGCACCAGAAGATTTATTGGATTTGCAGAAAAACAAGAGTATTTCAACAAATATTCCTGTTGTTCTGGTGGCACAAACAACGTTTAATATTAATATTTGGGAAAAATGCTCGGAAATCGCAAAAAAACTCTATACAAACATCAAGATTTTTGATACAATATGTAATGCGACTGCCGAAAGGCAGAATGAAGCGGTCGCGCTGTCGCAACAAAGCGATATCATGGTGATTGTCGGCGGACGTCAGAGTTCCAACACCGCGAAGCTCCGCGATGTTTGCTCTCCATACTGCCCGACCGTACTGATCGAAACCGCGGACGAGCTGTCGGCCGCGATGTTTCAGGAGGTACGGTCGGTTGGTTTGACAGCCGGGGCATCGACTCCTGCCGATATTATAAAGGAGGTACTTTCAACCATGTCCGAAATTGTTAACAGCACTGAAAACGAAATCAAAGAAGCAGAAGCCGCTGCGGCGGAAGAACCCGTCGCCGAGCCCGCTCCCGCCGTCGAAGCCGAAAAGGCTGCCGAGCCGGCCGCGGAGACTGCTCCTGCGAAGTCGTTTGACGAAATGAGCTTTGAGGAGGCGCTGGAAGCGTCGCTCCAGAGCCTTAGTACGGATGAAAGGGTACGCGGCGTGGTTGTCGGTATTGCTCCGAATGAGGTGCAGGTGGAAGTCGTAGGCCGCAAGCAGACCGGCTACATCCCGGCTGACGAACTGTCCGCGACCCCGAACGTGAATCCCGCCGACGTAGTGAAGGTAGGCGATGAGCTGGAACTGCTCATTATGCGCACCAACGATCAGGAAGGCACCATCATGCTCTCCAAAAAGCGCGTCGACGCGATGAAGGGCTGGGACAAAGTGGTCGAGGCCGAGGAAAACGGTGAAATCCTGGAAGGTGTTGTCACCGATGTGATCAAGGGCGGTGTTTTGGCCGTGACCAACGGCGTTCGCGTCTTCATCCCGGCTTCCCAGGCGTCCCTCACCCGGATGGAGGATCTCTCCCCGCTGAAAGGGCAGGAAGTCCGCTTTAAGATTATTGAAACGAACAAGAACCGCCGCCGTGCGGTCGGTTCGATCCGTCAGGTTGCCCGCGACGAACGCAAGGAAAAGGAAGCGGCGTTCTGGGCCACCGCAGAGATCGGTCAGAAATTCACCGGCGTTGTCAAGTCCCTGACTTCTTACGGCGCGTTTGTGGATCTCGGCGGCGTGGACGGGATGATCCATATTTCCGAACTGTCCTGGCAGCGCATCAAGCATCCGT
This sequence comes from uncultured Clostridia bacterium, assembly GCA_946499275.1. Taxonomy (GTDB): domain Bacteria; phylum Bacillota; class Clostridia; order Oscillospirales; family Acutalibacteraceae; genus Avimonas. The sequence goes on along the minus strand of CAMMRL010000002.1, from coordinate 31,084 downwards.
CGGAAGTCGTCAATGTGGGCGATACCGTCGATGTGTATATTAAAGACCTGGATACCGAGAAGCACAAGATTTCGCTGGGTTACCGTAAAGCGGAGGACAATCCGTGGGAGATCTTCAAGGCGAATTACCCAGTCGGTTCGGTAGTGACCGCGAAGGTTGTCGGCATGACAACGTTCGGCGCTTTCGCGCAGATCATTCCGGGGATCGATGGTCTCATCCATATTTCCCAGATCGCCAATCGCCGTATCGAAAAGCCACAGGATGAACTGAAAATCGGCCAGGAAGTCCAGGTTAAGATCACAAACATCGATTTCGAGCACAAGCGCATCAGCCTGTCGATCCGCGCGCTGCTGGAAGATGGTGGAAATACGGAAGAAACGGCGGCGGATGCCGAATAATTCCGGCCTTTATTGACGCTTAGTACGGCCGCATCCATTTGTGGATGCGGCCGTTTTTCTGTCGTTGGGATTGTGCACCCTCTGAAAAGCCAGATGCCTTTACAATATATCTGCTTTCTTGAAAGAGGGGAAACCGGATAAAAACACCTGTTCATAAATTGTTTATTTGTAGAAAATCATTGAAAACCTTGTTCGTTGACGGAAAGAATGGTATACTGGAAATGTTGTAGGGTTCGGCTGTTCGGCAAATTTTCCTATGAAGCGATTTCAACGGGGAAAAAATGGACAGCCAGTCGGATGAATGGCCTTTCCGGCGCCTTGCCGTTTCCTGTTTTCGCTGTCCATTCGTCCAATGAAAACAGAAGCCAATAATAAAGGATGGAAGTATTATGTCAGAGCAGCCCAATTTACGAATCGCTAATTTGAAGATGGCGGCCAACGTCTTTTTCCGTACGGTATTTTCCGCCATCCTTTGCATCATACTCTATATGTCCCTGACGATGATCTTCACTGGTATGTTTACCAAGAGCATCGGCGAACGCCTAGTGGAGTATGATGAAGCGGCGGGGACCACTACCGTCCTGTCGGAAATCTATTATTCCAATACCACGACGACCGCACAGACCACCGCGTCCACCATGGCCGATACCACGGCATCCACTGGGGCGGTAGGGGAGACGGAAACATCGACCGGCGCGAACAGTGGTACGGAATCGACGGCGGCCGGTGGGGCGGCGGGAGAACAGGCGACGACCAGTGTCTCGACCGCAACGTCCACTACGACCACGTTGCCTTCCAATCAGCGATGGGAGCCTATCCGGACCGAGGTGCCCGCGGCGACCAAGCTGGTTTTCGACATTATCGCGCAGGTGCTGATGCTGATACTTCTGGTATCCTTGCCGTATTCCAAGCTTTGGATGCAGGGGGATAAGGATAGCAACCTGGTTCAGTTCGGCCACATGGCGGAGGATAAGCTGCGCGGCCTGAAAGTTGGCCTGATGGCAGGGATCCCCTCGTTTATCCTGTACCTGGTCCTGCTGCTGAGCAAGCTGGGGCTGGTGTTCCCGAAATTCATCTTCACTTACCGGCTGTTCAATTTCTGCTTTATGCCGGTATTCAACGGCGTGATCGGCACGACGGTGAAGACCACACCCGACGTATCGTGGCTGTCTATGCTGGTGCTGCTGGTGACGGTCGTGATCATCCCGTTTGTCTGCTGGCTGGCCTATTTGCTGGGTTATAAGCATATTGCGGTCTCGGAAAAGCTGGTTTATGTCAACCCCCAAAAGAAAAAGAAGAGACGCCGCTGATTCAGCGCGTATGATTTCGCCACCCCGTTCATACGTTGTACGGGGTGGTATCTTTGAAAAGACGATGGAAGCGCGAACCGATTCTCAAACTGTTGTTGGTGATTTGCTGTATCCTGACGGCGATTTATATGGCGGTGCAGGTCGCCCGCCTGGCCGGTTCTCCCGCCATGAAAAGCGTAGGGGGCGCCGCAGGGGAAGGGGTTATCCTGATTGATCCAGGGCACGGCGGGGCGGACGGAGGTGCTTCCGCGGCGGACGGGACAATGGAGAAGGACATCAACCTCCAGATAGCCCTCCCTCTGGCGGATATGCTCCGCTTTCTCGGCTATCCGGTGGAGATGACGCGGGATACCGACCGTTCCATTCATGACCCGGACGTCACCACAATTAAAAACCAAAAAATCAGCGATATGAAAAACCGGTTGAGCCTGGTGAACGAAAGCCGCCTGACCATCAGCATTCATGAAAACCACTTTCCGCAAACCCAGTATTTCGGCACTCAAATTTTTTACGGCACCAACAACGCGGAAAGCGTCCTGCTGGCTGATACCGTACGGGAATCCGTGATCGGCCTTCTGCAGCCGGAAAATACCCGTGAACTGAAAAAGGGGACGAAGGACATTTATCTCCTGCACAACGCAAAGGTACCGATTATCCTGGTGGAATGCGGGTTTCTTTCCAATACGGCGGAGCTGCAGAAGCTCAAGGATCCCAGCTATCAGCAGAATATGGCGTACGCCGTCGCCTGCGGATTGCTGGAATACGACCAATGAACCGGATAGAAAAATACAAAGGATGAAGGCCATGCCTGCCAAAAGCAAAACCGTATATCTATGTTCGCAATGTGGGTTCGAATCTCCGAAGTGGTACGGAAAGTGCCCCGCCTGCGGGGAGTGGAACACCTTGAATGAAGAATTCCGCGTCCCGGAAAAGGCGGTATCCCCCACCTCGAGAGCCGCCGGCGGGAGCGCCGCGCAGAAAATCGGCAGTATCAACCCGCTGGGTGAGAAGCGCTGCCAGACCGGCTTACGGGAACTGGACCGGGTACTGGGAGGCGGGATTGTCCACGGGGCGCTGATGCTCATCGGCGGCGACCCCGGGATCGGTAAATCCACCCTGTTGCTGCAGATTTGCCAGCACCTGGGACGGGATCTGAAAATCCTGTATGTTTCCGGCGAGGAATCAGAACGGCAGATCAAACTGCGGGCCGACCGGCTGCAGGTGGATAGCGACAACCTCTATGTGTTGTGCGAAACCGATATGGAGACGGTGCTGGAGCATTTCCGTCTGGATGCGCCCGACCTGGTGATCGTGGACTCCATCCAGACGATGAATTTCGCCGGGGTGGCTTCCTCCTCCGGCAGCGTAACACAGGTGCGGGAATGCACCAATGCGATCATGCGGGTGGCCAAGAGCGCTGATATCCCGGTATTTGTGGTTGGCCACGTAAACAAAGACGGCGCGATCGCCGGACCGAAGGTGATGGAACACATCGTCGACTGCGTGCTTTACTTTGAGGGGGACCGGAATACCAGCTATCGTATCCTGCGCTGCGTAAAGAACCGCTATGGCTCCACCAATGAAATCGGTGTGTTCGAAATGCGGGACCGCGGCCTGTTTGAAGTGGAAAACGCTTCGAAAATGCTGTTGGAGGGCCGGCCGACCAACGTCAGCGGCACCTGTGTCGCCTGCATCATGGAGGGGACGCGCCCTCTTCTGGCGGAGGTGCAGGGCCTGGTGTCCCCCACCGGCTTCGGCAACCCGCGCCGGATGGCGACCGGCTTTGATTACAACCGGCTGTCCCTGCTCCTGGCGGTGCTGGAAAAACGGGGAGGCTACTTTTTCTCCAATCTGGACGCGTACGTCAACGTAGTCGGCGGCCTGCGGCTGGATGAACCGGCGGCGGACCTGCCGGTAGCGCTTTCCCTGATTTCCAGCTTGAAGGATAAAGCGATTGGGGACGACGTGATCGCTTTCGGGGAGGTCGGCCTGGCTGGGGAGATCCGCTCGGTCACCAACGCGGAGAGCCGGATCAACGAAGCGGTGCGGCTTGGTTTTCACAAAATTTTGCTGCCTTATCACAATCTGCGTGCTTTGTCCAAACGCGACGACGTGGAATTGATCGGCGTTAAGATGCTGCGGGACGCTTACGAGACGTTGAATTGATCCGGCAACGCCGGAATGATCCATTGATCTTTCAAGGCGGGGTCGGCTGCTGTTTCCTTTTAAGCCGATACACGTTTTTTATTTTCGATTGGTGAAAAATAGCGGACATATTCTGTGTCTTCCATCACAAAATAAAGGCATGAATTTTGCTGTGCTGGAAAGGCGTGGGATTGGCTATGAAAAAACCATATGCAGTGCTTTTTACGATAACGGCCGTGGCAATCGCGGGGATATTGCTTGCCAAACCTCTACTTATAGAATCGGCGCCTTCCGTAACCCTTTATACGGTGGAACCCCGCTCCGCGGAGGACACCGTCACCTGCACCGGCAGGATTGAGGCGGCGGACAGCGAAGATGTTTACGTCAAGATGTCCTGTATCGCGGACAGCGTGGCGGTAGAAGTAGGCCAGGCGGTGGAAAAAGGGGATACCCTTTTTACCGTCGATGTGGACGCGACTAAACAGGTTATTGCCGCGGCGGCGGGTGTATCCCCGTCGATGATACCGGATCAGCAGATCACCAAAACCGTGACCGCGCCGGTGGACGGCATTGTCCGTACCCTCAACGTGGCCCAGGGGGAGACGGTGGACGCCGACCAGCCCTGCGCGGTGATCTCCTCCAGCGACGCCCTGCAGGTGAAGGTCACCATTCATGAAAGCAAGATCAAGGACGTAGCCGTCGGGCAGACGGCCACCGTGAGCGGGACGGCGTTGCGTGAAGACGGGTACGCGGGCACCGTTACCTATATTTCCCCCTCGGCCCGGCAGCAATATACCGGTACCACCAGCGAAACGGTGGTGGATGCCGTCATTTCCCTGTCCGAGCGGGACGATTCCCTCCGGCCGGGGCTTTCCGCCAAATCCAAAATTAAAATCGGGAGCGTGGCCGACTGTATCATCGTTCCGTATGAGTATGTATTGCAGGACGATCTCAACCAGGAATACGTCTATTTGTACGAAAACGGCCGGGCGGTCAAGCGCGTGATTCAGACGGGGCGGGAGTGGAACGACGGATTTGAGGTTGCCGAAGGGCTTTCCGCCGGCGACAAGGTGATTCAAGATCCCACCCGCATTGAAAAGGACGGGCAGAAGGTGACGGCAGTGGGACAGGGGGTGGGCACCGATGCGTGATATCCTCTCCTGCGCGCTGAAAAGCCTGGCCCGCAAGCGGATGCGGACGTTTCTTACGATGGGGAGCATCACCATCGGCGTGACTATGGTGGTAATTGTCTCCCTGATCAGCACCGCCGGGAAAACGGCGGTAAATAGCGAACTGGAGAACTTGGGGATCAGCGGGCTGTCCATCAGCACCAACGCATCCGTCGGTACGGAGGGAGAATCCGGCCTGTCGGAAGAAAACCTCAACCTGATCCGCAGCACCAGCAACGTGGATTCTGCCATGCCGCTGATGATCGAATACTCGACATCGACCCTGCGGGACCTGCAAAGCAGTACGCTGGTCTGCGGCATCGATGCGGGGGCTAAACAGGCGATTTCCCTGAACCTGGTCCACGGTAGGCTGATTTCCAAAGGGGATGTGAAATCCGCTTCCATGATCTGTGTGGTGGATGAGACTTTGGCCAAAGCGGCTTATGGGCGGACGAATATCACAGGAAAAACCATTCAGCTCCAAGTTGGCGGGACACAGGAAGAATTCGAGATTGTGGGGATCGCCGAAGCGGGGAGTTCCTTGCTCCAGAGCCTGGGGGAATTTATCCCCGGCATGGTGTACATCCCCTACAGTACCCTACAGGCCATCACCGGGCGGAACAATTTTGACCAGGTCGCGGTTCGGGTAAGCGCCGGGGCGGATGTTTCCCTGACCGAAAATATGCTGCTGAGCCGCCTGGAGCGTTCCACCGACACCGAAGGGTATTTCCGCACCGATAACCTGGCTACCCAACGGGACCGGCTGGGAAACCTATTGGACATCGTCAGCCTGGTACTGACGGTTATCAGCGGCATTTCTCTGGTGGTGTCCGGCCTGGGGATCATGACCATTATGCTGGTCTCGGTCAGTGAGCGAACCCGGGAAATCGGCGTAAAAAAGGCGATCGGCGCGTCCCGCGGCCGGATTCTGTGGGAATTCCTGGTGGAAGCCGTGGTGATTTCTCTGCTGGGCAGCTTGGTCGGGATCCTGATCGGCGGCGGGGTAGGGCTGGTCGGGGCGTATCTTTTCCAGCTGTCGATCCCTGTCGTCTGGACGGATTTTGTCTATCTAATCCTCTTTTCCGTCCTGCTTGGCGCATTATTCGGCGTATATCCCGCTGTAAAAGCATCCAAGCTCCGGCCGGTGGACGCTCTGCGGCAGGAATAATCCGATTTTGGCGGTGTCCTGTCGGTGTTGTATAAAGATTTCGAAAAAAGCGAGGATTTCTTAAGAAATCCTCGCTTGTGCTTTTCACTTTTCTCCTGTACCATTAAGGACAGCAAACGTTTTTAAAGACAAGAGGTGCCCTTTATGGATCAACTTACAAAGGCGCGGATATCTTGGATCGAAATCCTCCGGTTCCTGTTTACTCTGGCGGCCGGGCTGTTTTTGGTGTGGTCTTGCCTACCGCTGTTCTCCGGCATCACGAACGCCGGCGTGCTGATATCCATTCCCGGCTTTCTTTGCCTGCTTTTGGCCGGGTTGTTTTGGGAAAAAGTGCGTACAGCGCTGCAAAAAATCTGGAAAACACGGGTGGGACGTATCATGATGGGGATTGTGTTTGTACTGGTATTTTTGCTGCTGGCACTCTTTGTCGCCGCTTCCGGCGTCATGCTCCACGCCGCGGCGAAGCAACCGGAGCGCAACGCGACGGTGATCGTGCTCGGCGCGGCGATCACCGGCGACCAGCCGAGCCGGATGCTGGCCGACCGGTTGAACACCACCGTCAAGTACCTGGAGGATAATCCTGCGTCCGTCTGCATTGTTTCCGGCGGGCAAGGGAGCGACGAGGAATATCCCGAAGCCCAGGTGATGTACAATTACCTGGTGGAAAAAGGGGTGGATCCCGCCCGGATTTACCAGGAGGACCGCTCCACCAATACCGAGGAAAACATCCGCTTTTCCCGGGAGATCATTGCTGCCGAGGGACTGAACCCCCATGTGGTGATCGCCACCCAGGAATTCCACCAGTACCGTGCCCAATCCCTGGCAAAGAAGGAGGGGCTCGGGCAGGTGGGGCCGGCGACCTGCCGGACACCGCTGCATCTGCTGGAATGCTACTGGGTGCGGGAATTCGCGGCAGTCTGCCGCTTTTGGCTTCTCGGATACTGAGTTATGCCAGCCCGCACAGGCGGGCCACGCTTGCTACGGCGCCGCAGATAATCAGGCCGGTAGCTGTAGGCACCAGGAAGGAAACGGCGGTCCATTTCCAGCTCTGCGTTTCTTTCCGGATGGTCAGGCAGGTGGTGGAACAGGGCCAGTGCATCAGGGAGAACAGCATGGTACATACCGCGGTCAACCAAGTCCAACCGTTGCTTACCAGCAACTCCTTCAATGCGTTCAAGTTATCCATCTCCACCAGGCTGCCGGTGGCCATGTAGCTCATGATGATGATCGGGATCACAATTTCATTGGCGGGGAAGCCGAGGATAAAGGCCATCAGGATCACGCCGTCTAACCCGAACAGCCGGGCGAATGGGTCCAGAAATCCGGTACAGTGGGCCAGCAAGCTCAGATCCCCCACGGTGATGTTGGCCAGCAGCCAGATCAGCAGCCCGGCCGGGGCCGCCACCGCCGCCGCCCGGCCGAGGACGAAAAGGGTGCGGTCAAAAATCGAACGGAGGATGACTTTGCCGATCTGAGGCCGCCGGTAGGGGGGCAGTTCCAGCGTGAAGGAGGAGGGGACCCCCTTTAGGATGGTCTTGGACAGCAGGCGGGAGATTAGGAAGGTCATACACACACCGAGTACAATCACGCCGGTCAGCAGCAATGTGGACAGGAGACCGGACACTGGCCCTGCCTGGAACCCGACGAAAAACATGCTGATGATGGCGATCAGCGTAGGGAATGCGCCGCCGTCCAAAGGGCAAGTTAACTCCGGGTTTCGCGGTTTTATACGCTTTCCATGAGGAGACCGCTTACAGATTGCTGCCCGCCGTCCATATAAATATGTAAGTCCTTCCCGTCCCAGACGATTTTCTGTACGAGCAACCGGATTAAGGTCCGTCTTTCATGAACGGAGAGTATGGCAAAGTTGTCTTTCAGGCCGGACAAGGCAGCAGCCAGCATTTTTATCTGCATTTTCGCATCGGTTATGTGATCCACGTCGCTTTGCAGCCGGTCGCGTTCCTCTACGAGAGCGGAGATCTCCTTGTCCAGCTCACCGGCCCGGGCATTGACGCGCTGAATAAAAGCCGGACTGAGTTCCCCTTGTGAAAGAGAGTGCACAAGATTATTCATTTCTTCATTACACTTGCTGAGCCGTAACTCGATAACGTCCAGTGGGGTTTCCCTCGCCTGCCCTTGTACGTCGCGTCTCAACTTTTCCAACAACTGAACAATATGGGAGCTTTCGACAGTGTATTTCATCAGGTATTCGCATACCTTATCATCGGCCTGCCTGCCGCCGATATTCTGGCAGTCGCATAGTCCTGTTCCGCCCCGCAGTTTGTTGTTGCACACATAGTCGAATAGCCCCGGCGTCGCGCCTTTGCCGTAGCGAGCCTTGGCGAACATGCGGTTCCCGCATTTGCCGCAGAAAATCAGGCCGGATAGTAAAGAATAATTGTTGTGCATTTTTGCGGGCTTTTCCCCTGTCGGAATATTCTCCTCGATGATGGTCTGAACCGCTACCCATTTCTTGCCGGGTATCCGCCCCTTGTGCTTTCCTATGGCGATAATCCATTTGTCCATTGCCTGGCGCGGAGCGTGCTTTTTTGTATAATCCCGCTTGTTATAGGCAAGCAGGCCGTGTTTGTCCGAGCAGTCCTTTTCCTCAAAGCAAACGTCGGAACTTTGGGCGATGAAGTAATCGAGAGCATCTTTATCCGCTGTACAATAAACCGGATTTTGCAGGATTTCCTTGATGCCGGGTAGGGAATAATATTGACCGCTGCGGGACCGGATCCCTTGTTTTATCAAGGATTTGCTCACGCCCGTTATACTGCGCAGTTCCAAGAACTTCTCGAACATCATGTCCACGGCAAGGAGTTCATCGGGTTTCTCCTTCAGCTTACAGGAGGTTTTCACTTTTCCGTCAATGATGATTTCCTGCTGCTTCTCGGAGGTATATCCGGTCGGTGTCGTCCCGCCGAGCCATCGTCCTGTGCGGGCCAGCATAAGCATGTTATCCCGCACGCGTTCCGCGATGGTTTCCCTCTCTAATTGCGCGAAAACCGACGCAATGTACATCATGGCCTTGCCCATAGGCTTGGATGTATCGAATTCCTCTTTGATGCAGACAAAGGAAATACTGCGGTCATTCAAGTCCTCAATCAAAGCGGAAAAATCACTGACGTTGCGGCTAATCCGATCAAGCCGGTAGCAGACGACAAAATCCGGTTTTTTCCGTGGGATGTCCCGCAGCATTTGCTGAAACTGTGGCCGATCCGTATTCTTGGCCGAAAAGCCTTCATCTTCATACACCGCGATGTCCGAATCACAGGCTTCCGGAAACTTGGTGTGAATGTACTGCCGGCACATTTCAATCTGGTTTTCAATGCTCTCGCCTTTACCTGTGTAAACCGACTTGCGGCTGTAAATAAAAAACTGCAATCGCTATTCACCGCCCTTACACATCAAATATATGTTGTAAATGCGGATAACAGTCGGCAGAGGGATACATAGATATAAAAAAACTTGTGGGTCACGGCCTATGCCCCACAAGTTTTTTTATATCTTTGATATCCAGGATAGCGGCTGATTGTTTTGTCCGTATGTTTTAGATTCTGGCCACACCGGTTTTCCGGGCGGCTTCCGCCACTGCCTCCGCCACTGCTTTGGCCACATTGCGATCCAGGGCGCTGGGGATGATATAATCCGGTGAAAGCTTATCCTCGGTCACAAAAGAGGCAATCGCTTGGGCGGCTGCGATCTTCATTTCATCGTTAATATCGCTAGCACGCACATCCAGCGCACCTCTAAAAATGCCGGGGAAAGCCAGCACGTTGTTGATCTGGTTGGGGAAGTCGCTGCGGCCGGTACCTACGACGGCGGCGCCGGCCTCTTTAGCCAGGTCAGGCATGATCTCCGGCACCGGATTAGCCATCGGGAAAAGGATGGGATTGGGCGCCATGGACCGGACCATTTCCTGGGTGACACAGTTGGGGGCGGAGACACCGATAAATACATCGGCCCCCTTCAGTACATCGGCCAGCGTGCCTTTACGGCACTCCTTATTGGTGATGGCGGCCATTTCCGCCTTTTCGGTATTTAGGTTTTCACGTCCCTGGTAGATGGCGCCTTGACGGTCGCACAACACCACATCCTTCAGCCCCATAGCGATGAGCAAGCGGATGATGGCAATGCCTGCAGCGCCGGCGCCGCTGGTGACTACACGGATTTCGTCCAGCTTTTTACCGGTCAATTTCAGGGCGTTGAGCATAGCGGCCAGGGTTACAACGGCGGTGCCATGCTGGTCGTCATGGAAAATCGGAATGTCACAGCATTCTTTGAGACGGCGCTCAATCTCAAAGCAGCGGGGAGCGGAGATATCCTCCAAATTGACACCACCGAAGCTTCCGGCAAGCAGACGGACTGTGTTGACAATGTCGTCAACCTCTTTGGAACGGATACACAGCGGTATTGCATCGACATCGCCAAAGGCCTTGAACAAAGCACATTTTCCTTCCATCACCGGCATACCGGCTTCCGGGCCGATGTCCCCCAGACCCAGAACAGCGGTGCCGTCGGTAACAACCGCCACCAGATTCGAGCGGCGCGTCAGATCATAGCTTAGGCTGACATCCTTTTGAATTTCCAAGCAAGGCTGGGCTACGCCCGGGGTGTAGGCCAGAGATAGGTCATCCTTCGTTTCCAGAGGAGCGCGGCAGATTACCTCAATTTTGCCCTTCCATTCCTTGTGCTTTTTGAGAGATTCAACAGCGTAATCCATTCTTATGCAGTCCTTTCAATTTAATTGGCATCATTAAATATTCAGTTGGGCAATGACTTCTTTGAGAGCATCGGCGCTTTTGTGCAACAATGCTTCTTCCGCTTCGGTCAACGGGGGGACGATAGCCCGGTGAATCCCATGAGCGCCTACGGCAAAGGGAAGGCTCAGGCATACGTCGTTAATCCCATATTGATTATGGATCATGGCGGAGACGGTCATCACCGAATCGGTATCCCGCAGGATGCTTTCACATATGCGCCGTACCGATAAGGCGATGGCATAAAAAGTAGCCCCCTTCAAGGCGATGACCTTTGCACCGGCGGTACGGACATCTTCCTCGATCTCCTTCAGTTCTTCCTTACCGCATTGGTTGTGCCGGTCACAGATGTAGGTGCAATACTTGCTCATCTCCATCCCGGCGATAGTGGTCAAAGACCATGGGATCAAGGAAGTGTCGCCGTGTTCACCAAATACATAGGCGTGGACATTTTGGGGGTTGAGCCCCACATGTTCTGCCAATCGGGAACGCAGCCTGGCGGAATCCAACATGGTACCGGAACCAAACACCTGGCGCTCCGAAAGATGGGTATTTTTGAGAATAGCATAGGTGATGATATCCACAGGGTTGCTGACAACTACGTATACCGCATCCGGGGCATAACGGGTTATCTGGGGCATCACCGATTTGATAATGTCCACATTCGACTGTGCCAGATCAATGCGGGTTTGACCGGGCTTCCTGGCCAAACCGATAGTGACAACCACCACATCGGAATATATCGCATCCGCATATCCGCCGGCATGGATGTTTACCGGGGCGCAGAAAGGGGTTCCTTGGAATATGTCCATAGCCTCTCCCTGGGCCTTGTTTTCGTTGATGTCGATCAGCAGAATTTCGGAAGCCATACCATCCGTGGCCAAAGTATAGGCGATGGTAGCTCCTACATTGCCTGCTCCCAGTATGGTGATTTTTTTCCCTTTTTTCATATGTTTTATCCCCTTAATATGAATATAACCTAAATCCATGGAACGGGCAAGCGTACGTCCAGGGGAATCTACCAATCCGCCTAAGGCACAGCATTAAAAATAAAACCGCTTACTCCCCCATTTTAATTTAGCTTAGAGTATATCACGGTCGCTGACCTTTGTAAAGATTTCTCCCGCATTTTTTACAATATATGAGCGGTTTCGTCCTCACGGTGTATCCGGTTCCGTGCATTTTCGATTCATTTTCTTTTAACCTAAACGGTCGCACAGTGATAGGACAAACCAATATCTTCATACAATGTTTGGTGAAAGTAGACTTCAAGGAAGGAGGGAGTGAATGCGCAAAAACCGCATACGGAATATTATCGTCCATGAATCCGACATCGATGGTATCCGTGCCCTTGCCGATAGGGTAAGCGAGTTCCATCTGGAGATTATTGAAAGAAAGCTCAAGCAATCCGGGCTGACGACGAAACAGAAAATCGCCGTAATTGACAAAATCCTGGAAAACCTGAAAGCAAGGGAAGCCGATGGGTTCATCAAATAGGCATTAATGCCGCCGCCAGTTTTCGCTTTTCCCTCTTACATGTCCATAGGGGGAAAGCCTTATCCGGCGGCCATTTTGTTGCCTTTTGTATGGTGGCGCAAAACGCCCGTTGCAGGGGACAAAATTGTTGGTAATGGTGGCGATCAGCCGTTCCCGGGGGGAATCGATAATCCGACAGCCCACAATCCCCGCGGCATTGCAGCCGAAGCCCATGCACATGGTCAGCGCGTGCTTACCGCACGCACAGGCTTTTTTAAAGTATTTATCCAAGTTGAAGGCGATGCGGGGGAGGTAACCGGAATCCTCCAGCAGGGTAAACAGCGGGAAAAAGATCGCCATGGGCGGCAGCATGACCGCCACCACCCAAGCGAGCACCCGATAAACGCCGTCCACCAGCGCGCCTTGAAGCCAGGCGGGAGCACCCGCCCAGCCGAGAAAATCGGACAGCCGGTCGCCAACCCAGAAAAGGCCGCCGGTCAGGAGTTCGGAAGGGTAATTCGCGCCGGTAATCGTAATCCAGAATACAACCACCAGCAGCAGGAGCATCAGGGGAATTCCCACCCATTTATTGGTTAATACCCGGTCGATTTTCCGATCCCAGCGGCTGTAACCGCCCTGTCCGCAGGCAACCGCGTCCATGCACACCTCCTCCGCCCGAAGGATAACGCAGGAAACCACGATATCTTTGAGACGGTCCTCGGATATATCGTGTTCCAGTAGGCTGGTTTTGGCCTGCTTTATTTTTTCCGCGATTACAGGGTCGTTCCACAGGGAGAGACCCAGATACTCCGTCATCGTTTCCTTGAGCGTTTCTTCGCAGTCAAGGAGCTGCAGGGACACCCACCGGCTGTTCAGCCTGTCTCCCAACCGGGCGGACACCGCCGGTTCCAGCCGGCGGATTGCCTCTTCCACGACGGGCAGATAGCGTATACGGCTCGGACGGCATTCCCGCCGGCCGGCGGTTACCGCTTCCACCTCGTCCATCAGTTCCTGTAGCCCTTTTCCGCTGCGGGCGCTGGCGCCGACTACCGGGACGCCCAAGTTATCGGATAACTGCTCCAGGTTCACACGGATCCCTTTCCGCTTGGCTTCGTCCATTAGGTTGACACAAACCACCACCCGGCTGGTGATTTCCATCGTCTGTAGTACCAGGTTCATGTTGCGTTCCAGGCAGGTGGCGTCGCAAACGACCACCACCGCATCCGGTTCCCCAAAGCAGATAAAATCCCGCGCCACCTCTTCCTCTGCCGAATGTGCCATAAGGGAATAGGTTCCCGGTATATCCACTAATATGTACGGTATCCGGTTGTGGGTACAGCGTCCCTGCGCGTTGGTTACCGTTTTTCCGGGCCAGTTGCCGGTGTGCTGGTTCAGACCGGTCAATTCGTTGAAAACCGTACTTTTTCCAACGTTCGGGTTGCCGGCCAGGGCGATCACCCGTTCGTCCGGCGAAGTTTTTTCAATATGCAGCCCGCGGTCCACCGCGCCGCTGCCTGTAGAATTGGCTGTCAAGCCCATGCGGATCCGATCCTTTCTGTAAATGATGATTCCGGCAAAGGAAAGCGGACCGGGACGGAGATGCTGCAAAAGGGTTCCTTTTGCAGCATCTCCTAAAAAACCGTCTGCGGGCGACATATCAACGCGAAACCTCTCCACTCCTGGTTCCTTCGTATAGTGTGCGCCTGGCAGCGTGTCCCGTTTCGTTTTCGGTTAACAGTATTCCACCAGTATGTTGGAAGAATCCTCGGCCCGCAGCGCAATCACCGCGCCGCGGATGAGATAGGCGACCGGATCCCCGGCGGGGCTTCTTTGCAGGCATTCCACATTGGTGCCTTCGACTAACCCGATATCGAGAAGCCGACGGCGCATACTGCCCGTGGAATTCAGCGCCCGCACCCGTGCCATTTCCCCCTGATGGATGCGGTCTAGCGTCAGTTCCTGCGGCAAGGGACAAAAACCGCCGCCAGGAACGGGTTGTTTTGCGGATGGTCTCATATTCTCAATCTCCTTGTCATACATACCATTGTGGGACGGTATCCTCCGGCGTTTCGCCGCAATACCGTCCGGATAAAGCCAGCGGGGAGAGTTTCCCGATGCTAACTTACTACCAACTTATGCATGGCCTATTCGCCTGGTCCCAAAAAGTTAGCCGGAAGAAAACCCGCGCCAGGAAGGGAGGGCGTTCCATTGGACGCGACAAACCGAGACGATAACGAGGAATTCCGCACGTTGAACGGCTACCGGCGCCAGCGTCTCAGTCGGGTGACGGAATCGATGGAGGACTACCTGGAGATGATCTACCGCATGACGGAATCCCGTCCGGCGGTCGGTGTCAACGAGGTGGCGGCCAAGCTCCATGTCCGGCCCTCTTCCGCATCCAAAATGATCGGCAAGCTGAAAGAAGCGTCGCTGGTCTCCTTTGAAAAGTACGGCCAAATCACGCTTACTGAGCAGGGGAGGGATAGGGGCCGCTATTTCCTCTGGCGGCACGAAGTGCTTTCCCGCTTTTTCCGTCGTCTGAACCGGTCGGAGGGGGAATTGCGGCAGGTGGAGCTGATTGAACATTTCCTGAATGAGGAGACCGTGGGCAACCTGGAAAAGCTGCTGGAGCGTTTCCCGGCGGATTGGGAGGAACTAGGTTCGTGATTTGCGCCAGTTCTATTCCATATGAGAGGGGAAGATTGGCTATCTCTTTACCTGGAGCCAAAAAAATTTGCGAAAAGGGTCGAAGGAAGGGGGCGGAGGGCTTGCCAGGCTTGGGAGAGCTGTGGTAGAATAACAGATAAATATTTTCTTAATATTTATCTGTTCGTACGGCCGGTTCGCGCCGGACGATTTCGGGGAAAACGGTTTCGAGGAAACCGGATGTGAAAAATCGAAGGAGGAAAAACGATGGTGAACAGCAATGCAGGGGAAAAATTCCTGAAAGAGGGGCTCACCTTCGACGATGTACTGCTGATACCGGCAAAATCCGATATCCTGCCGGCGGATATCCATGTCGGCACACAGGTCACCAAAACCATTAGCCTGAATGTTCCGCTGATGACCGCCGCTATGGATACCGTTACCGAAGCGCGCATGGCAATCGCTATGGCCCGCGAAGGGGGGATCGGCGTCATCCACAAGAATATGGGGATTGAGGAACAGGCCGACCAGGTGGACCGCGTAAAGCGTTCGGAAAACGGCGTTATTGTGAATCCGTTTTACCTTTCCCCCGACCATATTGTGGCGGACGCCAACGAACTGATGGGGAAATACAAGATCTCCGGCGTACCGATCTGCCGCGATGGGAAGCTGGTCGGGATTCTGACCAACCGCGATATGCGCTTCCTTACCGATTTTTCCCAGAAAATTGAAGAAGTCATGACCAAGGAACACCTTGTCACCGCGCCGGTCGGCACGACGCTGGAACAGGCGCAGGAAATCCTCCGCCGCCATCGGATCGAGAAGTTGCCGATTGTGGACGAACAGGGGTATCTTAAGGGACTGATCACCATCAAGGATATTGAAAAAGCGGTGAAATATCCGAATTCCGCCAGGGATAAGAACGGCCGTCTCCTCTGCGCGGCGGCAATCGGCGCTACGGCGGATGTGCTGGACCGCGCTTCGGCACTGGTCAGCGCACAGGTGGACGCGCTGGTCCTGGATTCGGCGCACGGCCACAGCCAGAACATCCTGAAAGCGGTTTCCAAGGTCAAAGCGGCCTTCCCGCAGGTTTCGTTGATCGCCGGCAATATTGCCACAGCCGAAGCGGCCGAGGCGCTGATCGACGCCGGAGCGGACGCGATCAAGGTGGGCATTGGCCCGGGTTCTATTTGTACCACCCGTGTGGTCGCCGGTATCGGCGTGCCGCAGATTACGGCGGTGTACGATGCGGCTTGTGTCGCGTCCAAACACGGCATCCCGGTGATTGCGGATGGCGGTGTAAAGTATTCCGGCGACATCGTCAAGGCGATTGCGGCGGGTGCCGACGTGGTGATGATCGGTTCCCTGGTAGCGGGATGCGAGGAGTCGCCCGGCGATTCCGAGCTGTACCAGGGCCGCCAGTTCAAGGTATACCGCGGCATGGGCAGCCTGGGCGCGATGGCGCACGGCAGCCGCGACAGGTATTTCCAGGAGGGGAACAAAAAGCTTGTTCCCGAAGGGGTCGAAGGCCGTGTCCCGTATAAGGGGCTGCTGTCGGACACCATTTATCAGCTTATCGGCGGCCTGCGGGCCGGTATGGGCTACTGCGGCTGTCCGACCATCGCGGACCTGCAGCAGAAAGGCCAGTTCGTGCGGATTACCGGCGCCGGCCTAAAGGAAAGCCACCCTCACGATATCCACATCACGAAAGAAGCGCCCAACTACAGCATCAGCCTGTAAGAAAGAATACCCGTCCGCTGGCAGCGGACGGGTATTCTTTTAATCGGGACGTAAGCATACAAATAGAACGTGGCGAAAAGAAAAAAGACTGCTGAAAAATCAACAGTCTTTTTGGAGGCGCCACCCAGATTTGAACTGGGGAATCAGGGTTTTGCAGACCCATGCCTTACCACTTGGCTATGGCGCCATCTTCTGATGTCGTGTGAACAACGTGATTTAGTATACCGGCTTTTCCGGGAATTGTCAAGATGCTTTTGCATATTTTTTTCCTAGTTGTCAATGTTGTCAATTCCACCAGGTAATTGTGCTTACAGGGATAGTATATGCTTTGCAAGGGAATTTAGTACCGGAAAAAGCAGACTGGGCGATGAATTTTTCGGGTCGGAGATCAAAGGCGGTTGCATAAAAACTTTGAAAAGAAACAATTGACAAGGGGAAAGCCTTGTGGTATAATTCCCTTCGTTCCAAGAAAATCGGATCTGCGGCTTTAGCTCATCTGGTAGAGCGCCACCTTGCCAAGGTGGAGGTAGCGAGTTCGAGTCTCGTAAGCCGCTCCATATCAACGGTCGGCAACTCTTTTAAGTTGTCGGCCGTTTCTATCTATTTTGATTGGGAAAAGCTCCGGCCTAAGAAAAGAAGAAACTGGGAGAATATCCCATAGATGCCGATAAAGCTGAAAATCGCCGGAAGCAAGCAAAATCGCTTGCTTCCGGCGATTTTCATACGAGGGAGGATTCATCTCAACGCAGGAGTGTGCTTTGACCGCATCCCTTTGTTATGAATTTTCCAGTTCGGACAAAAAGCGGCGGAAAATCCCGATATGGACGTCTTCGTCCGCGGCAAGTTTGCGCAGGACGGCGGAAACTTTCGGGTCCTGTACCATGTTTGCCTGCGCCAAATAGGTGTTACGGGCGAATTGTTCTGCGGTGATGTTGCTCTTCAGAAAAGAAACAACGGTATGTGTATAAGTGAGATTATTCCCGTTCCAGGCACTCCGCCGGTTGTTCGGCATCGCCTGGCAACGGGGATCTCCCCCCAAAAGGACAATCATCCGGCCCAAAATATCCAGATGATGCATCTCTACCTGTGCAATTTTGCGCAGCGCACTGGCCAGTTCCGGAACCTGATCCGCAATTATCCAGTCCTGATACAAATACTGATATATCGCGGTCATCTCGCTGTGGGAGGAGGACAGATCCTGCATCAGCATACGTGCATAAGGAAAATGCGGCCGTTCGACTTCAAGCGGGGGATAGCTGCCCGGCGAGGTAACGACAAGTTCTCTGCCATTATTGCTGTGTGGGAAATCCATGGGGACGTTCATGGGAACACCTTACCTTTCAACGGCATGTGCCGTAAGTGTACCCCATATATATGCGTAAGCCTGCCTGTACAAGAACCGCTTGAAGAGTAGGACCCCCAAGCAGGTTTACCGTCCCGTAAAGAAAAATAGCAGAAAGCGGTTCCGTTTAAAACGGAACCGCTTTCTGCTTGGAGCTGATAACCAGATTCGAACTGGTGACCTCGTCCTTACCAAGGACGCGCTCTGCCGACTGAGCTATATCAGCAAATGGCGACCCGGAACGGGCTCGAACCGTCGACCTCTAGCGTGACAGGCTAGCGTTCTAACCAGCTGAACTACCGGGCCATTTCCTTGCTGCACACGGCCTTTGCCGTGGCAACGGAGTGTATTATACTGGATATCCGCCCGATTGTCAAGAGCTTTTTTCCAAATTTCCGACAGGAAATCTCCGGCCCCGTGAAGCCGGGGATTGTTTTTAGTAAGAGAAAACCATGCGCTGGGTGTATAGGTATTTCATAACCATATGCTGTTAGAGAAACCGCCGAAATGAGTGGTAGGTACATCTAGAGCCTAGGCAAATCATCAGTCAAATAATATTTTATTTTTAAAAAATATGTTGTATTAACATATTTTATTTGACAAATATTGTTGGTATAGGTAAAATAATACGTAATTAGGGAAAAATTAGTATTTTAGCACACTATCCGACTATATTCGCTTCGTCGGAGAAAGAGCCAGCGAAAGGGGCAAATAATGGAGAATACGGAACACGTGGAATTTTATGCACATGTCGGCGAGGACGGCGGCCGTTCCCAGCCGTTACGGGATCATTTGCAGAACACGGCGCAACTGGCTGCCGGTTTTGCCGCCCCGTTCGGCGCGGAAGGGCCGGCGTATCTGGCGGGGCTTTTGCACGATGTAGGCAAATACAGCAGAGCGTTTCAGCGGCGGCTGAGAGGGGCACAAGAGCGGGTCGACCATTCTACCGCTGGCGCCATCGAAGCCTTTAAGATGAGACAAGGGGAAATCGCCTTTGCCGTAGCGGGGCATCACAGCGGACTGCCCGACGGCGGCAGCCCCACAGATATTATCGGAACAACCTTACATGCGCGGCTTAAGCGGAAGGTGGAGCCATATGCGATGTGGCGACAGGAGTTGACTCCGGCGCCGCCTGTTCCACCGGACTTGCCGTCGGATTCCTTTACCCGTGCCTTCTACACTCGGATGCTGTATTCCTGTCTGGTAGACGCCGATTATCTGGATACGGAAGCGTTCATGGACGGCGAAAAGGCGGCCTTGCGCCGGAGAACTCCCTTCACGATGCCGGAACTGCTCAACCGTCTTGAAGCCTATATTTCGCCCTGGTGGAAAACGGAAAAGGAGCTGAATCGCCGGCGCTGCGAAATATTACGTGCTTGTATGGACGGCGGCCGCCGTGCGGAAAGGGGATTGTATACCCTAACCGTTCCTACAGGCGGCGGCAAAACGGTGTCGTCACTGGCTTTCGCCCTCTCGATGGCCTGCGAGCGGAATATGGACCGGATAATCTATGTGATCCCTTATACCTCGATCATCGACCAGAACGCCGCGGTGTTTTCGAAAATCCTGGGGCGGGAAAACGTATTGGAACACCATTCTGGCGTGGACTATACTGCCGATGAAAACGACGGCGCGCACCCCAGCCGGAAAGTGCTGGCGACGGAAAACTGGGATGTCCCCGTCGTTGTAACCACGGCGGTGCAGTTTTTTGAGTCGTTGTTTGCCAACCGTTCCTCCCGCTGCCGGAAGCTGCATAACCTGGCAAACAGCATTATCCTTTTCGACGAAGCGCAAACCATGCCTGTCCCGTATCTGCGGCCCTGTGTGGCGGCGATCGCGCAGCTGGTACAGCATTACCGGGCGGCGGCGGTGCTGTGTACCGCGACCCAGCCGGCACTAGGCCCGCTGTTTGCGGAATTGGCGCCCGGCCTGCCGATTCAGGAAATCTGCCCCGAACCGGAGCGGCAGTTTACCTTTTTCCGCCGTACCACGTTATCCGATTTGGGCGAGCTTTCGCGGGAAACGCTTTCCGGCCGTCTGCGCGCCACATTGCAGGCGCTGTGCGTCGTCAACCGGCGGCAGACGGCGCAGGATCTGTACGCATCGCTGAAAGGGGAGAGGAACCTGGCGGACTCTTACTGCCTAACCACCCTCCTCTATCCCGCCCATCGCAAGCGCCTTTTGGAGGAAATCCGGCAGCGGCTTCAAAGCCATTTGCCTTGCCAGGTGGTATCCACCTCTCTAATCGAAGCCGGCGTGGATGTGGATTTCCCGGTTGCTTACCGCGAACTGGCCGGGCTGGATTCCATTCTGCAGACCGCCGGGCGCTGCAACCGTGAAGGGGACAGGCCGGCCGCGGAAAGCCCGGTGTATATTTTCCGCCTGGCGGGACAGCCTGCCCCGAAGCTGACTGAGCAGAATATCGATGCCGTCCGCCATGTGCTGCGGGATTACGACGATCCGTCCGGGCTGGACGCGATAGAGAGCTATTTCACCTTTCTGCGCACACTGAAGGGGGATGCGGCGCTGGACAAGGAGAATATCCTGGACAGCTTCCGGTATGGGATTCAAGGGAATTTTTTGCCTTTTGCTTCCGTAGCGGAAAAGGTGCATCTGATAGACACGGGGACCCGCCCGGTCTATATCCCACTGGAAGAGGGGAAGGACCTAATCAGCGACCTACGACAAGGGAAACGCAGCCGTTCGCTCTTTCGCAAGCTGGGGCAGTATGCCGTGAACGTTTATCCGCTGCACCTGGAAAGGCTGGAGAGGGCGGGTGCGGTCCAATGGCTGGATGAGGAGGTTATCGTCCTGACGGATCCCCGCTGTTACGACGCCCATACCGGGCTGCAGCTGGACCCGGGCGAGGGCCGGTTTTTCATGATATGAAAAACCGGTAGCCAAAGCCTGCGTGTCCGTGGCGCATCCCGTAGGCAAGAACGGCGAGGGAATCGTCTCTCCGCCGTTCTTACGCATAAATATCCATGGCTCAAACACAAAAGAAAGGAGTGGAAGTCCAAATGATCCAGTTGGAAGTCTGGGGGGATTACGCCTGTTTTTCAAGACCGGAAATGAAGACGGAGCGTGTCACCTACGATGTCCCCACCCCGTCCGCCGCACGGGGAATAGTGGAAGCCGTCTTCTATCATCCGGGGCTGCGGTGGCGGATCGACCGAATCCATGTATTGAAGCGGGTCCGGTTTACCAGCATCCGCCGCAACGAAGTCAAGGTCGGGGTGACGAACAGGACAGTACGCGAAGCCGCGCGGTCGGGTGGACAGGACCTTTACATCGCCGCGTCCAAGCAGATTGTGCAGCGCGCCGCCCTGGTGTTACGAGATGTGCGTTATGTGATTGAAGCGCATTTCGAGATGACGGAGCAGGCGTCGCCCAGCGATAACCCAGGTAAGTTCCAGGATATCGTCACCCGCCGGATGGAGAAAGGGCAATGCTTTCATACCCCGTATTTCGGCTGCCGGGAATTTCCGGTTTATTTTCGCCCGTGGCCGGGCGGGCCGATTCCGGCCATCCCGGAAACCCGGGACTTAGGGTTCATGCTCTACGATATGGATTACGCCGACCCCAAAAACATCCGCCCTCTGTTTTTCCGCGCCAAGCTGGAAAACGGTGTGCTGAACGCGGCAGATTGCGAGGTGTACCGATGATTCTCCAAGCGTTGACCCGCTATTACGAAGATTTGCTGACTCTCGGCAGGATATCCCGCCCTGGCTGGGGAACGGCCAAGGTATCCTATGGGCTGGAGCTAGACGACAGCGGCGCACTCATCGGCCTGCTTTCGCTGGAAACCGAGCAAAAGCGCGGGAAGAAATCGGCGGTGGCGGCCCAGGCGATGGAGGTGCCTATGCCGGCCAAACGGACAGTCGGTTTGGCGGCCAGCTTTCTGTGCGATCACAGCGGATACCTGCTCGGCGTGGACGGCAAAGGAAACCCCGGTCGGACTGTCGCCTGCTTCGCCGCCTGTAAGGAACTGCATCTCCAGCTGCTGGAGGGGGCGGCGTCCCCGGCGGCCAAGGCGGTAGTATCCTTTTTTAAAAGCTGGAATCCCGCCGCCGCGCATTCCCATCCGGCGCTTGCCGACCGGTGGGATGCGTTGATGAAAGGGGCCAACCTGGTTTTTTGGTACCGGGACGCCCCGGTGTTCAAGGATCCGGAGGTGCGCGAACGATGGCAGGCCCATTACGACGGGGCGGAGGAGAGCGCCAGAATCCGCTGCATGGTTACCGGAAAAATGGATCTGCCGCCGGAAAAGGGACATCCCTGGATCAAAGGGGTGGTGGGCGCGCAGCCCTCCGGGGCCGCGCTGGTTTCCTTTAACGACCGGGCTTTCTGGTCGTATGGGCACAAGGACAGAGAAAACGCGCCGGTCGGCTCGTATGCGGCGTTCGCGTATACCACCGCGCTCAATTACCTGCTGTCCGACCGGGAACATGTGCAGCGGCTGGGGAATACCACCGTGGTATGCTGGGCCGAAGGCGGACAGAGCGCTTATCAAGATCTCGGCATGGCTGTCATGTTTGGTTCAACGGCAATCGAAAGGAATATCCTGTCCGCTTTGAAAAGTCTGACGCAAGGGTTGCCGACGGACTGGGAAGATACCCGCCTTTTCCCGGACACCCGGTTTTACGTGCTTGGCTTAGCGCCCAATGCGGCGCGCCTTTCGGTACGTTTTTTCTGGCAGAACAGCTTCGGCGACCTGATCCAGAACATTCAAAACCACTACAAGCGCCTGGAAATTGTCTCTGTGATGGACAACGGGAAAGCGCTGGCTCCCTGGACCCTTTTGCAAGAAACGGTCAACCCCAACGCCCGTGACAAAAATCCGTCCGACCGGCTGGCCGGCGACCTTTTGCAAGCGGTTCTCAACGACATACCCTATCCGGCTTCTTTGCTGAACGGCGTGACGTTGCGGATTCGTGCGGAACGGGAGATCACCCGAGGGCGGGCCGCCATTTTGAAAGCGTATTATCTAAAATCAAAAAAATTGCCCGAGGAGGTACTTCGTGTGGAGCTAAATGAACAAAGCAGCTATATGCCCTATGTGCTGGGCCGGCTTTTCTCCGTACTGGAAGCTATCCAATACGACTTCAACCCGAATCTCAACACCACCATAAAGGATAAATACTTCAGCGCGGCGTCGGCCACGCCGGCAGTAGTTTTCCCGACCCTCATTAACTTGGCGCAGAAGCATCTGCGGAAACTAGAGAAAGGCAGGCAGGTGTACTATAATAAGCAGCTCGGTAGCCTTATAGAAAAAATAGGCGAAACCTATCCCGCCCGGATGGCCCTGCCGGAACAGGGAGCGTTCCAGATCGGGTATTATCATCAGACACAAAAACGATATGCAAAAAAGGAGGAAAATGAAAATGTCTGAGCCTATTAGAAACCGGTACGATTTTGTGATCCTGTTCGATGTGGAAAACGGCAATCCGAATGGTGACCCCGACGCCGGCAACATGCCCCGCGTCGATCCCGAAACCGGGTGTGGGCTGGTCACCGACGTCTGTCTCAAACGAAAAATCCGCAACTACGTCGAAATGGTAAAAGACGGGGCGACCGGATATCGCATCTATATCAAGGAGAAGGTACCCCTGAACCGTAGCGACAATGAAGCCCTGACGGCCACAGAGGATTTAAAAGGCCCGGAACAGGATGAAAAGATCCGTGACTTTATGTGCCAGAATTTTTACGATATCCGTACATTCGGCGCAGTGATGACCACTTTTGTTAAGGAAAAGCTGAACTGCGGGCAGGTGCGAGGACCGGTGCAGCTGAGTTTTGCACGTTCGATTGACCCGGTTGTCCCTCAGGAGATTACCATCACCCGTGTCGCCGTCACCACCGAGAGCGATGCGGAGAAGAAAAATACGGAGATGGGACGCAAATACATCGTCCCCTACGGGCTGTACCGTGCGGAAGGCTTCGTTTCCGCCAACCTGGCCCGTAAGGTTACCGGCTTCTCGGAAGAGGATCTGACCCTGCTCTGGCAAGCGATCCTCAATATGTTTGAAAACGACCGCAGTGCCGCCCGGGGAAAGATGGCGGTGCGGGAGTTGATTATCTTCCGGCATGATTCGGAATGGGGAAACGCCCCTGCCTATAAGTTGTTTGAAACGGTTCGGGTAGAGCGTAAGCCCGGCGTCGCCGTGCCGCGTGCATATGAGGATTATACCGTTACCGTGGCGGACGACCTGCCGGAAGGGGTAACCTGTACGAGGATGGCCTGATGGCGGTGGGCGAAGGAGAATATCTTCTCCTTTCCGGTATCCAGCATTTCTGCTTTTGCCCCCGCCAGTGGGCGCTCATCCATCTCGAACAGCAGTGGGCGGAAAACCTGCACACCACCGAAGGGCATTTGGAACACGCACGCTGCCACGATGAAACCCTGTCCGAAAAACGGGGAGAACTGCTGATAGCGCGGGGGATGCGGGTGACTTCCCACCGGCTGCGGCTTACGGGAAACTGCGACGTTGTGGAGTTCCGCCTTAACCCAGCGGGCGTTCCCCTGCAGGGAAGGGAGGGCCTTTGGAGCGCCCTGCCGGTGGAATACAAGCACGGCCGCGCCAAAGAAACCGACGCCGACCGCCTGCAGCTTTGTGCGCAGGCGATAGCTCTCGAGGAGATGCTGGTATGTGAAATTCCCTATGGAGCGCTGTTTTATGAGGAAACCCGTCGCCGGGAAATGGTGGAGCTGACACCGGAACTGCGGCAGGCCGTACAGCGAACGGCGGACGAGATGAATCGGTATTTTTCCCGTGGCTATACCCCGCGAGTGCGACCGAGAAAACACTGCGGCGCTTGTTCGCTGAAAGAACTCTGCCTTCCGGCGTTGTACAGCCGGGAAGACGCTGTAGCGTATGTGCGTGAACATATCACCCAAGCGGTGGAGGAAGAGGGGAAGGAGGACAAGCCTTGAAGCATCTGCTGAATACCCTCTTTGTATTAACAGAGGACAGCTATCTTTCATTGGATGGGGAAAACGTTGTTGTCCTTCGGGATAAGAAGGAAACAGCGCGTTTCCCGTTACATACGCTGGAAGGCATCCTTTGTTTCACCTATCCCGACGCCAGCCCCGCTTTAATGGGCGCCTGCGCCAAACGCGGGGTGGATCTCTGCTTTTTCACTCCAAAAGGCCGCTTCCTGGCTCGCACGGTAGGGGAAGAACGCGGCAACGTCATGCTGAGGCGGCAGCAGTACCGTATCGCGGATAACGAGACGGAAAGCTGTCGGTATGCCCGCAGCTTCATCCTCGGTAAGGTGTATAATGGACGCTGGGTGCTGGAGCGGGCTACGCGGGACCATCCCCAGCGGGTGCCGGTGCAAAAGCTGAAAACCTTATCCGCGCAGATGGCGGCAGCGCTGCCGCTCATCGAAAACAGTGAAGATACCGCCCAACTGCTTGGCCTGGAAGGGGAAGCGGCACAGCGCTATTTTGACGGCTTTGGTGACCTGGTCTTGCAACAAAAAGAAGCATTTGCCTTTACAAACCGCAGCCGCCGTCCGCCGCTGGACAATATGAACGCCCTGCTCTCTTTTGCCTATACTTTGCTGGCGCGCGACTGTACTGCCGCGCTGGAAAGCGTGGGGCTGGATCCGTATATTGGGTTCCTGCACCGTCCGCGTCCCGGACGGTGCAGCCTGGCGCTGGATTTGATGGAAGAGTTGCGCGCGGTTTTTGCGGATCGCTTCGTCTTATCCTGTGTCAACCAGAAAGTGATGGCAGAGGGCCATATGCAGCAGCAGGAAAACGGTGCGGTGCTGCTGACGGAGGAAGGGCGCCGGACGTTTCTGACGGCCTGGCAGCGGAAAAGGCAGGAGCAGATTACCCATCCGTACATAGGGGAAAAACTTCCTTGGGGGCTTGTCCCCTATGTACAAGCACTATTGCTCGCCCGTACGCTGCGTGGGGATATGAACGCTTATCCACCCTTTTTCTGGAAATAAATGCTTGCCTGTGAGGGGGATGTATGCTTGTATTGGTTACCTATGATGTAAATACCGAAACACCCGCCGGTCGTAAACGTCTGCGTCTGGTCGCCAGGGCTTGTGTCAATTACGGCCAACGGGTACAAAATTCCGTATTTGAATGTCTGCTGGACGCCGCACAGTTCGCTGCATTTAAGGCGAAACTAATCTCGTTGATCGACCCGGCCCAGGACAGCTTGCGGTTTTATCAGTTGGGCAGAAACTATGCAAACAAAGTGGAACATGTGGGGAAAAGTCCGCTTTTACAGCAGGATGAAATTTTAATTATATAAGCGGAATAACTTACGTTGTAAATTGTATGCGTGTCCCATCCCCTTTGTGCGACATGGAAGCGCTCATATGTTTTCAGGGAGGTTCGCACCGCGATTCTTCAAAATCAACGTGGCGTGCAGAATGTCTGTTAATTTTTTTCATTGTTTTTATAACTGAAAAATGGCATAGTGCAATAACAGTAATGATTCAAACATTGCTGTTTTGTCGCATTTTGCTGTCGCTCTCCGCAAGGAGAGCGTGGATTGAAATGGAACGGTGACGCTCTCGGTCACAATCTTGACCGTGTCGCTCTCCGCAAGGAGAGCGTGGATTGAAATACCGAGCATGGCTATATCCTCGGACTCTGCTGCGTGGTCGCTCTCCGCAAGGAGAGTACCAGGCATTGAAAAATCCCAGTAGAAAGGATTGCTTTTCCTTCTGGTTAGGGATATACTACAAGAAGCGGGCTGGAAACGCCCTGGATACAAGAAAAAAGGAGTTGATAAAATGTTGAATGAAAAAGTAGTGCAGCTGCTCAACAATCAGGTTAACAAAGAATTTTATTCCGCCTATCTGTACCTGCAATTTGCAAACTTTTATGTAGAAGAAGGCTTGAACGGATTTGCCAATTGGTATCAAATTCAGGCGCAGGAGGAACGGGACCACGCGATGCTCTTTATGCAGTATATGCAAAACAACGATGCGAAAGTAACCCTGGAAGCAATCGACAAGCCCGCCATCGACCTTAAGGAGAAGAAGGACCCGTTGGAGACCGGCCTTGCACATGAACAATATGTTACCTCGCTGATTCATGCGATCTATGATGCTGCCGCGCAGGAAAAGGATTTCCGGACCATGCAGTTCTTGGATTGGTTCATCAAAGAGCAGGGGGAGGAAGAAACCAATGCCAGCGACCTGATAAAGAAGATGGAGCTATTCGGTTCCGATGCAAAGGGGCTGTATATGTTGGATCAGGAGCTGGGCGGCCGAGTATACACGGCTCCGTCGCTGACCCTGTAAAAGCCGGTTTCCGGTAGGCTCCCAAACGAATTGCTAAAATTAATGGTTAGTAGAAAAAGCCCGTCCCAAATAGGGACGGGCTTTTTGCTGGGTATACCGGAAAGGAGCATTAACGTTTCTGCTGCCGGTAACCGGCAGGCATTAGACACGCTGATTCGTCCCATCGGCGGTTTTTATCGAAAGGCAGAGCCTTATCCATTCCCGTAGAATCGGGGAGAGAAATTTTTCGCGGTGCCATATAACCGAATAATCCCGCTCCAGCGAAACGTCCTGCAGCTCGGCGCAGGATACTTCGCCCCGCTGCGCCGCCTCCCGAACCAAAAGCTCGGGGAGCAGGGAAATACCCAATCCCCGGCTCACAGCCTGGACGATTGCCTGCGTGCTGACGCTCTGCCAGGTGGGCTCCGCCGGGATCCCGTGAACGGAAAGAATGCCGTCCACAATTTCCCTCCCGGCGCTTCCCTTTTCTCGAAGGAGCAGCGGGAATTCGCCGAGTACGTTTACCGGCAACGCTTCCCGTTCGTCCGCATAGCCGGGCGGGACGATCAGCACCATACGGTCATGAAAAAATGTCCGGCTTTCTATCTGCGGGGAATGGACGACCCCTTCGATCAGGCCTAGGTCAATTTCATTGTGGATAACCCGTTCCTCGATCGTTTCCGAATTATCCACTACGGCTTTAACTGCAGCTGCCGGATGCTGTTGCTGAAAAACCCGGACGATTTCAGGCAGAAGGTGGTTCCCTACGGTGATACTGGCGCCTACCCGTAAAAGGCCGCCTTCCTCCCAGTCCCTTACCTGTTCCAGTTCATCAAATAAACTTAGAATATGGCTGGCGTAGTCGAGAAAGCGTTTGCCTGTTTCCGTTATATAAAGCCGCCGGCCGATCCGGTCGAATAACCGGATGCCGTAATGGGCTTCCAGCTCGGCAATAGCGCTGCTGGCTGCCGGCTGCGTGATAAACAGCTTTTTTGCCGCAGCGGTAACACTGCCACAGGAACATACCTGCGAAAAGACCTGTAGATGCCGGATTGTCATGGTTATCTTCCTTTATAAGTAAAATTTATTATTTTTATTAGATTATACTATTTTACATATGGATTTGCAAGCGATACAATGGAGTCGACGAACAATCGATATCCAAAGGAGACGGTATTGTGACGGATTGGAAGGCATCCACGCAGGGCAAAGGCCATCGTTGCTGGCAGGTATTCCTGTCTACGTTTTATATCAGCGCATTTACCTTTGGAGGCGGTTTTGTCATTATCCCCCTAATGAAAAAGAAATTTTGTGACCAGTTCCATTGGCTGGAAGAGCAGGAGATGCTGGACATGGCGGCTATTGCGCAGTCCTCACCGGGGGCGGTGGCGGTGAACGCATCGGTACTGGCGGGATACCGGATTGCGGGGATCCCCGGCGCACTGACTGCGATCCTCGGCACGGTACTGCCACCTCTGCTGATCCTTTCGATAATCTCCCTGTTTTACAGCGCTTTTCGATCCAACCGCGTCGTAGCCGCGGTACTGAAGGGGATGCAGGCAGGGATCACCGCCGTAATCGCGGACGTGGTAGTCAGCCTGGGCGGCGATGTGGTTCGCAGCCGACAAATTCTTTCTGTCCTGTTGATGGCGGGAGCGTTTGCCGCCACCCTGTTCCTCCCGATAAACGTGATCTGGATCCTTTTAGCCTGTGGTGCTGCCGGCGTACTCTGCGGCGGGATTGCCCTTTGGAAGGAGACGAAAGGAAATTTTCCGCGCAAACAAGGTAAAAGGGATGGTAAAAGACAATAAGAGCCCCTCTTGAGCTATTTTGATGGGCATCCCGGAGGAATACGAGGGACTTTCCGTGCAGAACCGGATAAACAAGGAGAAAAGGGCTTATGCTTTATTTACAGCTTTTCTGGAGCTTTTTCCAGATCGGGCTATTCAGCTTCGGCGGGGGATACGCCGCGATGCCGCTGATTGAACAGCAGGTCATCGAGCTGCATCCCTGGCTGACTACAGGGGAATTTACCGATCTGGTAACGATTTCCGGCATGACGCCGGGGCCGATCGCCATCAATGCTGCGACATTTGTGGGAATCCGCATCGGCGGCATCCCCGGTGCGCTGGTAGCCTCCTTCGGTTGTGTGCTGCCTTCCGTCTGCGTCGTGTCTCTATTGGCGTTTTTTTACTTTCGCTATCGGGAACAGCGCCTGATGCAGGCAGGGCTCGCCGGGCTGCGTCCCGCTGTAGTGGCCTTGATCGCGTCCGCTGGGGTGACGGTTGGGCAGACGGCTTTTACAGCGGAGGAAGGGGCCTTTTTCACGATGTTTGGTATCGATGGGATAGCGGTGGTCGTTTTTTTGCTAGCGTTTCTTCTCCTCCGATGGAAAAAGCCGAATCCCGTGTTGGTAATGCTGGGGGCGGGCGCCCTGGGAGGCGCCGCCTATCTATTTTTGTGAACCGGCCGTTTAAGTGTTTCGCCGAACGGTTGTATACCCTATAGATTGTGCGGAATCGGCGAAGGCTTCGGGAAAATTCCCGGAGCCCTTGTTTTCTGCGTATGGGATTGTTATAATATGAAATACTGATTAAAAAGGGATGCCGGCGTTGCTTTTGCCGGCGAAAGGATGAAAAGGCCATGACGGGAATAGACCGAAAAGAAATCGCCGCGTTGTATGCCGATGCGGAAAGCCTGGCGGGGCAGTCCATTACGGTTTGCGGCTGGATCCGTACCCTGCGGCAGTCCAAAGCGATCGCGTTTATTGAACTGAATGACGGAAGCTGCCAGCGCAACCTGCAGGTAATCGCCGAGGAGAGCGCCCTGCCCGAGTTTGAGGAAATTGTAAAACTGAATGTGGGAGCAGCCGTCATTGTGACGGGCGCATTGACCATGACCCCGGGAATGAAGCAGCCGTTTGAGGTGCATGCCTCCGCTATACAGATTGAAGGGCGGTCCACCGCGGATTACCCACTCCAGAAAAAACGGCACTCGATGGAGTTCTTGCGTACCATCGCGCACCTTCGCCCGCGCACCAATACCTTCAACGCCGCTTTCCGTGTCCGTTCGGAATGCGCCTTTGCGATCCACGACTTTTTCCATAGCCGCGGCTTTGTATACGCCCATACGCCTCTAATTACCTCCAGCGACTGCGAGGGGGCGGGGGAGATGTTCCATGTCACCACCCTCGATATTGGCAACCCGCCCCGCACCGAGGAAGGAGACGTGGATTATTCTAAGGACTTCTTTGGCAAACACACCTCCCTAACTGTGTCGGGACAGCTCGCGGCGGAGTGCATGGCAATGGCTTTCGGTAAGGTTTACACGTTCGGCCCGACCTTCCGGGCGGAAAAGTCGAACACCCCCCGTCACGCAGCCGAGTTCTGGATGATTGAACCGGAGATCGCCTTTGCCGACCTGCAGGACGATATGGATCTGGCGCGGGATATGATCAAGCATGTGATTTCCCATGTGCTGGCAAAATGCCCGGACGAAATCGACTTTTTCAATGCCTTCTTCGATAAAGGGCTGAAGGAACGGTTGGAATTTATTGTGAAATCGGATTTCGCCCACGTAACCTATACGGAAGCGATCGAGCTGTTGGAAAAACACAAGGACCAGTTTGAATTCCCGGTCTATTGGGGCTGCGACCTGCAAACCGAACACGAA
>CAMMRL010000001.1 GCA_946499275.1 uncultured Clostridia bacterium | reverse complement strand
TGTACGACGGGATATGCGCGCTGTTCGCTATCGTTCCGCATCCGATGACTGCTACACGGGTCTTTTTCATGCCGCGCTTCCTTTCTCCAAAGAAGGCCGACGACCTTGGGATGTACTGCCGTCTTCTCCCTTTTTATCTAGGAATAAAGGCCGGCGGCTATCTTTTTTGTAATTTCTGTCTTCATTATAGGAGAATACCTTCGCTTTGACAATGTTCATATTGGGGGTCTTATTTATCAGAATTTGCTCTCTTTTGTTTTTTCCCAAAATATCGGCCGGTTTTCTGCTCCAAAAACGCTGTTTTTAAGAAAATAGGGAATCCGCCCTTGTCTAGACGGATTCCCCATTTCGGCTGTTTAACGATCCTGCTCATTTATACCGGCCGTCGGAAATGCCCTGTCTATCAATTGCTATTATCCGATAAGCAGAGCGGAAACGGGCGGAAAGCGTCTCTTTATCCAGGTGAACAACCAAAACCAGCGCATTGCCGTCCGACGGCCCGATACCCACGGTCTTTCCGGTACCGGAGGGGGATTCTACCCAGCATATGCTTTCAGGCCTTTTTTCCAAGGATGCCGGTAGATCTGTCCGACTTCCCCCATCAGTGTCATATTCCTTTTTTCGTATTGTCGGCGGAGCCTTTCCCGGCTAGTAGCGGTGTGCCTGCGTATAACAGGTCTCCGCCTTCGTATCCGGCGGCGTTGTTACTCACAACCAGGGTTGCTAACGCGCCGCACTGGTTTTGAGTTACCGCAATATCGATATCCTGCCGCCAGCACCTCCCTTTCTCCGGAATATGATAGGTCAGCGTATACGCAGCTCGGCCTTCAATTCCCGGCCGGGTATCCACATTGTAATGGGAATCCAAGCCGTGTTCCTTCCATTCTTCCTCCGCATTGCTGGAATTGGCAAGGAATCCGGTTACCTGTATCAGCACGCCTTTTTCGCCGTCCTGGTAGTGTCCCTCCCCGGTTTTTTCGCTAAGCTGCGGAGCGGCTTCGTGCTCGATCGCCAAACCGAAATCGTTATCTACGTTGGTATCCCCATAGTTGCCGAGGAAAGCTATGCCCGACCCCTGCATTCTAGGTTTGGAACCAGAGGCAAACCAGTTGGAAACGTACCCGTCCGAATTGCCTGCCAATACAAGCGTGCCGTTTTCCGTTTTTTCCAGCGGCCAGAAACCTTGCAGCAAGCCGCCCCCACCGTTTATGGTTCCATAACCGGCCGTTAGTCAAGTCAAACCAATAAAGACCGTCCTCAGTGAAAACGAGCAAATCATCCGGTTGGATCAGTCCTCGAGGGTGGGACACTGCCGGGTCGGCGCCGACGGTACTACGATTCGTCGCGTCGTGGAGTTGCCCCTTCTTCCCATCCAGAGAAGAAGGGGCAACTCCCAGCGCTTATAATCCATCGTGGTTGCGTCCAATCGATCATTGTCTCTCCCTTCAATGGTTTGCTACCCGCTCAGCGTCCTGCGCATACGATAGATAGGCAAAAGGTAAGCGCCCCGCTGCACAGCCGGATTCCAGCCGACTTTTTCAACAGCAGGGAAAGAAGGACGCGATGCTTTTTCCTCTTTTGGCCAGCGGAATAACGAAAAAAACATAAGCCCTCTTCTTTTCAATAGATGAGGAGATTTTTAGTTTCGGGTGAAAACAGATAGACAATACAACAACAATTTCTCATAATATAGTAATAATACAACGGAAATCAAGTCATCTCCTTTTCAATTCATCATATAATCAGCCTATGTTGCACTGCATTATTCTGTACAAAAAAGCTGCGCCGTGAATTTCTTCGGCGCAGCCTACACAGATTCCGGGGACCTTTTCTTTATTACATATTCATAATCAGCTTGAGCACCAGCATCGCCACCACACCGGGGATCCCCAGCACGATACAGCCGACGCCGGTGAAGAGGTTTAGCCCAATGGACACACCGGTAAATGCGCCGGCAATGTTCACCGCTGCCAGTGCGCAGATGCCCTGCGCGCCGGAACCGACCAAGCTGCGGACCGGTCTCTTCGTCTTGAACAAGGCGACCATCACAGCGACCGCTATCACGGCGGCAATCACCCACAGCAGAATTTGCAGCCATAAGCTCATTGTTTTGCCCAATCCTTTCTGTCCGGCCGCTGGAAGGTGGTTCCGGCGTCTCAGACGCTTTCTTCGGCGATTTCGTCCGGGAAGGAATACCGAACGGCGGTAACGCCCTGGCTTTTGGCGCGGCGGAGCAGATAACGGTACTGCGCTCGCAATGATTCCAGCTCGTAGATGCACGCCTCGATCATATCCCCGTCGCTTTCCATGGAAAAGCGCGCGTTTACATTGTCCATACGCGCACAAACGTCGCGGATCGCGACCAGCAGTTCATCCGGCTCCTCCACCGGCGTCTTTAATATGGCCTTTCGAATGGCTCCTTCCATGGTTTTCCCGCCTTTCATAAAATTCATATGCGTAGTATTGGCAGAATATACCGGGCTAAACATTGGCGCCGGATTTTCTCCTCTCCAACGTTGACAGGGTTCTCCTCCGCGCGTACAATAGGGACAGATATCCGGAAGGGGGCGCCTTATGGCTTCAAATGCCACACATCCCACCGCCGAAATCCGGCAGGTGTCCTGGTTGGAATATGCGCTGATCCGTTCCTCCCGGCGGACGCTTGCCGTCCGTATTTTACCCAGCGGGCAAGTGGAAGTCCGTGCACCGCGGCGATATCCGCTCCGGGATATTGAACGGTTTTTGCTGGACAAGCAGGATTGGATCCGGCAAAAGCAGGAGACTGTTTTGCTTCGCCTGCAGGAAGCCGAGGCATCCCGCCCTGCGCCGGGCGGAACCCTTCCGCTGCATGGAAAAGAATACCCGATCGTCACCGGATCCTGTTTCGGATTTGACGGGGAACATTTTACCCTGCCGCCCGGCGGATGGCCGGACGCCCGCCCCATGCTGATCGCCTGGTATCGAGAACAGGCCGGTAAAATCCTACGCGAACGGCTCGCCGGTTATGCCGATAAAATCGGCGTTTTTCCTGTTTCGGTACGGGTAAGTGCAGCAGTGCGGCGCTGGGGCTCCTGCTCGGGCCGGGGGCGGCTGAATTTTTCCTGGATGCTCGCCGCCGCTCCGCCGGAAGCGGCCGATTATGTGCTGGTTCACGAGCTCTGTCATTTGAAGGAACGCAACCACTCCCCCGCCTTCTGGCGGCTGGTGGAGGATGCGCTGCCCGATTACCGGCAGCGGTTGGCGCTGCTTCGCCAAACCGAACGGCGGCTGGCGGGGCTTCTGGAAGCGCCGGTTATGCGGCAATAACCGAAATAGGGAGGGAATGCATCATGGAACAGGAAATCCGGCAATTGCAGCAGTGGGTCAAAGAATGCCGCCGGATGGTTTTTTTCGGTGGGGCGGGGGTTTCTACCGAAAGTGGCATCCCCGATTTCCGCAGCACCGACGGGCTGTACAACCAGCAATACCGGTATCCGCCGGAAACCATCCTTTCCCATCGTTTTTTCCTCCGCCAACCGGAGGAATTCTTCCGCTTTTACCGGGATAAAATGCTTTGCCCGCAGGCACGGCCCAACCGTGTCCACCGGATTCTGGCCCACTGGGAGTCGGAAGGCCGGCTGAGCGCGGTGGTTACGCAGAATATCGACGGGCTGCACCAGGCGGCGGGGAGCCGGCGGGTACTGGAACTGCACGGCTCCTTCCACCGCAACCACTGCATGCGATGCGGCCGTTTTTTCGGGCTGGAAGCAATTCTGGAAAGTTCGGGCGTCCCTCATTGCCCCTGCGGCGGGATCATCAAGCCGGATGTGGTGCTGTATGAGGAGCCGCTGGAGGAAGCTGTAATGGAACAGGCCGTCGACGCCATCGCCGGGGCGGATCTGCTCCTGGTGGGCGGGACCTCCCTGGCGGTGTATCCCGCCGCCGGGATGCTCCGGTATTACCGTGGGAACCGGCTGGCCGTCGTCAACCAGTCCCCCACCCCGCTGGATAGCGCCGCCGACCTGCTGCTCCCTGGACGTCTGGGGGATATTTTAAGCCGGGCGGCGGAAGAATAGTCGTTGCGTTAAAACAGGGAAAGCAGCTCCACCAATCCCACTTGGATCCTGGCGGGGCTGCTCGCATTCTATCCGGTCAATAAAACGAGAAAAGCGTAAAGAACATATGTTTGACTTTTTGCGAATCCTCTGCTATAATGAAGACAGCCGCCGGTTCCTTCCCCTCTACCAGCCAAGGCGGGAAAAGGCAAAGGAGGATTCCTTCATGGCGAACCTGATACTGCCGCCATCCTTGGATGGGTCGGATAAAATCCGTTTGCTGCGGGATGCCGCCGCAGACGACATTGCGGACGCCAACGAATTGACCCATGACGAGCTGGCGGATCTGGAGACGATCCGAGCGCCTAAGTCCCCGCCCACCGTCCCCAAGCTGGGGATCTCAAACGACTGTATTTTCAACTGCTCCTACTGCTCCTGCCGGGCGGGGCTGGAATGCCGGCAGCGTTATACCGCCACTCCGCGGGAGATGGCGGAAATGGCGGTGCAAGCCGCCAAAAGCAATCCCACGCTCGGCGTTTTTCTCACCTCCGGGATTTGCAAAAACGCAGATTATACGGAGGAGCTAATTGTGGAAACGCTGCGGATCATGCGGCGGGACCTGCGGTATACCGGCTATATCCATGCCAAAATCATGCCGGGGGCGGATCCGGACCTCATCGAACAAGCGGGATGGTTGGCCGACCGGCTGAGCGTGAATATCGAACTTCCCCACAGCGACGGTTATTCGGTCATTGCCAAGCAGAAGAATAAAACCAATATTCTCACCCCCATGGAAGCGATCAGCCGCAAAATCCGGGACCATACGGGGGAGTTCAACGCATCCGGCCGCCGGTTCGCCCGCAGCGGGCAGACCACCCAGATGATTGTCGGCGCGATGAAGGAAAACGACCGCACCACCATGACCCTGTCCGGGGCGCTGTATCGGAAATACCGTTTGCGGCGGGTTTACTATTCCCCCTTCCACCTGCCGCGCACCCATTTCGACTTTTTTCCAGAAAAGAACACCCCTTCCTGGCGGACCCGCCGCCTGTACCAAGCGGACCGGCTGATGCAGCTTTACGGCTTCACCGTGGAGGATCTTCTGCCGGAGAGCGCGCCGAACCTGCCCTACGATCTAGATCCGAAAGCGGCTTGGGCGCTGCGGCACCTGGATCAATTTCCGGTGGAGGTAAACACCGCCGATTATGAGACACTGCTCCGGGTGCCGGGAATCGGCGTCACCTACGCCAAACGGATCATCCAGGCGCGCCGCCTGCATACGCTCACCCATGAACTGCTGCGGAAAATCGGCGTTTCTTTGAAACGGTCCCGCTATTTTATCACCTGCAACGGCAAATATACCGGCGGACGGCTGCTGGACTCCCCCTCTCTCCGTCCGGTGATCAGCGACATCGGCGCCCAGACCAAGCTGTTCGGCTGGGAGGATGCAAACGCATCCTGAAAAGCACAGCAACGGCGCGTCCGCTGGAAAGTGACCGGATCAGCCTGTTTAAGGCCGAGGTTCCGATAGAAATGTGGACAAACCGCATACGCATTTTTCGAAATTCGTGGCGCACAAATTTCTGCTTTGTCAAACGATGAGACAGGCATAACGGCATAGTACAACGCTAGGAGGTGAATTATGATTACAAAAATGCCTACGCATTGCGGAGATGACACTTGTTCTTCTTGTGTGATTGCCGGAGATTTTATATTTCTGGCGCACCACGGTGGTGGACAAGACAAAGAGGACATTGTTCATCAAACGCGCGCAACGATAGAAAGCATGGCGCATACCCTGTCGACAGTCGGCGCTACGCTTGACGACATCGTTCAGCTAAATTTTTATATTCGAGATACGGCGGATTTTCGCAAGGGTGCGGATGTGTTTCGGGAATATTTCAAAAACGGTGCGCCTGCAAGGATGACGGTTGTAACGGAATTTATAGGCGCCCATTGTTTATGTCAAATGGATGGAATTGCTTATAAGCCGCAGCGCCAAGAATAAGCATAACCCTATGCGAAACAATACCCGTCGAAGAGAATCCTTTCTCTTCGGCGGGTATTGTTTCACTTTCCAATGCTGTCTTATCTGCCCCATCCATTTCGCTTTTTCTTCTTTATCCTTTGTTAGGGATGCCTGCATTTTCTTCAGTCGGTTCAGTAAAATGGAAAAAGTCTCGGGAAATCCCTTAAAAGCCGACGCTTTTTCGGCAGGGAATATTGCTTTCCGCCCTCTGGCTCTCCTCACAATCCGCCTGATTATTACCCTCCTCTGTATCGGAGACGGGCAGACGCAGCGCCTTATGCTGGAAGGTCGGCACCAGGTCGTACAAACGGCGGATAATTACGCCCACGTCTTCATCGTTAACCACGTCCTTGAGGGCACGCATTTTCTTTATAAAGTCATCGATATCCACCGGCACTTGGTTGCCGATAAATATTTTATTATTCATGGTGGACTGCAGTCCCTCTTCGCTCATCAACAGCTCTTCAAACAGCTTTTCGCCTGGCCGCAGGCCCGTAAATTCAATACGGATATCCCGGTAAGGCTCCTTCCCATACTGGCGGATTAGGTTTTCGGCAAGGTTCAGGATCTTGACCGGCGCACCCATATCCAACACAAAAATTTCGCCGCCTTTGGCCATGGCCCCCGCCTGCAGGATTAGGGAAACCGCTTCGGGGATGGTCATAAAATAGCGGATGATGTCCGGATCCGTGACGGTCACCGGCCCGCCCGCTTCGATCTGCTTGCGGAACAGCGGGATCACCGACCCATTGCTCCCCAACACGTTGCCAAAACGCACCGCAGCATATTCCGTACCGGTGGACTGCTCGGCCATATACTGCATGATCATCTCACAGCAACGCTTGGTCGCACCCATGACATTGGTGGGATTCACCGCCTTGTCGGTGGAAACCAGCACAAACTTTTTCACCCGGTACAAATCCGCCAGATTGGCCACGTTAAAGGTGCCGATCACGTTGTTTTTCACCGCTTCTTCCGGATTGGTTTCCATCAGCGGTACATGTTTGTGCGCCGCCGCATGGAATACGACGCTGGGCATGAAGGTTTTAAACAGTCGGTCCATCTTTTTAAAATCCCGGACCGAGGCGATCTGCACCTCCAGATTGATAGAATCCCCATACTGCCGCAGCAGCTCCTGTTGGATTTCATAGGCGTTGTTCTCATAGATATCCACGATAATCAACTGGCGGGGATGGTATTTGACGATCTGCCGGCAGAGTTCCGACCCGATCGAACCACCGCCGCCCGTGACCATGCACACTTCGTTTTCCACAAAAGCGGCGACGTCGCGATTATCAAACTGTATGGCCGGACGGCCGAGCAAATCTTCAAAATTGATATTTTTCGCTTGATTCAGCAGGTCCTTTTCCCGGATAGTCTCGTCCAGATAGGGCAATACCTCAATCTTACATTTGGTGGCGGAACATATCTTT
The DNA here is from genome assembly GCA_946499275.1 of uncultured Clostridia bacterium. GTDB lineage: Bacteria > Bacillota > Clostridia > Oscillospirales > Acutalibacteraceae > Avimonas. The sequence continues at coordinate 83,255 of CAMMRL010000001.1, read as the reverse complement.
AAAATACGGCGGCGGTCGGTCTCACAGCAGGAGGGGATCGCAAAGAGGATGGTGTGAATCCCCATCTTCTCGCAGAGTTCCGGGATGATTTCGGTAGGCCCATATACCTTAATGCCGTTGATGGTGCGCCCGATTTTGTCTTTGCTGTCGTCCACAATACACAGGGGATTGTACCGGCGGTTGGTGCGCAGCATTTCGGTCAGTATGCTCCGCGCCGCCTGCCCTGCGCCGACAATCAGCGTCGGCTCCTTCAGTTCGGTGGAAATATGCCGGCACATCGCCGTATAGATGAACTGATACACCAGCCGCATCCCCACCATCGCGAAGGCCGCGATCAGGAAAGACAGGACCATGTAGATATTGGAAGGCATCCGGCGGATGGCCAACGCCACGCCGTAACTTACAGCGGAACCAATACATAAAGCGGCAATTACAAGCAGGAAGCTTTTGACTTCGGCATACCGCCAGATACTGCGGTATGTACCGCAAACAATAAGGGAAAGTAGGTTAAAAAGGACAAAAAGAGCCAGAGCCCAGTAGGTGTCGGAAACGCTGAGCCGGACGATGGACAGACTGTTCGACAGAAAAAAAGCGGTTATGCAGGAAAGGCACAGCGTAATCGAATCGATAAAAATCAGCACCAGTTTGCGGATGCTCATATTCTTCATGGTTCTGTTCTCTCGTTTCGTTGATAAATTCGGCGGTAAACTCTAGGCTGCCGTCGTAAACGGCAAAGACCGGGAGATGTTTCCATATGGATTTGTTTATTTTACCACGTCAGGCCCATATATGCAATATCATTCCCATAAAGACCGCATCTAACGCATCTTTCCATAAATTCTTGTAATGCAACAAAGCAGAAATCACAATATTTTTAATACAAAATAAATCAAGGGTGCTGCAAAAGCTATTGCTTTTGTAGCACCCTTCTCCATGGATGATAGATTGTATCTATGAAATTTCTGTAACAGCTTACGTTCCGAATTCAATCGTTTAACAGGATGCCATCAAATCGCAGAGACGGTTGCTAAATTCCACCGGATCGTCGATCGGCATACCCTCGATCAGCAGAGCCTGGGTGTAAAGGAGCTGCGCGTATTCCTTGAGCTTGTCCTTATCGCTTTCATACAAAGCGTTTAGCGTTTTGAAAATCGGATGCGCTTCGTTAATTTCCAGAATCCGCTCCGCTTTTACCTTATTGTCGGTCGGCATGGCGTTGAGCACCTTCTCCATCTCCAGGGAAAGATCCCCCCCGCTCGCCAGGCAGACCGGGTGGGTTTTCAGCCGTTTAGAAACCCGCACCTCCTTGACCTTGCCGTCCAGTGCCTCGGTCATAAAGGCAAACATATCCTTATTTTCTTCCTGCAGCTTTTCCTCTTCCGCCTTATCCTCTGCATCGAACCCGAGGTCGCCGGAAGATACCGAACGGAACTCCTTCCCTTTCCAGTCGTGCAGCACCCGCAACGCGAATTCGTCCACGTCGTCGGTGCAGTACAGGATCTCGTACCCTTTATCCCGAACCGCCTCGCTTTGCGGCAGGCGGGCCAGCTTTTCCACGCTTTCGCCGCACGCGTAGTAGATGTACTTCTGGTCTTCCTTCATACGCCCCGCGTATTCTTCCAGGGTAACCAGCTTCTCTTCGGTGGAGGAATAGAACATCAGCAGGTCGGCGAGAAGATCCTTATGCTGGCCGAAATCCGCATATACGCCGTACTTTAATTGCAGGCCGAAATTCTTGAAGAAAGCGTCGTACTTCTCCCTTTCATTATTTCGCATGGCAAGCAGCTCGCTTTTGATCTTCTTCTCCAGGCGGGAAGCGATCGTTTTCAGCTGACGGTCGTGCTGCAGCATTTCACGGGAAATATTCAGCGACAGGTCCTGGGAATCCACCAAACCTCGTACAAAACTGAAATAATCCGGCAATAGGTCGGCGCATTTATCCATAATCAGCACGCCGCTGGCATAAAGCTGCAGCCCTTTTTCATATTCCCGCGTATAATAATTATACGGCGCGCGGGACGGGATGAAAAGCAGCGCATTGTAAGTAGCCGCCCCTTCGGTACTGGAATGGATAACCCGGGCCGGGTTATCATAATCAAAAAACTTTTCCTTATAAAAATTGTTGTAGTCCTCGTCCGTCAGCTCGCTCTTATTCCGGCGCCAAAGCGGGACCATGCTGTTGACGGTTTCCTCCTCTGTATAGGTTTCGTACTCGCCTTCTGCTCCCTCCTTGGGACGGGATTTTTCCACGTCCATCCGGATTGGGTAACGGATATAATCGGAATATTTCTTGACGATCCCCCGTAGGCGGTAGGGGTCGAGGAATTCGTCGTAATTTTCCTCCTCGGTGTTCGGCTTGATGTTCAGCACAATCACGGTGCCGTGCTCCGCTTTTTCACAAGGCTCCACCGTGTACCCTTCTGCCCCATGGGACTGCCACTCGTACGCTTCGTCCGCCCCATAGGCGCGGCTGCGCACCGTTACGCAGTCGCTGACCATAAATGCGGAATAGAAACCGACGCCGAACTGGCCGATAATGTCGATGTCCTCTTTCCCCTCGTTCTCACTCTTGAAAGCGAAAGAACCGCTTTTGGCGATAACACCCAGGTTGTTTTCCAGCTCTTCCTTGGTCATGCCGCAGCCGTTGTCGATCAGCGTCAGCGTGCGGTTTTCCTTATCCACGTCCAGCCGGATAAAAAAGTCCTCCCTGTTCACGCCGGTCAGCCCGTCCGTCAGGGAACGGTAATACAGCTTATCAATCGCATCACTCGCATTGGAGATCAGCTCCCTCAAAAAGATCTCCTTATGCGTGTAAATAGAATTGATCATCAAGTCCAATAACCGTTTGGACTCAGCCTTAAATTGTTTGGTTCTCATCCCAATATACTTCCCTTCATCGATTTTCGGTCCGCGCATCGATGCCAATGCCAAAACAGCATTAGCACTCTGGCGTTCCGAGTGCTAATGCTACTATAGCGCGAAACCGCAAAAAACGCAAGGGCTGTCTGGGATATAAATGTAAATATTTTGAAAACAGGCTTGTTCCCGGGGTTAATTTAGCAATGCCGATTCTCTAATTTATGATTAGCTCTATGAATCTCTATAAATCTACGTAGGATACATATTCCTCCGATACAAATACAGGCGTTTCTATCATTTACTGCAGATGCTATTTCCACCAGCCGACCGCGATGGCGTGCAGGCTAAAGCCGATGGGGCTGGAACCGACTGGTGTAAGCATACGAACTTGCCCGTAAGTGTTGGTGATCGACCCGATCGTCGGCATTTTCAAAGGCATCTTTAAGCTAATCCCTTCTGCGAGTTTTCTGCTGTGCCTTGGTCAATACCATTTCCCCGCTCATCAGAAAGGCCATGCCTTCTCTTCTCCGGATTGGATAAGGTATTCTTCCTCGTTCCGATACCGCAGCCAATCCCCGGAAAATTCCCATTCTAGCAGCATCCGGCGGAACTCTTCTCCTATCTCTGCTATTGTTTCAACCGGTTCCACCCCGTGGGCAGCCAAAGCATAAGCCAGCGCATCCACATCATTTTCCAACCGTTTCCCCCGGTTTTGGCCAATTCCGATATACAGCATTCTTCTCCCCCCATGCCGATCCTTTTTCTCGTATAACGGCTTCAGACTATTTGCCATGTCTCCTATTCCATTTATACGACATAACTGCCGCTTCATGCCCGGACCGGTAAAACCCCGAATCGCCCTGGGCAACGCGCAAAAATCCCCCGGGGTATTTCCCGGGGGATTTTTTCAGCCTTTGTGTTTGGGTTGTTCCGTGACCGCGTAGAGCAGCAAAAGGGGGAATTCTTCAGCTTTGCGAGTTCTCACCGTCGCCGCCCGTTTCGTCCTTATCCCGGTTGAGATAATCTACTACGCGATGTGCGGTCTGATTGAACACGTCGACAAATTCTTCCGGTTCCATCGCACTCACATCATAATGATGGGCGATGTAAAACAGCACCAACTTGTCAATACGGTCCTGCATGGGGTTATATGCCTGCATACGGCAGCCTCCTTTTCTGGCTTGGCCGCCCTCGGGGAAACCAACGCCTGGTAATGGGATAACCGAGCTTTTTTATTCCCGATTTCCTTTCCGGGTATTTATCATACACCACTATCCGCTGGAAAGCAAGAACAGCCGGATCGGATAATAGAACTGCCCCATGTTTTTCTGTTTTGCAGGGTTCCCGAACCTGGTTTCGATTTTCCCATATCTCACCCATACACCGAAAGGCCGTCTCTTATGGAGACGGCCTTTCGGAAAGCAAGACGGTTTCACAAATATCCTTTTTGACTTATCCGTTGGAACGCTACGATTCGCTTTAACGGCAGCTATTATTCCGGCCATTGCCGCCGCGGCAACCGTTATTGCAGGACGCTTCCGCGCACTCGCAAGCCTTGCACGCTGCACACTCCGCCTTTTCGGCGCTTGCGCGGCTCTCACAAGCGGATTCCTGCGCATCGCAGGATGCCTGGTTTGCTTCCTTGGCCGCCTCGCAGGCTTCATGCGCTGCTTCTCTGGCTTCCTTGGCTGCCTCGCACGCTTCTTTGGCCGCCTTACAAGCTTCGCGTGCCGCCGCTTCACAACGTTCCACCGCATTACGGAGGTCCGACCAGCCGTTGCAGCCGGAATTCCCGCTGTCGGAGCAAACGCATCCACAGTCATTTCCGCCGGCTACCTCGGGGTAGGAATTGTCGCAGTCGTTTTTCCGGGAGCAGCCGCAGTCGTTGTTACGCGCGCTGAGAATATCGGCTGCCATGGTTCCGGGAGCACAGGGATACCACGGCGTGGATCCCATGCGATAAACGTTCATGGTTCCGCCGCAGCAGTCGGAAACGGTTTCACTGGGCATTTCCCCCATAGCGGAACGCGTATTGCCGCACTGACACGGGCAACCGTGACGGGACGATTGGTTCATTCTTCTCATCTGAATCACCTCCTCACAGTACAGGCTATGCCAATTGGGGGCATTTGGTTACTCCCTTTCCTCTAGTTGATAAACCAACAAAAGCACTTTTGTACGTTGCACTATATAAAGTGAACCATCCCATAGAATATGGAAACGATTTACTCAATAAAGAAAATCTTCTTGCTTTTTTATAAAAATTCCGATATACTAAATGAAAAAGCTACATAAAATTGTCGGATACGGCGGTTACCGCCGTAAGGAGGGAGTGTCGGGCAATGCCCTTGACCATTGAAGAACAGCTCAAACGGGAAATTTTGGATCAATACCGCAGCGTACGCGCTTTTACCCAGGTTATCGGTCTACCGTACTCTACCGTAGACAACATCTTTAAACGCGGCATCAATGGTACGGCCGTCATCACCGTGGCTCGCGTATTTCGCGCGCTGGGTTTGGACATGGACAGCATCGGCCGCTCTACCCTCCGCCGGCAAGGGGAGCCCTCCGGCCCTCCGGCCGTTTTAACCGAAGAGGAGCAACACCTGGAACAGCTCGCCGATAACTATCGGGTTATGAACGAAGAAGGCCGGGAAACGCTGCTGCGGCTTTCGGAAGATATGGTCGCCGGCGGGCGATATCGCCGCCCCAAGGAACGGATCGCTTTCTATGCCGTGGCCCGCAGCAAGGATGCTGCAGGAAAAGCGGTAGAAGGCCGCCGCTTCAACCCGCATAAAGTCGAAGGGATCGAAGGCGAGGATTTCTAATGTTCTACTCGCCGAGCTATCGCCGCGCTACCGAGGAAGCGGGAAGGATTCTGCTGGAAAACGGCATATCCGCCTACCCCCTCAATCCGGTTGTCCTAGCCTGCCGCGCGGGGATAAAAATTCTGACCTACGACCAATTCTCTTCCTTGGCCGACATAGTCCAGGCCGATCTGCTCGCTTTGTCGGAAGATGGTTTTTCCACCTGTGTGGACAGCCAGTATCTGATTGTCTATAATCCCTTTGTACGTCCTCGCAGCCGCCGCCGATGGACGCTACTGCATGAATACTGCCATATTCACCTGGGCCACGTGCCGCTTAATTCCACGCTGGTGCCCGGCGGCCCAAACGAACGCTTTATGGAAGCGGCGGCGGATGAACTCACCAGTTGTCTGATTGCCCCACTTCCTCTCATCCGTCTCTGCAGGATCGAGAGTGAAACGGAACTCGCCCGCTGTTTCGGCCTTTCCGGCCTGGCGGCGAAGAATACCTTTGAAACCTACCGGAAATACTGCCGCGGCAACCAGCCGCCGGAACTGGGTTACGGCGCATCGTTGGACCGCTTCGGCCGCTTTGCTCTGGAATATAACTGGAGAAAGGAGCGGTCCGCCCGGCATCGGCAATACCGCTTGGTGGATATAGAGGTTTGAGCCGGTATATTAGAAAGCAGCGCCCTCTGGCAATCGATAACGGAGGGTGCTGCTGTGTGATATCTGCCTATGTCTTTCCTCTTTTTCCTCATCTTCCATACCGCCGCCAAACAGCCCGTTTATGGCTTTAGGCCGTACCTGTTTATCCCATTTTTCACGGAGGATTCATACGATGTTACGTTTTCGTGAATCTTTCCTTCCAATGATTGTCAAGGACGGGAAAAAGTGCTACCATAAGTTCGGGTGATCGGGGAAGTTATCCCGGTATATCCCATTGATATTATCATGAGAAAGGATGTTGTTCGGGTTATGGCAAATCGTATGATTCTTAACGAAACCAGCTATCATGGCAAAGGCGCGATCCGCGAGATCCCCGTGGAAGCGAAGAAACGCGGTTTCCGGCATGCGCTAATCGTTACAGACAAGGATCTGGTAAAGTTTCATGTTGTAAAAAATGTGACCGATCTGCTGGATGAAGCCGGCCTTACGTATACCATATACGATGAAGTAAAGGCCAACCCGTCCGTGGAGGTGGTGAAGGCCGGTATCGATGCCTTCCGCAACGCGGGGGCCGATTATCTGATCGCCATCGGCGGCGGTTCCCCGATCGACACCGCCAAGGGGATCGGGATTATTATCAATAACCCGGAATACAGCGATGTGGTCAGCTTGGAAGGCGCGGTAAACACCAAAAAGCCGAGCATGCCGATCATCGCCGTCCCCACCACCGCCGGTACCGCAGCCGAAACCACGATCAACTATGTAATTACCGACGAAGCAAAGCGCCGTAAATTTGTCTGCGTTGACCCGCACGACATTCCGGTGGTCGCCGTCGTGGATCCGGATATGATGTCCAGCATGCCCCGCGGCCTGACCGCCGCCACCGGTATGGACGCGCTGACGCACGCAATTGAAGGCTATACCACCCTAGGCGCTTGGGAACTTCCCGACGCCCTGGATCTGCTGGCGATTAAGATCATCGCCCGTTCGCTCCGCGCCGCCGTACAAAACGACCCGAAGGGCCGGGAAGACATGGCGCTCGGGCAGTATGTAACCGGCATGGCCTTCTCCAACGTCGGCCTGGGCGTCGTCCACGGGATGGCGCATCCCCTCAGCGCCTTTTATGATACCCCCCACGGGGTGGCCAACGCGGTGCTCCTGCCTTATGTGATGGAGTTCAACAAGGACTACACCGGTGAAAAATTCCGCGAAATCGCCCGCGCTATGGGCGTGGAAGGGGTGGACGCCATGTCCGCCGAAGAATACCGCGCTGCCGCGATCAACGCCGTGCGCCAGCTTTCCAAGGACGTCGGCATCCCGCAGACGCTCAGCGAAATCGGCGTGAAAGAGGAAGATCTCCCCGACCTGGCCACCGCCGCGATGGCGGATGTCTGCACCGGCGGCAATCCCCGTCCCTGTACCCACGAACTGGTTCTTGGCGTATATCAAAAAGCATTCCGCTAACCGCAGCGAACCCCATTATGGACGCAGAAAGCCGGCCTTCGCCAGAGGAAAGGCCGGCTCTTCTTTATCCAATGTTCAAGCCACGGAATGATGGAAAGGAGTATCCTGATGACCTATTACCACGGCTCCCCTACCGGCGGGCTAACGGTGCTCCGCCCCCATCTCTCGGAACATGGCCGGCCGCTGGTGTATCTGTCCGCCAGCAAGCCGGTAGCCGCGTTCTATCTCTGCAAGCGCCCCTATATGTGGTACACCTATGGGTTTGACCCCGACGGCACGCCCGTTTATACCGAAGCCTTTCCCGGACAGCTCCGCGGCTTTTACGGCGGCCTGCCCGGCTATCTGTATACCTGCAAAGGCGATTTTTCGGTATCAGAACTCAAAGGGATCCCAACAGCAGCGGTCAGCACGGAAACGGTACCTGTATCCGCCTGTGAACCGGTGGACGATGCGCTTTCCCTATTACAGGGCTATGAATCGGCCGGACTTCTCCGCCTTCGGCACTATGAAACGTTAACCGATGAGCAAAAAGAAGGTCAACGTTACATGGTATTAAGCGCCATCCACCACCATCGCCTGCTAGAGGGAAAGCATCCTCTTGCTCCGTTTGTACGGGAAACCTTCCCGGACATATGGGCGCAGGCGCTTGCTGAAATGTCCTCACGATCATAAGCGCATTCCAAGCGCATCCCCACACAGGAAACCGGAACTTTCCGCCCGGCCAAGGTTCTGACCGGGCGGAGGGTTCGTTATCTCTTCTCTATGTCAACCCATTTCCGCCATCAACCATACCTTTTCCCTCCGAAACCAAGGGGAATTTATCCCCTTATGGCAACCAAGGAAAAGCATTCATTGTTTGAAATCCGGTTGACAGGCCAGCCTTTAGCTCTCAGGGATGTCTCCCTCCATACGAAAACCGAGCCGGAACAATTTGTTCCGGCTCGGTTCCAACATCAATATGTCGATGTCTCGCAGCAAAAACCACATCCCTATATGGGATTAGTTTTCGCCTCTCATGGCCGCAAAGCACTCGCTGCAATAAACTGGGCGATCCTCGCGGGGCTTAAAGGGAACTTTGGCTTCCTTGCCGCAGTTCGCGCAAATGGCGGTGTGCATTTCGCGGTCCGGCTTGGACGCGTTCTTACGAGCGTCGCGGCAAGCCTTGCAGCGCTGAGGCTCGTTCACAAAGCCTTTCTCCGCATAGAATTCCTGCTCACCGGCGGTGAAAACGAATTCCGCACCGCATTCTTTGCAAACCAGAGTCTTGTCTTCGTACATGGATGTTACCTCGCTTAAAAAATAAATTTTGCCCTGCGACGGATTTGGACCGACACCTTTGAATAACAACGCTCTCATTAAGCTACCCGGGCATATATTCCAAGGCGGAACCCCCGCCGATTGGATTAAACTGCACCGCCGGCCCTCGCCGGCCTACTCAAAACCCCCAACTAACCATCTATCAATTTACACAAGAGATAAACCTTTCGCTGCCAATTTGCGGCGGACCCGCTGCATCGCATTGTCCACCGCTTTCGAGGGCGACTGCAGACGTCGGGCAATTTCTTCGTAAGAATACCCACCCATATACTGCATCAGCACATCGTATTCCCGCGCAGACAGTGTCTCCCGCAATCGGGCGTACAAATGCTCTACGGTTTCCTTCTCCACCACCAGCGAAGCCGGATCGTCCCCGCCGCCGGCTATTGACAAAGGTTCCTCGTTCTCTTCATCGTCCATCCGGACGAGTTCAGAGGTAGGAATCATTTTCACGCCGCCGGCCCGCTTTACAGCAGACAGCATCCGCCGCCGGATGCAAACGCCGGCATAGGTGCGAAACGACGCACCGCCTTCGGAGCGATAGGTTTTCACTGCGGACAGCAAACCAAGCAAGCCTTCCTGTACAAGATCCTCCGCTTCCACTTCCGATCCCCGGAAAGCACCGGCCTGATGTTTCACCATGGGTACACATCGCTGGACAAGACAGGAGAATGCTTCTTCGCTCCCTTGACGGGCCAACCCGGCCAACTGATCGTCGCTCATGGTTTCCATTCCCGTATCGCGCTTGGACAATGCCACTGAAAACCACCTCAACGCCGACGACCATTTCCGGCTTCTACCGCTTTTCGTCCCACCTTGCCGTTTCTCCTCTTCTCATGTTCCCGCCGGGTTCTTTTTCACAAGATCCCCACAGCAGTGTGAGCGAAAAAATGAAACAATCTGGTGTGCAAGGATCATTGTAGCGGATTGGAAAGAAAATGTCAACCCCCCTACACGCAAAAATTTATGGATGTTGTAAAAAAAGGATCGAAAAGCGAGGAAAAATTTCTGTTCTTCTGATAAATGCGTCGATTTGCTGCATAAAAAGTGCCAGCTTTTGTCTTTTTGCATAGAAAAATTATCCCCGTTTTCTCGCCTTATTCCCACATCCCCATCCCTGTTCGGTTCATCCCACCTGGGTTGCTTAGGTAAGATTGCCTTTTCCTCTATCTCGCCCCTATGTCCATCGGGCATCCATTCTTGAAAAAAATCGCAGAGAGGATGTTTGGCCCCTCTGCGACATTCCAAATTCGTAAAATGTCTATACAGCAGAAAAACATCAAGAATTGCAGCGGGGAACTATCTTCCTTTTCCCCGGATATATTCGTCAATCGATCGAGCGGCATGCTTGCCGGCCCCCATCGCCAGGATAACCGTCGCCGCCCCGGTGACCACGTCGCCCCCGGCGTATACGCCTTCACGGGTGGTCTGCATGGTTTCCTCATTGACCACCAGACAGCCGCGTCGGTTGGCTTCCAACCCTTCGGTCGTAGTGCGGATCAGCGGGTTCGGCGTATTGCCGATCGCGGCGATCACCATGTCCACCGACAGTTCATGATTGCTCCCCTCCACCTCAATGGGGCGGCGGCGTCCCGAAGCATCCGGCCCACCGAGTACCATATCCACGCACTCCAGCGCGGTCACCCGGCCGCCTTCGTCCCCCAACACCTGAACCGGCGCCGTTAAGAAGAGGAATTCCACCCCTTCTTCCTTGGCGTGATGGATCTCCTCCAGCCGGGCGGGCATTTCATTCTCCCCGCGGCGGTATACGATATAGACGTGTTCCGCACCAAGACGCTTGGCGCAGCGGGCGGCATCCATCGCCACATTCCCTCCGCCGACGACAGCCACCCTTTTCGCCCGCTTGATTGGCGTATCGTATTCATCGCGGTACGCCTTCATTAAATTAATGCGGGTTAAAAATTCGTTGGCCGACATCACACCGAGCAGCTCCTCGCCCTGGATGCCGAGAAAGCTAGGCAAGCCCGCCCCGGAACCGACGAAAACCGCTTCAAACCCTTGCTCAAACAATTCGTCCACCGACAAAACTTTACCAATCACCATATTGGTTTCGATATCCACCCCAATTTCCCGCAGGGAAGCGATCTCCCGCTGGACGATGGTTTTGGGCAGGCGGAATTCGGGGATACCATACATCAGCACGCCGCCGGCGGTATGGATCGCTTCAAAAACCGTAACCTCGTACCCCAGCCGGGCGAGATCGCCCGCACAGGTAAGCCCGGCAGGGCCCGATCCGATCACCGCCACTTTATGCCCATTGGGCACAGGCTTCACCGCACATTCGGTTTCGGCATGCATATGGGTATCCGCGGCAAAACGCTCCAGCCGGCCGATCGCCACCGGTTCCCCCTTTATCCCCCGAACGCACTTGGATTCGCATTGGCTTTCCTGCGGACATACCCGGCCGCATACGGCCGGCAGGGAATTGGTAGCGCGGATCGTCTGGTACGCCCCTTCAAAATCCCTTTCGGCAATCTGAGCGATAAAGTCCGGGATCTGCACATTCACCGGGCAACCGGAAACGCAGGGACGAGTTTTGCAGTGCAGGCAGCGCTGGGCCTCGTTTACCGCCATCTCCACGGTGTAGCCTTTTGCCACTTCTTCAAAATTCGCCGCGCGGATTTGGGGCTCCTGTTCGGGCATCGGCGTTTTTTCCATTTGCTTGTTGACAGCCATGTATTTCAACCTTTCCGTTCATCCATATGATTGATGGTTATCGCGAAGAGCTTGGCCCTTACTGCTTGCCGAACCGTTTCATCAGGTTGCACTCGTGCTCTTCTTCCTTATATTGGCCCAACCGCTTCATCGCGCCATCCCAATCGATCTGATGGGCGTCGAATTCCGGGCCGTCCACACAGGCAAATTTCACTTCGCCCCCCACGGTCAAGCGACAGCCTCCGCACATGCCGGTCCCATCAATCATAATGGGGTTCATACTGACAAGGGTTTTCACACCGTACTTCTTCGTCAGTTCGGCAACCGCCCGCATCATCGGCAGCGGGCCGATCGCGATCACCAGATCGTATGCGTTCCCTTCATCCAGCAGTTCCTGCAGCTTCACCGTCACAAAGCCCTTATTGCCGTTGGAACCGTCGTCCGTCATCACATACAGTCGGTCGCTAACCGCGCCCATCTCCTCTTCCAGCATGACGATATCCTTGTTGCGGAAACCGGCGATCATATCCACCTTCGCCCCTGCAGCATGCAAGGCCTTCGCTTCCGGATACGCGATGGCGCAGCCTACCCCGCCGCCGACCACCGCCACCCGATGGTAACCGTCCACCTCTGTAGCACGGCCAAGCGGGCCGACGAAATCCAGCAGCGCATCCCCTTCGTTCAAGGTGTCCAACAAAAAGGTGGTCCCCCCTACTTTCTGAAAAATAATCGTAACCGTCCCTTTTTCCGCGTCGTGATCCGCAATCGTAAGCGGAATACGCTCCCCCGTTTCATTCACCCGCAGGATGATAAACTGGCCGGCACGGGCTTTTTTCGCCACCAGCGGCGCGTCGATTTTCATCAGCGTTACCGAAGGATTGAGCGAGCGTTTATGTAAAATGGTATACATGGCGACCTCTCCTTTTTCCATAGAAACCAGCGGATTGAATCCGGCTCCTGACGGCAGGGCCGATACAAACATGCACGCAGCCTGCCACCATATTATAACTATACTATCATTGAAAGCGCAAAAAATCAAGCTTTTCCATCGTTTCCTTCCTGTCCGTCTCAAGATACTCTTTTTCCAAAAATGCATCTTTCTTCCCGCCATCCGTCAAATTGGGAGAATGAGGCTTTTCTTATACCTACTTATGCAAGAATACCAAAGGAAATCGATATAGATTTTACAAAAAACGTCTTTACTTTTTCGAAAAAAGTTGTATAATACAGACAGATACACCAAATATCACACAATCAATCCCAACGGGGATCCCTTCTCCGTGCGGATTTTGAAAGGAGACCATCTTTATGGAATTCAAAGAACTCATTGCCTCAAGTGAAACCGTTGACGTTTACAAGTGCGGTGATATGGCGGTCAAGCTGTTTAAGGTCAACCGCCCAAAAACCAACGCCCTGTACGAAGCGCTGACCCATGCCCGTGTGGAAGATACCGGTCTCAATGTGCCGATTATCCACGAGGTTTCCGTCATTGACGGCCGCTGGGCCATCACGATGGACCTGATAGAAGGCAAAACGCTGGCAGAGGTCATGAAAGAGGACCCCGCCAATCTGGAAAAATATATCAACGATATGGTGGACCTACAACTCACCGTGCACTCGAAGGTTACTCCGAAGCTGAGTAAGTTGAAGGATAAGCTGGCCCGCCAGATCAACTCGCTGGATACCATCAGCGATTCGGTCAAATACGAACTGCTGACCCGGCTGGAAAGCATGCCCAAGCATACAAAGCTCTGCCACGGCAATTTCACCCCGGCCAATATTATCCTGAATGAGAAGGGCACCTTTATCGTCGACTGGGTGGCCGCCCGTCAAGGAAACGCGAGCGCCGACGTGGCCCGCACCTATCTGCTGTTCTCGCTGGATAATCCCAAGGCCGCCGAAATGTATATGAACGCCTTCTGTAAAAAGACCAACACCTCCAAACGGTATGTACAGGAATGGCTACCTATCGTAGCCGCGGCCCATCTGGCCGACGGCAACCCCGCCCAGAACGATTTCCTGATGAAGTGGATCGACGTTGTGGCATACGAATAATCCGCCGCTTCAACCGCCGCGCTTTACAAAGCGCGGCGGCTTTATTTTTTGGAGACATCCGAAAGAACAAGCGGCATCCTTTATCGACCGGTGTTCAAATGGGTATTTTTCTAAGAACTCAACAACAGGCAATAGAGGTTTTACGGAACTGTTTTGCAGAAGGCCGTCTACCCGGATCGCCTGCCGTGGATCCCTCGTTTTCCTCCCATCGGGTGACCTACCGCCCGCTTTCTGGAAGTGATCTCCTCTTCAAGAAAACCCTTCATCCTCTTTTATGAAACTTAACCATAAATGGTGTCGCATTTTTCAAAACATTGTCATACAATGGGTCTTGTCATGCGGGGGATCCGTCTGCTATAATAGCCTTGTTAAAAAAATAACAAAACCTCAAACACTCTTTCACTGGATTTGTTGGGAAACAGGAGGAATATGGAAATGGCTAAGAAAGAACAGGCCGCCGTTGCGGCCACCGCTCCGGCTGCTACCGGCTTGGTCGACAACCTCGATGCGTTGATCGCCAAGATCAACGAGGTGCGTGCCGCGCAGCAGATTTTCGCCACGTACACCCAAGAACAAGTAGACAAGATTTTCCATGCTGCCGCGATGGCCGCGAACAAGCAGCGTATCCCGCTGGCAAAGATGGCGGTCGAAGAAACCGGCATGGGCGTGGTGGAAGACAAGGTCATTAAAAACCACTATGCGGCTGAGTACATCTATAACGCTTACAAGAACACCAAGACCTGCGGCGTGATTGAGGAAGACCTTTCCGGCGGCATGAAGAAGATTGCGGAGCCGATCGGCGTTGTCGCGGCGGTTATCCCGACCACCAACCCCACCTCCACAGCGATTTTCAAGACCCTGATTTCTCTGAAAACCCGCAACGGCATCATCATCAGCCCCCATCCACGCGCGAAGAAATGTACCATCGCAGCGGCGAAGGTGGTCCTGGACGCGGCGGTCGCGGCCGGCGCCCCGGCCGGCATCATCGGCTGGATCGACATTCCCTCGCTGGAAATGACCAACGAGCTGATGCGTAGTGCGGATATTATCCTGGCAACCGGCGGCCCCGGCATGGTAAAGGCGGCTTACTCCTCCGGCAAACCGGCCCTAGGCGTCGGCGCTGGCAACACCCCGGCGATCATCGACGATTCCGCCGATGTCGTGATGGCGGTCAACTCCATCATCCATTCCAAGACGTTTGACAACGGTATGATCTGCGCTTCCGAGCAGTCGGTCATCCTGCTGGATAAAATCTACAACCAGGCGAAGAAGGAATTCGTCGACCGCGGCTGCTACATCCTCAAGCCGGACGAAACCGAGAAGGTCCGCAAGACCATCCTGATCAACGGCGCGCTGAATGCGAAAATCGTCGGCCAGTCCGCTCATACCATCGCTGCCCTCGCCGGCGTGGAGGTTCCCGAAACCACCAAAATCCTGATCGGTGAAGTGGAAAGCGTGGAATTGGAAGAAGAGTTCGCGCACGAAAAGCTCTCCCCCGTCCTGGCCATGTACCGCGCGAAGGATTTCGACGACGCGGTTTCCAAGGCGGAACGCCTGATCGCGGACGGCGGCTATGGCCACACTTCTTCCCTGTATGTGGACACGGTAGCCGGTAAAGACAAGATTGCGAAGTTCGGCGAGACGATGAAGACCTGCCGTATCCTGATCAACACCCCCTCCTCCCAGGGCGGTATCGGCGACCTGTACAACTTCCGTCTGGCTCCCTCGTTGACACTGGGCTGCGGCTCCTGGGGCGGCAACTCGGTTTCCGAAAACGTGGGCGTCAAGCATCTGATCAACATTAAGACGGTTGCCGAGAGGAGAGAGAATATGCTGTGGTTCCGCGCTCCGGAAAAGGTGTATTTCAAGAAAGGCTGCATGCCGGTCGCCCTGGCCGAACTGAAGACGGTTATGCATAAGAAAAAGGCCTTTATCGTCACCGACTCCTTCCTGTACAAAAACGGCTATGTCGCTCCCATCGAAGCGAAACTCGACGAAATGGGCATCCAGCACACCTGCTTTTACGAAGTGGCTCCCGACCCGACGCTGGGCTGCGCCAAGCAGGGCGCTGCGGCGATGCGCGCCTTCGAACCCGACGTGATCATCGCTCTGGGCGGCGGTTCTGCGATGGACGCCGGCAAGATTATGTGGGTGCTGTACGAGCATCCGGACGCGAACTTCGAAGATATGGCCATGGACTTCATGGATATCCGCAAGAGAGTGTACGAGTATCCGGAAATGGGCAACAAAGCCTACTTCATCGCCATTCCGACTTCCTCCGGTACCGGTTCCGAAGTAACCCCGTTCGCCATCATCACCGATGAAAGCAGCGGCGTGAAGTATCCGCTGGCCGACTACCAGCTCCTGCCGAACATGGCGATTGTGGATACCGACAACATGATGAGCCAGCCTAAGGGCTTGACCAGCGCTTCCGGCATCGACGTGCTGACCCATGCGCTGGAAGCGTACGTGTCGGTTATGGCCAGTGATTACACCGACGGCCTGGCTCTCAAAGCCATGAAGAACGTGTTCGATTACCTGCCCTCCGCTTATGAGAACGGTGCGAACGATCCAAAAGCCCGCCAGAAGATGGCCGACGCCGCCTGCATGGCCGGTATGGCGTTCGCCAACGCGTTCCTGGGCCTGAACCACTCGATGGCGCACAAGCTCGGCGCGTTCCATCACCTGCCGCACGGTATCGCCAACGCGGTGATCCTCACCAACGTTATGCGGTACAACTCCTCCGAAACCCCGACCAAGATGGGCACTTTCCCGCAGTATGAGTATCCGCACACCCTGGCCCGTTACGCCGAATGCGCGCGGTATTGCGGCTTCACCGGCAAAACGGATGAAGAGTGCTTTGAAAAGCTGCTCGCCGGGATCGAAGACCTGAAGAAAAAGGTCGGCGTCAAGGAATCCATCCAGGCGTACGGTATCGACGAGAAATACTTCCTCGATACCCTGGACGACATGGTGGAACAGGCGTTCAACGATCAGTGCACAGGAGCCAACCCGCGTTATCCGCTCTTTAAAGAGATCAAGGAACTCTATCTCAAGAGCTACTACGGCAAGTAAGCGGCATCGGCTCCCGAGCCAACCTTCTTTCAATCGTTACCTCGCTTACGGGCGGTCCTGAAATTTTCGGGGCCGCCCGTTTTTACAGCGATATCCGGCTTGATAATACGAAGCTTTCATGTTACGATAAATCAAAATGGGTATTTCCAGCCGTTCCAATACAACAGTACTGGAAACAGAGGAACGGGGAAAAGCCCCGCCGTCAATCCCATTGCAGGAGGAGGAAAGCCATGGCCAGCACACTGTACGTTTCTCTATCCCCGCAGCAGGCCGCTCAAGCTATCGATAACGCCATTGTGAACGGGAGTATTACCGGCGAACGAATCGATTCCTATATCCTTAACGCGCCGAATCAGACTGCCTGCATCGTCTGCATTTATGAAAAGCATTATTACCGCGCCGGAAACCGGCTGACGCTGACCGTCACGATCGACAATTTTGAAGGACGTACCCGTGTCGTCTGTGTCAGCGGTGGCGGCGGAGAGGGCTTTTTCCGTTTTGACTGGGGAGCTTCCAAAAGCTTTTCCAACGCTGTCGTCGAAGCATTGGAGCCATACATACTATAGATTGGTCTCTGTAAAACAGACGCGATCGCGACATGGATTTTCGATCAACATCCGCCGTCAATGGTCGATGCCGCCCCGGAATAATGGCAAACAGCCCACGTCCCAAAGCCATGAAAATACCTAAGAAATATCCGGGTACTTTTCCCATAACCAAAAAAGCCGTGTCCGTTGCTTGTCCGGACACGGCTTTTTTGGTTTATGTTAATACAAAAACGGGGCGTCAGCGCGCGCCCTGGCGGCGCATCAGCTGGAACAGCGGCACCGCGATAGCCGGTACCACGATAACTGCCAGAGGCAGCTCAATGGTCATATTCAGCGCCAGAGCCGCATCAACGATCGCTTGCAACACCACGCCCATTTTTACCACGCCGCTCCCGCCGAAAAGCTGGATGGCTGTGATCACCAGCGCAGTGTTCGTCAGAGTACCCAACCCGGCCGCCACTGCCGAAGCCGCCACCTCCGGCCCTTTTCCGCGGAAAGAATGGAACCAACGCGCTACCGCGTTCCCGCGGTGTTCCGGTTCCTCCGGCGTCCGTTCCCCCTTGCGGGAGGAAATTTTGCGGAATAGGGCGGTAAACCAGCGGAAATACCAGCCCGCCATAAAGCCGACGATTACCCGAGGCACCACGGAAATCAGCGGATTCAGGAAAATAGCCGCATCCGCCGTACCGTTCGCTATGGCATACAAAAGGCAGGTTACGCCCCACACCAAGCCGATCACCGCCCCGCGCACCGGGCCGAGGGTCACGGCGCCGAGAATCGCGACCACATGCAAGGTGGTCAGGCTCAGCCCGCCGTAGGTGATATATCCCACAAACGGGATAAAGGTCATCGCGGTGATAATCGCGCAAAACATCGCGGTCAGCACCATTTTCTCCAGTTTACTTCTTGTCATAACGACAAAACCTCCTTGCTGCTGTTCCCTGGAACCCACCTTGGAGAAAAGCGGATGGGATACAGCGCGATGTGCCGTTCGGCACAAAATATCTATTCGGGCCCCGCCCGACCATACGGCTCCTCCACGGGGATCCCGGCTGCGGCGTACAAAGACTGCCGCGCTGTCTCCTGTTCCATGGATCCCGCCGTATTATTGGCTCTCCCCTATTATATACGATTTTCCCTTACAAAGCCATCCCCATTCTGAATTTTTCTCATGGATAAAACATGCGGCGTTATATGGCCGTCATAGGCCGGATACGCGTAGGCCACACCGCCACCTTCACCGCGCTTTCACGGAACAATGCAAGGCTGCCGTCCAGGGAATCCCAGGCCGATTCATAGGAATCCGTCCGGTAGGTTTCCATCAAACGCTCCTGTATCCGGGCCTGCAGATACCGTGGCAGATATTTATAATTTTTCCCCACGCTGAAAGAAAACCCTCGCTCCGCCCCCACCTGCCAGGATAGCATACGGAGCAGCTCTTTGCGCAATAGGGCAAGGTGATCGGCGGCAAACAGGATCTCCCTCCGGCAGAGCCCTTTGACCACATACGGCGCGAGGTTCCAGAATTCGTTACAGCAATCATCGTACAGCCGCGCCGTCGGCTTTCGCAGTCGATATCTTTCGTCGGTCGGGACTATTTCTCGGCCAATCCTGCCGTCCTTATCCAGCAACACGCGGATCAGGCCGTCGCTCTCCAGATACTCCTCCAGCATCGCCAGGGGAAGAAGCGTTAAATCGATTTTCCGGTAATCGTCAAACGTCATCAGGTAGGAATACCCCGGTATTTCCGGGGGAAACAACTCCATGTCCTCCGGTTTCTGAAGCAGCAGGATATGCCCAAACACGGACAGCCACCCGTCGTCCACCGTAAAAGCGGCGATATCGTCCACCAAAAAGGTAACGTCAAAGTCCTGAAAATCGTCTTTCGAAACATACGGGTTCACGCGGGGGCCTTCCAATGTAGCCACCCGGACGTGCGCCTTCCCTTTCGCAAAACCCAAGATTGTATTCATCACTTCCTGCTCGCTTCGCATGGTATCCGTTTCCCTTTCGTTCCTGTCGGCGGGTCAATCCTCCAGCATCGGGAGAATATTCCAAACAAAGAGCGTGCTGTCCTCCGCTCTGTTTACCAGCCGTTTATACACTCGATCGGCACAACCTCCATCTCGGAACAGGATCGTAACCGAAACAGTATGTTGCCGGTACCTCCCCTTCGAAGCCCTTGACGCACATGCCGCAGTGCCATATAGTCTCACCAAGATACGGGCAAAAGAGCCCACACCCGGCTGTTCGCGAATGCTTCCGTTGCAAATCCTGATGATTCTTTTCCAGGATTTCTTCCAAATCCGCTAATGCTGTTGGTAAAATTCAATTTGTCAAAAACGACGGTGTCGGAAACCGCCGTGAAAACCAGTCTTCTCATCGGGTTTTCAGGAGACGGAAACCATGGCTGTTATAGCCGCTTTCTATTTTTTATTCTTCTCATAAATCAGCCGCAGCCCGGTCAGCAGCAGCGTATCGTCATAAGCGATCTTACGTCGGCAATAGCGTACAATCTCCCGGCCGAGCCCCCCGGTAGCGACCACCGCCGCGGGATATCCCAGCTCCTCTTCGATCCGGTCGCACATCCCGTCCAGCATCGACGCCGTTCCATATACCGCCCCCGACTGCATACAGGCGATGGTATTCCCCCCGATCGCCTTTTCGGGCGCTTCAAAGCTGATCCTCTGCAGTTGCGAGGCGCGGGATGCCAGCGTATCGAAGGATACCCCCACCCCCGGCATAATCGCGCCGCCGCGGAACACACCGTGCTTATCCACCACCGAAACCGTCGTCGCGGTGCCGAGATCCCAGATGATGCATGGTGCGCCGATACGCGCCATCGCCGCCACCGCGCCCACCAGCAGGTCTGCGCCGAGCTGGGCAGGGTTATCAATGCGCACGTCCATCCCTGTCTTGATCCCCGGGCCAATCAAAAGCGGGGATACCCCCGTCACCTTTTCCACTGCACGGCGGATCACGTGGTTGAGCGGCGGTACCACCGAGGAGATCACCGCCCCCTCAAAATCCCGCCCGTTTACGCCGTACAGCCGTAGGATGTCCAGCAGCTCCACCGCATATTGGTCCTCCATTTTGGTATGATCGGTTGCAAGACGGGATTCAAAACGGAGTATTTCCCCCTCAAAAACGCCGATCGTAATGTTGGTATTCCCCATGTCCAAAGCCAAAAGCATAAAATCGATTCCTCTCTTTCTATTCAAATTCCGTAAAAGTCTGTCGGATGCTCTTTATACGCCAGCCGTGCTTTCCTATGCATGCGGAAAGAAACAGAGCGTAAAATCGCATCCACAATACGCCCCGCCCCCGTCGGCTGCGCCAGCTACCTACTTATAGAACTCCACCCAAAAATACAGGAAAACAGCAGCATCCCCAACAGCCGCAACAGTTTTATATTTACAATCCTTTCCTTTTTCATATTTTGCTATCCTCAACAAGCTTTTTAGACCAAGCACGTCATAAAATTTTCCCATTTCAGTATATCTTCCCCCGCCTGTTTGCGCAATAGAATCTTTGGATAAACCCCCATTTTTTGCGTGTTCCCCCAAAAATCGGCATCGAAAAATCCGAAAGAATCCGTTCCTTTTACTTGCCCTCCGTTCCCACAAGTGGTATAATGAATCGATACAAGTTTGATAATGCGGTGTATTATCTTTAAGTATCGGTTAATGACATATAACCACAAGGGATGGCGGTAAGCTATCCCCTCTCACCCCATACATTGTTAGGAGGCCCTATTTTGCGCATTGGAATTGATATCGGCTCCACGACTGTCAAAGTCGTGCTGCTGGACGACCAGGACAACATCCTTTTCAAAACGTACGAGCGGCATATGTCCAAAGTGCGAGAAAAGACGGCGGAAATGCTCCGCCTTTTGGAACCGCAACTCGGGAAACAGGACGTGCAGGTTTCCATCACCGGCTCCGCCGGGCTCGGGGTGGCCAAAGCCGCAGGGCTGGAGTTTGTGCAGGAAGTGTTCGCGACCGCCGGCGCGGTGGAACGGTTCATCCCCGATGCCGACGTCGTGGTGGAATTAGGCGGCGAGGATGCAAAGATCATCTTCTTCACCGGCGGATTGGAGGAGCGGATGAACGGCTCCTGTGCTGGCGGTACGGGCGCGTTCATCGACCAGATGGCCACTTTGCTGAACGTCACCCCAGACGAACTCAACGAACTCAGCGAACATTACGAAAAGCTGTATTCCATCGCCTCCCGTTGCGGGGTGTTCGCCAAATCGGACATCCAGCCCCTACTCAACCAGGGCGCGCGCAAGGAGGATATCGCGGCCAGCATCTTCCAGGCGGTGGTGAACCAGACCATCGCCGGTCTCGCCCAGGGACGGGAGATCAAGGGCAAGGTGCTGTTTCTGGGCGGCCCGCTCTACTTCCTGAGCGGCCTGCGCCGCCGGTTTGTGGAAACGCTGCATCTCACCCCCGAACAGTCCGTCTTCCCGGACAACGCCGACGTGTTCGTCGCGGTCGGCGCAGCGGTTTACGCGGGCAACATCGACGCGATCCCGTTTGACGAAGTGCTCCGCCGGATCGACAATGCCTCGTCCCAAAAAAACACCACCAACACCCTCCCCCCTCTCTTCGCTTCCAAGGAGGAATACGACGCTTTCGCCGCCCGGCACGCCGCCCACTGCCCCCCGCCGATTGACGCGGACGGTTACACGGGCGACGCATATCTCGGCGTCGACGCCGGCTCCACCACCACCAAGCTCGCGCTGGTCACGCCGGACGGCGGGCTGCTGTACACCTACTACGCTTCCAACGGCGGCAATCCGGTGTCGGTGGTGCTCGACCAGCTCAAGGAGATCTATCGCCGCTTCGGCGGGCGCGTTACTATCAAGGGCAGCGCCGCCACCGGCTATGGGGAAGACCTGATTAAAAACGCGTTCAACATCGACCTCGGGCTGGTGGAAACAGTCGCGCATTACCGCGCCGCCGCCCACTTCAACCCGCAGGTGGATTTTATCATCGATATTGGCGGCCAGGACATGAAGTGCTTTAAAATCCGCAACGGTGCGATCGACAGCATCATGCTCAACGAAGCCTGTTCCTCCGGCTGCGGTTCCTTTATCGAAACCTTCGCCAAGGCGCTGGGCTACTCGATCGCGGATTTCGCCGCCCTCGGCCTGTTCGCGGAAAAGCCGGTCGATCTCGGTTCCCGCTGCACGGTATTCATGAATTCCTCCGTCAAGCAGGCGCAGAAGGAAGGCGCCGGGGTGGACGACATCTCGGCCGGCCTGTCCATCAGCATCGTGAAAAACGCGATTTACAAGGTTATCCGCGCCGCCAGCCCCTCGGAACTAGGCCGGCACATCGTGGTTCAGGGCGGCACCTTCCTCAACGACGCGGTGCTCCGCAGCTTTGAACTGGAACTGGGGACGGAAGTGGTCCGCCCCACCATCGCCGGCATCATGGGCGCGTACGGTGCTGCCCTCGCCGCCAGGGAGCTGCACCTGTCCCGCAGCGGCCTTCTTGGCGAGGAGGAACTGGAGCATTTCGAGCATACGGCCAAGTCTGCCCAGTGCGGGCTGTGCGGCAACCACTGCCAGCTCACCGTCAACACCTTCAGTGGAAACCGCCGTTTTATCTCCGGCAACCGGTGCGAACGCCCGCTCGGCAAAGGCGGGCATAAGGACGTACCCAACCTGTACAAATGGAAATACGATTACCTGCGCTCCCTGCACGGCGGGGAAAACCGGCGGGGCCGCATCGGCCTGCCGATGGCGCTGAACATGTTCGAAAACCTCCCCTTCTGGTACGCTTTCTTTACGAAACTCGGGTTTGAAGTGGTGCTCTCCCCCGAATCCTCCCGGAGCCTGTACGCCTGTGGGCAGCATACCATCCCTTCGGACACCGTCTGCTACCCGGCCAAGCTGATCCACGGGCATATTGAAAAGCTGCTCGACATGGACGTGGACGCGATCTTTTACCCCTGTCTTCCCTACAACTTCGATGAAGAAAAGGGAGACAACCACTACAACTGCCCGGTCGTGGCCTATTACCCGGAATTGATCGACGCCAACGTCCTCGCGCTGAAAAACACCCGTTTCCTCCACCCCTATTTCGGAATGCACCGCCCGCGCGACTTTGCAAAAAAGGCGGTGGCATATTTCGGGGAGGAATTTGGGATCTCGGCCGGCGAGGTCAAGGCCGCGAGCAAGGCGGCGTATGCCGCTTACACCGCCTATCTCGGCATGCTGCGGGATAAAGGGGCGGAAATGATCGCCGACGCCCGGAAAAACGGGCGGGACATCATCGTCCTTTCCGGCCGGCCGTACCATGTGGACCCGGAGATCAACCACGGCATCGATTCGATGATCGCTTCCTTCGGGCTGACGGTGGTAACCGAAGACGCCGTCGCGTGGAAGGAACCAAAGAAGCCGGTGCATGTGCTCAACCAATGGACCTACCATTCCCGCCTGTACAGCGCCGCTGAATACGTCACCACCCAGCCGGACATGCAGCTCGTGCAGCTCGTCTCTTTTGGATGCGGCATTGACGCAATCACCACCGACGAGGTCCGCTCCATTCTAGAAGAGGGCGGCAAGCTGTACACACAGCTAAAAATCGATGAAATCAACAACCTCGGCGCGGTGCGTATCCGCATCCGTTCCCTGCTCGCGGCTATCGACGCCCGCCGGGCGGAGGAATCCGCCGATAAAGCCAAAGCGGTCTGAGGGACGCCTCCGATCCGTTACCGGCATCACCCCTCCGAGAAAGGAATAGCGCATTATGGCAGAACTGATTTATGACGACCAGGGGCGGCTCCTCTTTACCGAAGAGATGAAGAAGGAA
Source organism: uncultured Clostridia bacterium (assembly GCA_946499275.1). Lineage (GTDB taxonomy): Bacteria > Bacillota > Clostridia > Oscillospirales > Acutalibacteraceae > Avimonas. The sequence continues at coordinate 58,962 of CAMMRL010000001.1, read as the reverse complement.
TACACCCTGCTCATGCCCCAAATGCTTCCCGTGCATTTTACCATGCTCAAACGGGTGTTTGAACTGCACGGCTACAAAATGGATATGCTCACCTCCACCCATCGCGGGATTGTGGATGAAGGGTTGAAATACGTCCATAACGACACCTGCTACCCCGCGCTGCTGGTCATCGGCCAGCTTATCGACGCGATCAAGAGCGGGAAATACGACCCCCACAAGGTCGGGCTGATGATCACCCAGACCGGCGGTGGCTGCCGTGCTTCCAATTACATCCACCTACTGCGCAAAGCGCTCCACCGGGCAGGATACGATTATGTCCCGGTGGTGTCGGTCAACCTCTCCGGGCTGGAAAAGAATCCCGGCTTCTCCCTCAACTTCACCATGATCCGGCAAATGGCGTTTTCCATGATTTACGGCGACTTAATCGTCCACATGGCTAACCAGTGCCGCCCATATGAAATCGTGGAGGGCGAAACCGACCGCCGGATCGATAAGTGGGTGAACCGTCTGGTCGGGGAGTTCAGCCAGAAAGGCAGCTTCAAAACCGATTTTGTCCGGGAGAATTTCGACCGCATTGCGGACGATTTTGCATCCATCCCCGTCCGGCGGGTACCGAAGGTGCGGGTCGGCATCGTCGGGGAAATTTATATCAAATACGCCCCGCTGGGCAACAACAACCTGGAAGAATTCTTGCGCTCGGAGGACTGCGAACCAGTGGTTCCCGGCCTGACCGACTTCATCATTTTCAAATGCGACAACCGGGTGGAGGACCATAAACTATACGGCGGCAAAACCGCCACCTATCTCGGCGCCGGTTTCCTCGAAAACTACGTGAAGCGCCTGCAAGCGATGATGATTGCCGCAGTCAAGCGGCATCCGGAATTCCGTGTCCCTTGTACCTTTGACCATCTCAAGGGGCTGGCGAAGGATTACCTCGGTTACGGAAATAAGATGGGCGAGGGATGGCTGCTCACCGGCGAGATGCTGGAACTGATCGATTCCGGTATCCACAACATCGTTTGTACTCAGCCGTTCGGCTGCCTACCCAACCATGTGGTGGGCAAAGGCATGGTCCGCAAAATCAAGGATAACATGCCCCAGGCGAACATCGTGTGCATCGACTACGATCCCGGCGCTACCCGGATCAACCAGGAAAACCGGATCAAGCTCATGCTTGCCAACGCCCGTATGGCTGCCCGCAAAGATGCAAAAACGTCCAAACCGGGCCGGGCCGCAAAAAAAGCGGAACCGATCCGGGAAACGGTGTAAACGATACGCAGTCTCTTTGATTTCCTGATTTTTGTAAACTGGTACAACAGCATACAATGAGCTTATCATCACGCATAATCCGTCCCTTTTTCGGAAAAAACTAACCGAAAAGGGGACGGAATCGCGTAAACCTGCCGTGCGTTCGTCCTCCTAAGAAAGGATGGACGTGCATGTCAAAAAATACCACGCAAGACAGTACAGGGGCTTATCGTTCCGCTTTATGGAGTGCCACGCCGGCGGATAACTCTTCCATAGAAAACGACCCTGCGGAAGAACCGGCTGAAAACCAGCCGGTTCCCTCTGCCAAAGAAGCCGCCGCTCTTGAAAAGCAACTCGGCCAAACGACCGAAACCGGTTCGGTTACCACTGACAATGGCCGCCATGTCCTCCATTGCCTGACCATCATCGGCCAGATTGAAGGGCATTACGTTCTGCCGGATAATAATAAAACTACGAAGTACGAACATGTCATCCCCCAGCTCGTCGCCATTGAAGAGAGCCCCGAAATCGAGGGGTTGCTGGTTTTGCTCAATACGGTGGGCGGGGACATTGAAGCGGGGCTGGCCATTGCCGAACTCATCGCCGGGATGAAAAAGCCCACGGTTTCCCTTGTATTGGGAGGCGGCCACTCCATCGGCGTCCCCCTTGCGGTGGCGGCCAAGCGCTCCTTTATTGCTCCAACCGCGACCATGACCCTTCACCCGGTACGGATGAACGGGCTGGTGCTGGGGGTCCCGCAGGCGTTTTCCTATTTTGAGCGGATGCAGGAACGGATTACCGGCTTTGTCTCCGGTAACTCCCACATGCCCCCGGAACGCTTTACCGAGCTCTGTCTGAACAACGACGAGCTGGTGATGGACATGGGTACCGTCCTCGACGGAGAGGACGCGGTGCGGGAAGGGCTGATTGACGAACTCGGTTCCCTGTCGGACGCGATCGGCGCGCTGTACGCCATGATCGATGAAAACCGCGCCAAGGCGTCGGACAGCCCGGCAGACTCCCCTGTATAAATCGCATCTCCATTATCGCTGAAATTCCGCCGGGATCTCCCGGCTTACATAGTATCGCAAGGCAATGCCTGCGGTTTGACGAAGGGTATCCATCCGAACAAAGACAGCATACCCTCTAGGATTTCAAAACCTTGACTGGGAGTGAACGCAATGCCCGCGACTAAAAAAAAGTCCACGACCAAAAAGAAGGTGCCCAACCGGCCGGCATCCATGGCGAAGAAAAAGGCGGAAGAGAGCAAGGGCAATACGGTGGTGAAAGCGCGCCGTCAAACCGCCTCTGTGCTGATATTTGCTGCAGCGATCCTGCTGTTTTGCATGGTTATTATCCCTGGGGGCAGCCTGTGGGGGGCTCTTCACCGCTTCCTGCTCGGTCTGTTCGGCATCTGCGCCTACATCCTGCCGGTGCTGATGATGTACATAGCCGTTGTGATTGCGTTGGACAAGCCGGTAGGTAGCGTCAGCGGGAAGATGTGGCAGTGTGTAAGTCTCATCACCATGGTTTCAAGCGCGATTCATGTATTCACTTTCGATATCACCTCCAATTATTTTTCCGCCATCGGCTTAGGGTATACCGCCGGAAAAGCGACCCGCGGCGGCGGCGTGATGGGGGTGCTGCTCGGCTACCCGCTGGAATATTTTTTTACCGATGTCGGCGCGAAAATCATCATCATCCTATTGATCGTCGTCTTCCTTATGTTGGTCACCGGCACTACTGTAGTCGCCGTGCTCCGCGCCGCTTCCACTCCGGTGAAAAAAGCAAAACAGAGTATTGAAACCGCCATGATCGCCGGGGAGGAACGGCGGCGCGCTGCTTCCCCAATCGACATTAATATCGGCGAGGGCTATACCGACGACGAGGAAGAGACGCCGTCTTCCACTCTCCCATCGCGTGATGCACCGTCCCGTGAAAAGCCGCTGCCGGAAAAGAACGAAAAGCTCGCGGCACTGGAGCGCGCCGCCCGCGGGCTGCAGGAGGAACCGGCTTCAAGCGGCATCCTGAATCCGGAAAAGCTGCCGAACAAGCTGGACATTGCCCTGGATGATGTAGCGGATCATCCGCCCATCCCCTCCCCTCTGACGGGAACCGCCGGGCCGAACACGGAAAAAGCCGGTGAAAAGGAGCCGCTGGACAAAAAAGCAGACGGTTTTGAACCGCCCCGGCCGGAAGCCTCTCCGGCCGGAGAGGACGATGATTACCACTATCCCCCTATTGCCCTGTTGGACGAACCCCGTCCGTTTGACGACGCATCCGCCGCAATGGAACAGCAGACCAACGCCGACCTGCTGGTGAAAACACTAAAGGATTTCGGTATCAGCACCCGGGTGGTGGCGATCTCCCGCGGCCCGGCCGTCACCCGGTACGAACTGGAACCGAGCGCCGGGGTGAAAATCAGCCGGATTACCGGCCTGTCGGATGACATCGCCCTGCGGCTGGCGGCAACCGGCGTGCGGATCGAAGCGCCGATCCCCGGCAAAGCCGCCGTGGGGATCGAGGTGCCGAATAAAGTCTGCGGCAGCGTCTGCCTGCGGGAACTCATTGATTCCACCGAATTTTCCAAAGCCAAAAGCAAGCTGACCGTGGCCCTAGGCAAAGACATCAGCGGCCATATTGTGGTGGCGGATCTGGCCAAAATGCCCCATCTGCTGATTGCGGGCACCACCGGCTCGGGTAAATCCGTCTGTACCAATTCCATGATTCAAAGCGTGCTCTACCGCGCTTCGCCCAAGGACGTGCGGATGTTGCTGATCGATCCAAAGCAGGTGGAATTCGGTATTTATAACGGCGTCCCGCATCTGTTGGTTCCCGTGGTCACCGATCCGCGCAAAGCGGCCGGCGCCCTGGGTTGGGCCGTAACCGAAATGCTCAACCGGTATAAGCTTTTTGCGGAAAACAACGTGCGCGACCTTGCTTCCTACAACGAACTGGCCAAAAAGAGCGAAACGCTCCAGCCGATGCCGCTGATCCTGATTGTCATCGACGAATTGGCCGACCTGATGATGGCCGCCGCCAGCGAGGTGGAGGACGCGATCATCCGTCTGGCGCAGATGGCCCGCGCGGCCGGGATGCACTTAGTCATTGCGACCCAGCGCCCCTCTGTAGACGTTATTACCGGCCTAATCAAGGCGAATATCCCTTCCCGTCTGGCGCTCACCGTGGCGTCCAGCGTGGATTCCCGCACCATCCTGGATACCGGCGGCGCGGAAAAGCTGCTGGGCAAGGGCGACATGCTCTTCATGCCGGTCGGCTTACCGAAGCCCATGCGGGTGCAGGGCTGCTTTGTGAGCAACCGGGAAGTGGAATCCGTGGTGCAGTACCTCAAGAATTCGGAGGAACACGAATACGACGACAAAGTGATTGAAGAAATCGACCGTCAGGCCGCCTCGGCTGGCAAGGGCGGCGGCAAGTCCACTGCCGGGGACGACGTGGCGGAAGGCGACGGGGACGAGATGCTCCCCCAGGCGATTGAGATCGCCGTGGAATCCGGCAGCGTCTCCACCAGCATGCTCCAGCGCCGCCTGCGTATCGGCTATGCCCGTGCCGGCCGGCTGATCGACGAAATGGAGCAGAAGGGATACATCGGCCCGACGGAGGGCAGTAAGCCCCGGCAGGTACTCATCACCCGGCAGCAGTGGGTGGAAATGGCCATGAACAACCCGGACAGCGAATAAAGCGGCGAAAACACCGGCATAGGTAGCTGCTTGCATACGCCCACCCGTCCGCAGGAAATCTGTACTCTGGATGTATGGATCAGCCGGAACCCTGCATACAATATACTCTGTACCCATACTACCGTAGCATGGGGATCCCTTTCTATCCCTATATAATGGAATCCGAAAGGAGCGCCGCCTTGATGAAACGAACGGAAAACCGCACCGCGGGCGTACTCTGCAACGTATCTTCCTTACCCGGTCCCTATGGCGTAGGAGTGTTCGGGGAGGAAGCCCGGTATTTTCTCGATACGCTGCATGCCATGAACTTTCGGTGGTGGCAGGTCTTACCTTTCAATCCGCTGGATAGCATGAATTCCCCTTACACCAGCCCGAGCGCTTTCGCCGGGAACATCCTGTATATCGACCCGCGCGACCTGCTTCGCCGCGGCCTGATCACGCAAGAGGAAGAAACCGCCGGCCGCTGGGACGGCACCCCCTATACCGCCGCGTATGATTTTGCACGGGAACGCCGGCTCGCGCTGCTGAAAACCGCCTTTACCCGCCTGGACGATACGCTGCGGGCCGAAATCGCCGCCTTTGCCGAAAAGCGGGAATGGCTGGCCGACTTTTCCCTGTATATGGCGGTGAAGGAGGTAAACGGCCAAAAACCCTGGTGGGAATGGCCGGATGACTGCGCGGATTGCGCCCGCTGCCGCGCGCGGCGCGATGACTACCGGGAACAGACGGCGTTTTGGGATTTCACCCAGTATCTTTTCTTTACCGAATGGGAAGAACTGCATGAATACGCCCGGAAACTGGGAATCGGCGTGCTGGGGGATATGCCGGTTTACGTCGCGCTGGACAGCGCCGACGTATGGGCCAACGCCGCCCTCTTCCAGCTCGATCCCACCACCCGCCGCCCCACTAAAGTGGCGGGCGTGCCGCCGGACTATTTTTCCAAAGACGGCCAGCTCTGGGGCAATCCGCTGTACGATTGGGATGCGATGAAACGGGACGGCTACCGCTGGTGGGTAAACCGCATCGGCGCCGCCCTACGGATTTACGACCGGGTGCGGATTGACCATTTCCGCGGGTTGGCCTCTTACTGGGCGGTGCCGGCCGAGGCGGAGACCGCCAAAGAAGGGGCGTGGGAACCCGGTCCCGGCCAGGCGCTGTTCGACGCGGTGGAAACCGCCTACCCCGACCCGGCGATCATCGCCGAGGATCTCGGCGTATTCGGAGAGGATGTGGCCGCCCTGCTGGAATCCACCGGCTTCCCAGGGATGCGGGTGGTACAGTTCGGCTTCGACCCGAACGGGGACAGCACTCACCTACCCCACAATTATCCCTTCAACTGCCTGGCCTATATCGGGACGCACGACAACAATACCTTGCTCGGCTGGCTGTGGGAAGCCTCGCCGGAGGAGCGGGCCTTCGCCCTGCAGTATTGCGGGTTCGAAGGGGAGCATTGGGGAGAAGGGGGTTACCACAGCCCTTCTTGCCGAAAAATTATCGAAACGGTCTGGCGTTCCGCTGCCCGGACGGCGATCATCGCCTTTCAAGACCTGTGCGGCTTCGGCAGCGACGCACGGATGAATATCCCCGGCGTGCCGGAAAGCAACTGGCGGGTACGTACTACCAAGGAAACGCTGGACGGTATCGATAAAGACTACTACCGCACGATCAACCGCCTGTACCGGCGGGACGGGGCCAATGTCTTCCTTCCCACGGGCCAATAGACGGCTGCGGACAAACGGCGCGGCCGAACGGAACTCGTTCCCTCCGGCCGCGCCCACTCTTTGACAAAAGGAAGATTCCTATGCCTTTTCTGCCTATCACCTACGAAGAAATGCGGGAACGCAGCTGGGATGCGCCCGATATCGTCGCCGTAACCGGGGACGCTTATGTGGACCATCCAAGTTTCGGCATCGCCATCATCTCCCGTGTGCTGGAGGCCGCCGGTTTTTCGGTCTGTGTACTCTCCCAGCCGCAGGATACGGCGGATTTCACCCGTTTCGGACGCCCCCGGCTTGGCTTTTTTGTCACCGGGGGGAACATCGATTCGATGGTCGCCCATTATACCGCCGCCAAACGCAAACGCAGCGACGACGCATATACCGCTGGCGGAAAGGCGGGAAAGCGCCCCGACCGCGCCACCATCGTGTATTGCCGGCAGATCCGGCAATCATATCCCGACGTGCCGATCGTCATCGGCGGGCTGGAAGCGTCCCTGCGCCGCTTCGCCCATTACGATTACTGGGACGACCGGGTGCGCCCCTCCATCCTACTGGACGCCGGGGCCGACCTGCTGGTGTTCGGCATGGGGGAAAAGCAGAATGTGGAAATCGCCCAGCGGCTTGCGCAGGGCGAACCGGTTTCCTCTCTCACCGACATCCGTGGCACCTGCTTTTCCGTCCCCGTGCGGGAATACATACCCCGCCCTTGTGCGGAATGCCCCCGGTACGAGCTGGTTGCCGCCGATAAAAAGCAATACGCCGTCTCCTGCCGCATCCAGCAGGACGAACAGGACGCGGTGCGGGGGAAAACCGTCATCCAGCGGCACGGGGATGTGATCGTGGTGCAGAACCCGCCGATGCTGCCCCTCTCTACCCCCGAATTCGACAGGGTGTACGAACTACCGTATATGCGGGCTTACCATCCTTCGTACGAAGCGCTCGGCGGCGTGCCGGGGATTGAGGAGGTGCAGTTCTCCATCACCCACAACCGCGGCTGCTTCGGCGCCTGCAATTTCTGCTCCCTCGCGTATCATCAGGGACGCCAAATTGCCTGCCGCAGTGAAGAATCGGTGGTGAGGGAAGCGAAAACCATCGCCAACATGCCCGGCTTCAAAGGCTATATCCACGACGTGGGCGGGCCGACCGCCAATTTCCGTGCCCCCTCCTGTAAAGGACAGCTCACCAAAGGGCTGTGCAAGGGGAAGAAGTGCCTGGCCCCCAAGCCCTGCCCGGCTTTACAGGTCGACCACAGCGAATACCTCCATATCCTCCGCCGGCTGCGGAAGCTACCGGGGATTAAAAAGGTGTTCATCCGTTCGGGCATCCGCTTTGATTACTTAATGGAGGATAAGGACGACACCTTCTTCAAGGAATTGGTGGAGCATCATGTCAGCGGACAACTCAAGGTAGCGCCGGAACATTGCTCCGCGCCGGTGCTGCGCTGCATGGGGAAGCCGCCGATTGATACCTATAAGCGGTTCCAGAAGCGGTTCTATGAGCTGACCAAAAGCGTCGGGAAGAAGCAGTACCTCGTCCCCTACCTGATGTCTTCCCATCCCGGCAGCACCATCCGCGACGCGATTGAACTGGCGGTTTTCCTGAAAAAAGAGGGCCTGCATCCCGAACAGGTGCAGGATTTCTATCCCACTCCCGGCACCATCTCCACCTGCATGTTTTACACCGGGCTGGATCCTTATACGCTGGAACCGGTATACGTCCCCCGTACGCCGAAAGAAAAAGCCCAGCAGCGAGCGCTTTTGCAGTATTTCCGGCCGGAGAACCGGGAAACCGTGCTTGCCGCCCTGAAAGCCGCCGGCCGTACCGACCTAATCGGGGACGGCCCGAACTGTCTGATCCGCGGCACCGCACCCGGCAGCCGCAAAGGACAAGCCTTCGGCAGAAAAAGCAAGCCGCCGGTTTCGAGAAATTCCACGAACCGAAAGGGGAACCGCGGCTATCACAGGGATGAACGGGACCTCCTTGAGGACAACGGCCATGCCGCTTCAGCCGCCAAAGGGCGTGGAAACGATAAAAAAGGCGGCCTCTATTCTAACTCAAAAAGCGGCGGGAACAACGGCCGGAAAAAGCCGGGGAAAGCCGGTCCATCTTCCAGAAAGCGTCGCTGATCCCGCAGAAAGGATAGTTCGCTTATGGCCAAACGCCGGCGCTCCCGGAAAAAGCTCACTCTCACCCGCGCACAGAAGGTGGTCTCCCTCCTCTGTGCCGCCATTCTGGTCATTGCCTCGGCAGCGGCGGTTATCGCCCGCTATGGCGATCAAATCATCGAGACGCTCGACCTCCCCGGCTCCGCCCAGGCGACCGGCGGCGCGCTGCAGGTTCATATTCTCGACGTGGGAAACGCCGATTCCATCCTGGTCACCAAAGATGGGCAGTCCCTGCTGATCGACGCGGCGGAAAACAAAAGCGCTGACACTGTAATCGCTTACCTTCAGTCCAAGGGCATATCCCGGCTGAATTATGTCATCGCCACCCACGCCGACGCGGACCACATCGGCGGGATGGACGAAGTGGTGAACACCTTCCCTATCGACACATTCCTCATGGCCGCTATGCCGGAGGACGCGACGCCCACCACCAAAACCTATTTAAAGCTGCTGAATGCTCTGGATGCGCAGGGGCTCAGGGTCACCGAAGCGAAGCCGGGGCAAAGCTATCCGCTCGGCGGGGCCACATTATCCATTCTCGGCCCGGCCGGTGAATTCGAGGATACCAACGAGATGTCGGTGGTCTGCCGTGTCGATTTCGGCTCCCGCGGGTTTCTGTTCATGGGGGATGCAGAAAAGGAGGCGGAAGACGCGCTGCTGTCGTCCGGCGCCAACCTGCGGGCGGATTTTTTAAAAGTGGGGCACCATGGCAGTAATTCCTCCACCCAGGAGGAATTCATCGCCGCTGTCCGCCCTCAATACGCCGCCATTTCCTGCGGGGTAGATAATCCCTATGGGCATCCGGCTTCCGAGACGCTGAATACCCTGGAAAAATATAACGTGCAGGCCTACCGCTGCGATCTGAACGGCACGATTGACCTGAGCTGCGACGGGGAAATCATCGCGGTTACCACCGAAAAATAGGCGCCAACATTCCCGCAAAAATACCGGAAAAGGAGAAGGTCCATGTTTTATTCCCTTGAACACTTTGAACAAGAGCTTGCCGTACTGGAGGATGACGACGAAAACCGCTGGAATGTCCCCCGTTCCCTCCTCCCCGCCGACGCCAAAACCGGCGACGTATTCCGCCGGGAGGGGGACGCCTATATTCCCGCTCCGGAAGAAACCGCCCGCCGCCGGGCGGAAATCCTTCGCCTGCAGGAAAAATTGCGAAAAAAATAAAAGGACGCTGAACATCGTTATGTTCGGTATCCTTTTATTTGCTTCTATCTATCGCAAAAGATCCAATCCGCGATATCGTCCATCACATAGCCGGGAACCTGTCCGGGAATTTCATACTCCTCCGCGTTTGGTTCTCCCTCCCCTTCCAGGAAAAGATGATTGAGCTTGGGATAGGAACGGTATGTAACCTGTGGGTTATCCTCCCCCAATAGTTCCTTCCACAGGGCAAAATCCTCCATAAACACCTGGCAATCCCTCTCCCCCTGCAGGATAAGAACCGGGCGGGACTCCGCCGTCTTTTTCATATCGCCAGAAATGTCCAGACTGTTAAGGGTCTTCCAATAGAGCTCACTCGCTCCCCAATAGTAAAAGAAAGGGTCCGGTTCCTCCTTGCTGTCCAGCGCTTTAATCGCCTGCACAATCGCCCTGACTTGTGCCAACTGATCTTCTGTCAGGTTCATTCGCTTATATTGTTCATAAGTAATATCTTCCAAACGGCGAGGGGTTCCTGCCAAGGAGATCACGCCCCGTACATCCGGCTCCCGCTGAGCGAGCACCCCAGTAAATCCCCCGCCTTGGCTGTGGCCAGCATAATAAATACGTGACATATCCACCTCCGGCCGTTCCCTTAAAAGTCGATACGCCGCCAGGGCATCTTCCAGCGCGTCTTCCTCTACTCCGGCGGGAATTTCCAGGAGTTCATCATGGTACTGGTAGGAACGCTTATTGTAGCGAAGAACAGCGATCCCCCTCTGGGCCAAGCCCTGCGCCAAATCACGGAACAGCTTATTGGAATGCACGGTTTCATCCATATCGTTCACACCGCTACCATGAAGAAGGATAACTGCCGGTACCTTTTCCATGCTGTCCGGCAAGGTCAACCGGGCAGAAAGGGGGTATTCCCCCGCCGAAACCTCCAGAGATACCTCCTGCACCCCCTTGTTCTGTGCAGGAGCACTGGATAAAGTGGGGGACAACCCGTTCGAGGAACCGTCAGCTCTCTCTGGCAGTTGCTTCGTCCTGCACCCGGTAAGCCCCAACAGCAGAGCTGAAAACAAAACGAACAGAAAAACGCTATTGCCACTTCTGGGACGTCCCACTCCTGAGACCTCCTTTCCATATAGGAATCTATGGTTCCATAATACTCTTACGTCGTGATTGAGTCAAGGAAATCCGCTTGGATATCCACAGCACAAAGGCTGCCCTATATTTTCTTTTGGGCAAGGAAAATCTGCTTCGCCGCGATTTTTCAGTTGACAGGAGGGACATCCGGTGCTATAATAGCATATGCGTTCCGTAGAGTTTGCGGAATTACAATCCAATAGGCGAGCATGCTGGAACTGGCAGACAGGCACGTTTGAGGGGCGTGTGTTTCACGACGTATGGGTTCAAGTCCCATTGCTCGCACCAAAACCTACGGTGAGAAAATGTACACCGTAGGTTTTCTTTATATATGGCATACCGGTATTTTGTCTGCGTCAGCTTTTTATCATGCCTGTCCCATACCGAAATTCCCTTCTCTTGTTTTTATGGGGTAGGGGTTACGCTCAGCCCTTACCTAATGTCGCTGGCCCTTTCCAATCAGAATAACTGGCGCGGCGGATACAGGGCCGTTTCCTATATCCAAGCCGCCATAGCACTCCTGGCTTTTCTTTCCTTGCCGCTTTGGAAAAAAGCGGCGGGGCCATCCTCTTGTTCCGAAAAGGAATCATCCCGTCTTTTTCCGTTTCACGTCATGATAAAAAACGCATCTATCCGGACCGTTTGGTTTATCTTTTTCACATCCTGCGCTATAGAAAATATCGCCGGGATTTGGGGAAGCTCTTTTTTAGTCAGCGCCAAAGGGTTGTCCGCCGGCCATGCAGCGCAGGTCATCACGCTATACTATGTCGGCATTGCGATAGGGCGGTTTCTTTCCGGCATTCTTTCGCTTAAAGTATCCAGTTGGAAGCTTATCTTCCTTGGACAAGGGATTATCCTTCCGGCAATCCTCCTGCTGATGCTTCCTCTTGTCTCTTTTACCGCGGGCGCAGGCTTTTTTATAATAGGACTCGGTGTCGGCCCAATTTTTCCCAATCTGATTCATCGGACGCCGAAAAACTTTGGAACGGACACCGCCCAATCGGTTATGGGAACACAGATGGCCGCTACCTATCTCGGCATCATGTCGCTGCCCCCGCTATTCGGCCTTCTCGCCCAATCGATCGGTTTGGGTGTGTTTCCGTATTTCCTGTCGTTCCTTTTTGCCGGGATGGCGGCCGCCACCCTTATCCTGGTTACGCTTTTAAAAAAGCAAAAGCGGTACTAAATGGCCCGCCTTCCATGACGGCGTAAGTTACCCGTTTTTTCAAGTACCGTTTTCCGTTAAATTTCCGCCGGAAAATACCAAAAAGGAAAAGAATATACCTTACAGAACCGCTGAAAAAGTATTACCGTATAAGTAACTACTATGCGGGATAAAGCGGAGGTCACGGTATGAAACTCGGCATTGGCATCGATACCGGCGGCACCTATACCGACGCGGTTTTATACGATTTTGAGGATGGCGCCATTCTCGGTACCGCCAAAGCGCTCACTACACGGGACGACCTGTCCAAAGGGATCCTCTCTGCGTTAGACGGGCTTCCGGCGGAAAGGCTTTCCGAAACCAGCGTGCTTTCCCTTTCCACCACTCTCGCCACCAACGCCTGCGTGGAAGGTAAAGGTGGACGGGCAAAGCTGATTTTTTTCGGCGGCAACCGGAAGGTGATCGACGAACTCGGCCCCGGTTACGGCCTGCCCCCTTCCTCGGAAATCCACATTCAGGAGGGTTATACTACCCTATCCGGTGAAAGTACGCGGGAACCGGACTGGGAGTTGTTCTGCCGTTGCATCGATGAATCCTTTCAAGGCTTGGACGGCGCGGGTATTTTGGAAATGAACGCCACGAACAACGGCGGCGCCATAGAAAAAAAGGCCAAAGAACTGTTCCAGCGGCACTTCCCCATCCCGGTGATCTGCGGGCATGAGCTGTACTCGGAACGGAATTCCCTGCAGCGCGGGGCCAGCACCCTGCTCAACGCCCAGCTCTTCCCGGTTATCCAGGAATTCCTAGACGCCATCCAAATCGCGATGGAACAGCGGCGGCTCCACCCTTCGGTGGTCATCGTACGCAGCGACGGCAGCCTAATGTCCGAATCGTTCGCCCGCCTGCATCCGGTGGAAACCTTGCTCTGCGGCCCTGCGGCCAGCGTCATGGGCAGCGCGGAACTGACCAAAGCGGATAACGGCATTGTCGTTGACATGGGCGGCACCACCACGGATATCGCTCTAGTCCGCGGCGGAACCCCCGTCAAAGTGACGCAGGGAGTATGTATCGGCAAATGGAAAACCTTTGTCAGCGGATTGTATATCAAAACCATTGGGCTGGGTGGTGACAGCGCCATCCACTACCGGGATTCCCGCCTTCTGCTGGAGGAATTCCGGGTTATTCCCTTATGCGTCGCCGCATCCCGCCACCCACAGGTCCTGGCGGCTTTGCGGGAACTGGTGGATAGCGGAAAGCACCATACACAATACCTACATGAGCAATATCTACTTATAAGGGATATCCGTGGCGAAACCCGCTATACGCCGGAAGAACAAGCCTTCTGCCAAGCTCTGAAAAACGGCCCTCTCCCACGCGCCAAAGCGGCGGAGAGCGTGGGCAAGGATCTGTACACCCTTGACGTATCCCGCCTGCTGAAAGAGGGGGTTGTCCAGCTCTGCGGACTGACGCCCACCGACATCATGCATCTGCGCGGCGATTTCACCCGCTATTCCGCGAAAGCGTCCCGTCTCGGGGCGGAATTCGTTGCACGCAACCTCGGCGTCACGGTTGAGGAGCTGTGCGGGCGGGTTTACGATGAAATTTGCCGTAAAATCTATTGGAACGTGGCGCAAGCCTTACTGGAAAACCAGTATCCGGAAACCATGAAAAAAGGCGTCGGTCCCGACCTGGAACGTTTCCTTCTCGACCAGTACGAAGCACAGAAAGACGGGAAAAGGGGAGACTTGCTGTCCATAGCCCTGAAAACCAGCTATCCCCTCATCGGCGTCGGCGCGCCCATAAAGGTTTTTCTACCGGAAGTCGCACGCAAGCTGGGTACGCAGGCAGTGATCCCTCCGCATTACGAAGTGGCCAACGCGCTGGGAGCCGTCGTCGGCAACGTCTGCGTCTCTTACAAGGTGGAGGTACGTCCTTGCGCCGGTACGGAAGAAATCACCGGTTATGTCGTATACGGGAACGGTCTCCCCCGCACCTTTGCGGAGCTGGAGGATGCGGAAGCCTTTGCCCGCGCCGAAGCGGAGGAGGGCGCCCGCGGGGAAGCCTATAGCCGCGGCGCGGTAGGCGATATTGCCGTAACGTCCGAACTGCAACGCGACGAAGCGCAGGCTGCCGGTTTTTCCGTTTATCTGGGGACTACTGTTGTCGCGCAGGCTGTCGGCGGCATGCAGCTTTGAATTCTTTCGCTTTTCTTTGCCCCTTTAAGGCGGATCGTAATCCCCTGCCGATGGACAAAGCCCCTTTTTCCTTCTCCGTTTTTTACCTTCCCCATACGATAAAAGACGGCCTATCCCACGATAACGGATTTCATAGATAGATAAATAAGCAAGGAGACGGGATTTCTCCCGTCTCCTTGCTTATTTATGCCGCCTGCTCTTGTTTATCCGGATACTTGGTTACTTCCGGTCGCAGCCACAGCCGCAACCGCAGCTGTTCGGGTCGGCCTGCGGCGGGAAGAATTCGTCCACTGGGAAGCACATTTTCTTGAACAGGTCGCAGGGGTTGTCGGTGGTCGGGCAGGAGCAGTCCTTGGTCGGCATACAGAAATCGTAAACCGGCACCAGCATCTGCACGTGCCGAATCAGCTGAACGATCGTGAAGATACCGATGGAGACATACACCACTTTGCCGTCGTCCGGCTCACAGAAATTGCCGCCGTACTGGTTGCAGATGCATTCCGGGATGCAGCCGCAGCCGCATTCGCACTCACATTTACAGGTGCAAGTGCAATTGCAGCGGTCGCAGGGATCGACCACCTTGGCCGCCAGGATGATCGGCTCCGCAACCTGCACATTGCAACGCGGCAGGTTGCGGGATAGGCCCTTCTGGCGATCATTTTCGTCCTCGCGGAATTCGCTGGTGAACACTTTGACGCTGCCTTCGCTCCCAAACAGGATAACCCGTTTACGGAACACGCAGACGCCGCAGACTGTGGTAGGCGGGCAGGAGCGGCCGGAATAGACTTCGACTTCCACCTCAAAGAAGAAGGTCAGGTCGCAGGAATAATAGCCGCGGTTGAAGGGCAAGGGTTCCACATCGATGTACGTGTTGATAATGCAGACTTTTTTCGCCCGCACGCTTACCGCGTGGTCGACCACCATCTGGTCCCGCTCGGTAAAATATACGCGCAGATCTTCGAGACAGTCCTTATCGCTACAAGAGTCGTAAACACGTCCCGCATCGATACACACAGCCTCTTTACAGCCGGTGTCGTGCATGTACTTGTTGTCAGGCATAAGTAATCCTCCCGTTAATATGGTAGTGAAGGCATTTGCTTCATTACCATCCTATGATCCGGGAGCCGTTTGGTTCGCGGGATTTTCTGTTTTCCTCCGGCTTTTTGCCGAAAAGGAGGGACAAGCGGCGGCTTTGCCCTATCGCGGGGCCAGACGGGCAAAATTCGCCATGATCTTTTTCACGCCCACTCTTTCAAAACCAATCTCCAACAGACTGTCATTCCCCATCGGCGTCACGCTCAACACCTTACCCGGCCCAAAGACCTTGTGGCTGACCAGATCCCCCGGCTTCCACTGCGCAGGGGGGGCGGCGGGACGACGCCCCTGCATGGGGATACTCTCTCCGGCGGAGATGCCGCCTCCATCCAGCGGACGAACCGCTTTGGACGGGACAAAGGAGGAACCGCCGACCACCGTACCGGCGGCGGACGAACCCGACGCAACCGACCGACCAAAGCTGCCGCCAGTCGTCCCCGCATGGGCCACGGATGTCCGCACAGCGCTGTATGAATAAGCAGTTGTACGCGACCGATGCTCTTCCATCACTTCCGGCGGAATGTCCAGCACAAAACGGGAAGGCCGGTTCCGGGTAGTGGACCCATACAACATCCGGCTTTCCGCATTCGTTATGTACAGTTTTTCCTTTGCACGGGTGATCGCCACATAACACAGGCGACGGTCCTCTTCCAGTTCTTCCGGGTTGAAGATCGACTGCATGCCGGGGAAGATACCGTCTTCAAACCCGGGGAGGAACACCACCGGGAACTCCAGTCCTTTGGCGGCGTGCATGGTCATCAGCACTACCGAATCCGCGCCCGCGTCGTAATTGTCCACGTCGGTCATCAGCGCCGTTTCCTCCAAAAAACCGGCCAATTCCGGGAATTCGTCCGGGCTGTTCTTTTCGTAATCAATGATGGAGGATGCCAGCTCGTTAAGGTTCTCCACCCGCCCGGACTCCGTCTCCCCGGCCAGTTCCCACATGGCGAGATACCCGGTGGCTTCCAGCATCGTGGTATATAAAAGATGGATGGAATTTTCCGGGTCGTCGTTCATTTCCCGCAGGCGGTCGATCATGTCGGTGAACAGCCGCAGCTTGTTCGCCGCCCGGGACAGGTCGGGATAATCGGCGGCATGGGAAATCACTTCGTATAACGAAATCCCCAGCCCGGCGGCGATATCCGCCGCTTTATCCATCGTCGCGTCCCCGATCCCCCGCTTCGGCTCATTTACAATCCGCCGGAGGGCCACCGCATCGTCGGGATTGTTGATCAGGCGGAGATACGCCATCGCATCCCGGACCTCCTTGGTATCATAGAAGCGGTGCCCGCCGATAATCCGGTAAGGAACGCCGCTTTTTACCAGCGCGCGTTCAATCGCGTTGGACTGCGCGTTCGCCCGGTAAAGGATCGTAAAGTCGCTGTACTTCCAGCCACCAGCCACACCATCCTGGATCGTATCCGCGATAAATCGGGCTTCTTCATCTTCGTTTTCCAGTGTATGCAGCGAGAGCTTGTCCCCGTCCGGATTCCGTGTCCACAGGGTTTTCCCCTTGCGGTTTATATTCTTTTCAATCACGGCGTTGGCCGCGTTCAGGATATTCCCGGTGGAGCGGTAGTTCTGTTCCAGCCGGATAACGGCGCAGCCGGGAAATTCCTGCTCAAAGTTCAGGATATTCTCAATCGTCGCGCCCCGGAATTTATAGATACTCTGATCGTCGTCCCCCACCACGCAGAGATTTCCCGACCCGGCCGCCAGCATACTGACGAACTGGTATTGGGCGTGGTTGGTGTCCTGGTATTCGTCCACCATCAGATAACGGAAACGACGCTGGTATTTTTCGAGTACGTCCGGGCACTCGCGGAACAGGGCGACCGTCTGGTAAAGCAGGTCGTCAAAATCCATGGCGTCGGTCTCTTTCAGACGGCGCTGGTACAGGCTGTAAGCTTCCGCAGCGAAGCGGCGACGGGCGTCCGCCCCCACGGCGGCCTTATATTCGTCCGGACTGAGCAGTTCGTCCTTGGCGCGGCTGATTTCGGATAGGATCGCCTTATGGCTGAGCACCTTTTCCTCAATTTTCAGCTGCTTCATGCAATCCTTCATAAGCCGGCGGGAATCGTCGGTATCATAAATGGTAAAATGATTGGAATAGCCCAGCCGCTCCCCGTCCCGCCGCAGGATGCGGGCACAGAAGGAGTGGAAGGTACTCGCCTGTACCTCGCTCCCGCTGTCTTCCCCCAGGATCCTGGAAATGCGTTCCTTCAGTTCCCCCGCCGCCTTATTGGTAAAGGTGATGGCGAGAATCCGCCAAGGCGGGCAGGGATCCACGGCGCAAAGCGTCGCCGCCCGCCGTTCCTCCTCCGGCGTCGCCGTCCCTTCTGCTACAGCGGACAACAGGGCGATTTCCCGCTCGGTAACCACGGCGGGCACCGTCAAGCTTTCATACGCTTTTCCGTATTTTACCAGGTTGGCAATCCGGTTTACCAGCACGGTCGTTTTACCGCTCCCCGCACCGGCCAGGATCAGCAGCGGCCCCTCTGTGCAAAATACGGCCTCCCGCTGGCGGTCGTTCATCCGGGAAAACTCCCGCTCCATCAACTGCCGACGCAGCCGGCAAAAGGTTTGTGTAAACTCCGGCATAGACGAGACTCCTCTCTTTAGTCCGATTATCCCCTGCACCCGCTTTTACGACAGTACAGGGAGTAACAAGGCGCAAGACATGGTACGAAAAGAGGGGAAAGAACGGTGCTCTCCGTCCTTTCCCCTTCCTATAGATGACAACTATTACTGGAACAAGGTGAGCAACACGCCGGCCGCTACGGCAGAACCAATAACGCCCGCCACGTTCGGCCCCATGGCATGCATAAGCAGGAAGTTGCCCGGGTTCTCCTTTTGGCCGACTTTCTGGGATACGCGGGCCGCCATCGGCACCGCGGACACGCCGGCCGACCCAATCAGCGGATTAACCTTGCCCTTGGTAGCCACATACATCAATTTACCAAACAACACGCCGCCCGCTGTACCAAAGCCAAAGGCGATCAGGCCGAGCAGAATAATGAGCAGCGTCTTTGGCTGCAGGAAGGACTGGGCGTTCGCCGTCGCGCCGACCGTCACGCCGAGGAAAATCGTAATGATATTCATCAGTTCGTTCTGCGCCGTCTTGCTGATGCGTTCCACCACGCCGCTCTCGCGGAACAGGTTGCCAAGCATCAGCATACCGACCAGCGGGGCTGCACTCGGCAGCAACAGGACCACGATCAGGGTAACAAAAATCGGGAATAGGACCTTTTCGGTCTTGGAAACCGGCCGGAGCTGTTCCATGACGACGGAACGTTCCTTTTTCGTGGTCAGCGCGCGCATAATCGGCGGCTGGATAATCGGCACCAGCGCCATATACGAATACGCCGCAATCGCAATCGCGCCGAGCAAATGCGGCGCCAGCTTTGACGTCAGCCAAATCGCCGTCGGGCCGTCCGCGCCGCCGATGATAGCGATGGAGGCGGCTTCCTGTTCGCTGAAGCTGATCGCTTCAACGCCGGTCAGCGACAGCGCCCGGGCGCCGAAGAAGGTGATAAAAATGCCGAGCTGTGCCGCCGCGCCGAGCAAAAAGCTCTTCGGGTTGGAGATCAGCGGGCCGAAATCGGTCATACAGCCGATGCCCAGGAAGATCAGCGGCGGGTAAATGCCGAACTTGACGCCTTGATACAGATACCAGAGCAGCCCGCCGGATTCAAAATGCTGCCAATAATACTGGCCGCCCATCTCAAAAATCGGATAAACCTCGTCATAAATCCCCTGCTGTAAATGCGCCAATTCTGTCGCATTCAAAGGATCCAATGTATTGTGCTGCGGATCCATCACCAGGCCGAGCGGCAGGTTGACCAGCAGCATGCCGAACGCGATCGGCAGAAGCAACAGCGGTTCAAATTGCTTTTTAATCGCCAGATACATCAGCACAAGGGAGACGGCGATCATAATCAGGTTTTTCCAGCCGCCGTCCGCAAAGTTGAACAGCTTGGCAAACCCCGATTCGGTTAAGATTTGTTGTATGGCTTCCCAAAGAGCGCCCATCAATGTCAGTCCTTTCGTGGGGGAACCCCGTTTCTTCGTCTAATGGAATGCTGCGCGGTGCCCGCCTATCAGAACGGACGCGTGCTTTCCATCAGCCCAGCAGCAGCCCAGACCGGCCGCCCTGTGCGCACACGGCTGACACTGCGCACAGTGTAGCGCTTACCTTCGGGCGCCATGGCAGCCACTGCTGCGGCGATCACCGCTACCACTTCCTCACTAATCCCTTCCGACACGGCGGGCGCCGGGGCGACAGGGATCGGTGCCGGAGCGGTTGCCGCCGCTTTGGGGGCGGATTTCGTCTCTGGCGGCGGCGTCTCTTTCTTTCCAACGCCGGACATCACCTTACCAAACAGCCAAAAAATAAACGTCAGAAGAATCAGCACGGCAAAAACGACCACTAAGCCAATCAGGATTGTCATCCCAGCCCCGCCGAGAATTTCCCCTGCATCGGCGGCTGCGTTCAGCGCCATCCATGCGTCTTTCATGTCCATGACCATTCCTTTCTCTGGGAGCCGTACGCTTTTCCCGCAGCAAGGGCGGCATGGCATGCCGCCCATACATCCGGGAAGACGGCGGATTCCGCCGTTGCGGCCCTCCGCCGTTTGCCGTTCATCCCATTTATCGGCAGGAAGAATTTGTAAAACCCCATTCCCGCCCAGTATAAAATTATAGAGTTATTATACCGTATTAGCAAAGGAAATGCAATTACAGATAGTAAAATTTATGTACAGATTATGAAGAGAATTTCACAAAAACTTTCAGACGATATGGACGAAACAAAAAATACCGGCCCGCATTTCGGGCCGGTATTGCCTACGCGCCGGGATCCCCTACAGGTCGGAAAGTTCGGCAACGCCGACGTCCCGCAGGGACAACGGATAAAAGCAGGAAGGCCCAAAAAGGTCCTCCATATACGCCTGATATGCCGGCACCCTATCAACCGGGACGTACGCCTGAATCGTCCCGGCAAAGCCGCCTCCGTGGACCCTCCATGCACCCTCCCCCTCCAGGAAACGCTCGGTCAGCGCCAGTGCCAAGGCAATCCCTTGCTCCCGCGGCGTATCCGGAAGGGAAATATTCTGCAGCAGGTTCTGCGAAGACCTCCCCGATGCGCGCACCTGCTGAAGGAAGCCGGCAGCGTCCCCCCGCTCTAGCGCAGCGCATTGCCTTCTCACCCGGTCGTTTTCTTCATAAAAATGCAGCGCGCGAAGCACAGCGCGGTCGCCGACGGCATGGCGGAGCGCCGGCAGCGACTGTTCAAACCGCTCCCTCGGGACATCCCGCAACGTACAGCCGCCTAGGAACCGGGCCACCGCTTCCATCTCCAGGCGGCAGGCGGCAAACTCTTCGGTATTATCGGTATGGCTGCCGCCGGTATTCACCACGCAAAGCCGAAATCCCCATTCGGCCAAACGCACCGGCAAACGGCGCAATACCGGCGAGACGGGATCCTGAAAATCCATCGCCACGCAGCCGCCTAGCGCACATGAAGCCTGGTCAAATAGGCCGCAGGGCTTCCCGAAATAACCGTTTTCCGCCTCCTGCGCGATCCGGGCTATCTCGAGAGGACCCAGCCGGCCATCGTTGTACAAGCCGTTGAGAATCCCGGCCACCAACACCTCGAACGCCGCCGAACTGGACACCCCCGCCCCACGAGGGACTCCGGAAACCGTATACGCATCAAACCCGCCAATCCGCAGCCCCCGGCGCCGGTAACCGGCGGCAATCCCCCGGATCAGGGAGGCAGAATGACACCGCTCCCCTTCCCGGGGCGCAAGATCGGACAGGGCAATGGTATCGGTATAGTATCCCTGGGAATGCAGGCGGATCACCGGGGCTGCCGTCGGCCGGGCGGCGGCCAGGATGTCCGCTTCCAGCGCGGCCCCCAGCCCCAGGCCATGGTTATGGTCGGTATGGTTTCCGCCCAATTCCGTCCGCCCCGGAGCGCGGAAAAGACGATACCCGCCCGCCCCGAAATGCGCACCCAGCCCCTGCCCCGCCTGATAAGCCCGCTGCCTGGCCCGCTCTGGTGAAACATAAACCTCGGCAAAGCCGCACAGCGCCATCTCCCCGTCCAGTGTCTGCTGCAAGTGCGGCTGCGTACAAATCGCCATAGTCCATACCTCCGTTTCTTATTCCCAGTGGAATGCCCGTAAGTCGTTCAATCATGGAAAGCCTGCCCCAGGGCAGGAAAGGAAACGGGATCTTGCTCAATGGCTTTTTCTGTTATATTCAGTATACCGAAAGGCCGTAAAAAAGGAAAGAGAAAAAGTCGCAGAAAAGGATTTGATTTTTCTGGGATTCTGTTATAATATTCGATGGCAGCCCCGAAGAATACCCCTACAATCGGTATTTTCGGCAGCAACCCGGCGCGATGGTCCGCGTCCGGTTTGATAAAGGAGAAATGTCTGATGAAATACGCAATTGTACTCTGTGACGGCATGGCTGACGTTGCCGTCCCCGCACTGGACGGCCGCACCCCTATGGAATGCGCGCAAAAGCCCGCGATGGACTGGCTGGCCGCCCACGGCGAAGTCGGGACGGTCCGCACCGTGCAGGATGGGATGTCCCCCGGCAGCGACGTGGCGAACCTCACCGTAATGGGATACGACACACGGGAATGCTACACCGGCCGTTCCCCGCTGGAAGCGGCGAACATCGGTATCGAACTCGGGGATGACGACGTGGCCTTCCGGTGCAACCTCGTCACCTTGTCGGGCGAAGCCGACTTTTCCAAAAAAACAATTCTGGATTACTGCGCGGGGGATATCCACACCGCGCAGGCCGATGAAATCATTCACACCGTACAGAATGCCTTCGGCGGCGGGGAATTCGATTTTTATACCGGGACCGCTTACCGGCACTGCATGGTCTGGCACGGCGGCAAGACCGCGCTGGGGAAAATCACCCCGCCGCACGACATCACCGGCCGGGTTATCGAGGAATATCTGCCCCTCCATCCCGATGCGGCCCCCCTGTTCGCCATGATGGAGAAAAGCTACGCCCTGCTCCGGGACCATCCGGTCAACCGGGAACGGGCGGCGCAAGGGCTCAATCCGGCCAACGCAATCTGGCTGTGGGGACAGGGCAAGCGCCCCCGCCTGCAAAATTACAAGAAGCGCTTCGGCGTAAACGCTTCGGTCATTTCTGCCGTCGACCTCATTAAAGGGATCGGCCGCATTGCGGGTATGACCGTTTGCGATGTGGAAGGCGCGACCGGCTATATCGACACCAATTTTGAAGGAAAAGCCGCCGCCGCCATCGAGGAACTCCGCCGCGGGCAGGATTTCGTCTATGTCCACCTGGAAGCACCGGACGAATGTGGACACCGGGGCGAAACCGCCAACAAGGTACACGCGATTGAGGAGATCGACCGCCGGGTCCTGTCCCCCCTGCTGGATGCGATGAAGTCGATGGGGGATTTCCGCTTGATGGTGCTGCCCGACCATCCGACCCCGCTGACCATCCGCACCCATACCGCCGACCGGGTCCCCTATCTGCTGTACGCGAGCGACGGTACCGCTTCGCCGAACGTCTCCCCCTTTACCGAAAGGACGGCCCGTGAAACCGGCTGCCATGTGGAGGAAGGCTGCACCCTTATCCATCGTCTGTTCTGCCGGTAAAACCGCCTTCCCAAACAGCCCCCCAGATCATGTCAAAAGGTGTGCCTATTCATCCGAATAGGCACACCTTTTTGCTGCCAACCGCCCGGGGCGTAATCCCCGCCCACAAAGGATACTTGGCTTATTGCGCGTACATGCCGATGCCGTATTTGCGGCAGATCTTCTCATGTTCCGCATACGTTTTGGAGTAATACGTCTTGGTCGACCCATCCGAATTGTACGCGGTGGCGAAGAAGTAATAGCCCTCCATTTCTTCCGATGGGTTCAGCACCGCATCGATTGCGTCCATGCCAGGGTTGTTGATCGGCCCGACCGGCAGGCCATTGCGTTTATAGGTGTCGTAATCCAGGTTTTCGATCGTCTGCCCATCCACCGGCGGGTAAAGATTGTTGATATACCGTTTGGTCGAATCGCATTCCAGCTTCGGGTACAGGGTGGGGTTGTCCAGGCGGTTGCGGAGCACCCGGGCAATTTTATACATATCCTCCACGTTGTCCGCTTCCCATTGCACAATCGACGCCAGGATAATCACCTCGTCCAACGTCATCCCCTGTGCTTTCGCCTTGATGGAGGTGGGGGTGCTGTCCCCGTCCTCCCCGACGACGGACTTTTCCACCTTGTTGGCAAAAGCGGTTAGAAACTTTTTCACCGCCGTTTCCCCCGAACTGCCGACATAAAAGTCGTAGGTATCCGGGAACAGATACCCCTCGAACTTCTCAATCCGGCCCGCATGCGCTTCATCGGTGGGAATCTCGTGCAGGAACGAATAAGAGAACTCCCCTTGCTCCATCGCTGTATAAAACTCGCTGACGGTGCAAACGCCGTTTTCTTCCAGCTTTTCCGCTATCTCTTTGACGGTCATCCCTTCCGGGAAGGTAACGCGGACTTCCTCCCGTTTATTGGACTTAAGGATGTTGATGATGGTTTCATACCCCATATCCGCGGAAAGGGCCACCTCGTCCTGCGGCATAAAATGGCCGTCCGCCTTGGTAAGCATGCAATACAGCCGGAAAATAAGCGGCTGATCGATCACGCCGGCGTCTTTCAGGACCTTGGCAACTTTCCCGGTATCTTCGCAGTCCGCTTCGGTCAACGTAACCGACACCTTGGTCTCGGATTTATTCAGGCCGGTTAAATCCAGCGCTCCCGCAACAAGGAAATAAGCCAGTACGCCGGAAACCGCCAGCACCGCAACCGCGTAAATAATTCCCCGGACGCAGCCCCAGGCCATCTTAGCCTGCGGGTCGGTCTCTTTTTTCCGTTTGCCAGTTTCCTGCGGCGAGGGCTCTTCTTGCGGCGGTACTTCCGCCGGCATGTAGGGGGTGTCGGCCGAAGCCGGTCTGTCTTCCACCGGGGGGGCATTCCCTTCGGACGGTACTGTTCCGCCGCCATCCACCTGGTCGATGGGTTCTGCTTCCGCCGTCTCCCCCCGTGCCTGCCCATTGCCGTCCTGAGAGGGAACCGGTTCGGGAGATGGGATCTCCTCGTCGAGATTCAGATCCAGCTTAAAGCCCGAGACTTTGCTTTTCCGCTCTTCCTTCAGGCGATGCTCGGTCTGTTCATCTACCCGCAGCAGATGCCGGGCCTGTTCTTCCTCCCTGCGCCGCGCTTCCTTCTCCGCTTCAATATCTTTCAAAATCTTGTCCAAATCATCGGCCATGGTTGTCACTCTCCTATACAGCCGCAGATACCCGCGCCCCCTCAGCGGGCGGTGCGTCGCAGATAACGGTCGGTCACCAGCAGCTCCACCGGCCGGTCAAACCGGCCGTGCGGCAACTTGCGCCGGATACAGTCGCTGTAACAAATTCCAATCATATGTCCGCCGAACCCGGCTAGGAACCGGTCGTAATAGCCCTTTCCATACCCGAGCCGGTATCCTCTCCAATCATAACATAAAGCGGGTACCAGACACAAGCCGTTCGTGAAATCGGTCGCTTTTTGGCATTGTTCCGGTTTGGGTTCCAGTACGCCGAAGGATCCCGGCTCCAGGTCGTCCAGACCGGTGATATAGAAAAACTCCATATTCCTTGTTCCGGGGACGCAACGAGGGACCGCCACCCGCTTACCGTTCGCCAGCGCGCGGCGGATAATTTCCAGCGTATCCACCTCAATCGCCGTGGAAACGTATGTGAGCAGCTGCCGGCACCGTTTATACTGCCACAGCGCCAGCACACGTTCGGTGATCTGCCGGTCGCGCAGGGTCTTCTGCTGGGGCGTCATTTCCCGGCGCAGCGCTTTATATTGTTCTCTCAGCGTGGCCTTGATCGGCCGGATATCCCCTACCGGCATTGCATGGCCGCCTTCAGCTTGGCTGCCCGTTCAGGAGAAACGATCTCCTCCACAATTCGCAGACCGAAATCGACCGCTACGCCCGCACCCCGGGCCGTAATGATCCTTCCGTCCACCTCCACCGGCTGATCCGAAGGCAGCGCCCCTTCTAATTCCTGCTCGTATCCAGGGAAGCAAACCGCCCGTTTGCCCCGGAGCATACCCCGATGTCCCAGAATCGACGGCGCGGCGCAGATCGCCCCAATCCAAATCCCGCGCTTTTCCGCTTCGTCCAATGCAGCCTGCACTACCTTCGAATGCTCGAGGTTGAGCGTCCCCGGCATGCCGCCGGGCAGGATGACCGCTTCGGGGGACGACGGATCGAAGTCGGTATCCGGTATATCCGCCGCCACGGTAATTCCGTGAGCGCCGCGGACAATCGGCCCACCCACGCCGACCATAACGACCGGCAGCTCCGCCCGCCGAAGAACATCCACCACGGCGAGCGCTTCAATTTCTTCAAAGCCCATGGCCAGAAACACAGCAATCATTGTCAGCATCCTTTCTCCGCAGCCGGTCTTTCGCCGCCTGAAAAATCGGGCATCTCCCTCTATATACCAAAACCTGCGTCTACCGCTCAGTCGAGCTCACGGCGCTCAGTCGAGCTCACGGCGCTCAGTCGAGCGCCGGGCCCATATACGGCTTGTCCTGATCCGCCGTACAAAACAGCGTCTCGGCCCGTTCCGACAGTGGGCACAGCCATCCAAACGGCGGCGCTGTCTCTCCCGCGTGAGCTGGACGGCGGCGGCGCAGGCTCCGCGCTTGCGGATAACGGCGAGCAGCAGCGGCCAGCATCGCCTGTTCGCCCCCCGCTTTGGCAATCCATTCCCGAAAAAAGAGCCCGGGTTGTTTCTCCCCCGCCGGGCTGTATTCACCCAGTACAGCCATCTCCGCCGGGCCGCCGGCCGCGTAGCCGCCGTCCGTCAGCCAACCGGCGCCGTAAGCAGACAGCTCCACAACCGGAGCCGGCCATCTCACCCAGGCGTTTCGGCCCTCCAGCGCAGCATCCCGGCAGCGGGCCGCCGTTTTCCCCCCCAACCTGTCCGCGCAGGGACGATTGAGAGCGGGCGGGTGCGGCAAATCCACAGTCTCATCGACGCAAGTGAAGTACGGACGGTAGCCGAACCGCTCGTAATATACGGCCAGCCCCGGCTCTGCCGGACGGAGGAACGTCGCCTGCACGCCGTCCGCCTTTACTAGTTCGTGCGCCCGGCGGAGCAGCGCGCCGAAATATCCACGGCCTTGAAACACGGGCAGCGTCGCCGCGGCAAAAACATACCGCAGCGGCAACAGCCCTTCCTCCGTCACCAGCTCCGCCGGCAGGAGGAAGGCCATCGATACCGCCCTGCCCTGAACCCTGCCGACCAGGCACCAGCCGGGATTCCACAGCCGGTCAAGGAAAAAATCCACCGTTTCCGGCGAATCGTCCGGAAAACAGGCCAGCCAAATCTCCCTGGCCGCTGGGCGGTCCCTCTTTTCCGCATAGGCGATTTCCAACGGGGTTCCTCCTATCGGGAGCGTTCCGTTCCCAGATATTTTTCCAAAACCAACACCGGGTTATAACTCTTTTTTGCCCGGCGGAGCCCTTCGATGCCTAAGTCGTTTTCCCGGTTGATCAAGGCGTAATTCCCCAAAACCGCATGAGCGGCAAACTCCCGGTTGATCACCGAATAGGCCGTGGCATACGCGGGCAGCGCCTTTTCCACATGGATATCGAAAACTTCGCTGTTAATGGGGGACCCCATCGTCATGGCCACTACCTTGCCACCGTCCCCGCCGACCCGGATCAGCCCGCCCTGGATGGACAGTGCTTCACGGTGGCGGAGGGCCTCCCGGATCGCACAGCGCTCGTTCTGCAGCCCGGGGTCTTCGCAGTTCCCGCGCTCCTTACACCACTCCCTGGTCATGGCGATTACCTCGTCGGTGTTCCCATCGGTAATCGGCTCATACTGCCAGTCGTAAGCCGCGGAAAACGCGGCGATATGGTTGCGCTTCCCGTGATATTTTTTGCCGGAAAGGTTCACTAGGTCTTCCGTATTATACAAATAATCAAAGTCGTTGCGGGAAGGCTCCCACTCAAATACGCCGGGGAACCAGACGTCGATTTGCTCTGTCATCGCCTTGTCCGCACCAAAGAGGATCAGGTTCTCCCCCTGGGCGTGCTCCCATTCCCGGAGCAAGGAGATGTTTTCCTTCAGATCCCCGCCCGCCGGCAACAGGTACACCGGCTCCGTATCCCCGGAACGGGCGAAAACGGTATCCCCCAACCGGGCGATCTGGTTGCGGTAATAATTCCGCCACATATAAATGGTGGTAAACGAAAACTCGCACGCCCGATAATTCCCGGAACGCAGGATCGGGGCCACCCAAACAGCGTCCTCCACAGTTGGCGTCCGGAATTCGAGTTTTTGTGCGGTGTCCAGCATAACGTCAGTCCTTTTCGATAATATTGATCAGCCGGCCGGTGATTTCCTCCTCCGGCCGCGGTTGCCCGTCCCGGGCGCAGGGAACAACCTCCCACCCTAGGCGGGCCGCCGCGTACAAGGCGGTTTCCCGGCAGCGGAGCAGGTAAGCCGCGTCCCGCTCGTGGATATCCTTCCGGCTCTCGTCTCCTCCATACCGCCGGGACAGCAGGCGCTGGGATACTTCCGCCGGCATGTCAAGAAAAATCACCGCGGCCGGTTTCGGCAGGCCGAGTAGCATGTACTCGTATTCCTCCAGCCAGGCGAGATACCGGTCCCATTCCTCCCGCGGCAGCTTCGCCATCTGGTGGATGGCGTTGGAAGTGGTGTACCGCGCAGCCAGTATCAGTTTCCCGTTCCGATAATCCTCTTCCCAGAAGCGCTTATAACTGGCGTAGCGGTCCACCGCGTAAAAAGAGGAAGCAGCGTATGCGTTCACCGCGTCGGGCGAACCGCCGAATTCGCCTTGCAAATACATTTTCACTAAAGTGGAGGACGGTTCGGCGTAGTCGGGGAAGCAAATCCGTTTATAGCTTGTCCCACGATTGTCCAGATACTCGCTCAAACGGTCGAACTGCGTGGTTTTCCCGCTGCCGTCCAACCCGTCGATTACGATCAGCCGCCCCATTTCCATTCCTCTTTTCCTGTTTATCCTGTTCATTGGGCACTATTCTCGCCGGCCACTACCCTCCGCGGCTTTTTCCTGCATCGCCCGGTACTTCGCGCGCACCTCGTCCGCCTTCCGGCAGGACATTTTCCCTTCCGGGCACGGGCCGGACACACAGGACGGGCCGGCGTGCCGGAACAGGGCGGGCGCGGCTTCCACGCACAGGGCGAGCATCTGCTCCGCCAGCTCCCGGATTTCCCACTGCGCGCGGTTGCAGCAGCGGTGCCGGAAAAAGTTCTGCAGGCTCCGGGCGTTCATGGTCACGATCATTTTGGTGGTGCAGGCGTTGGGAAGCACAAAGCGCGCGTCCTCAATCGCCTTTTTCTCCGCGGCGCGGCGGGCCGCTTTTTCCTCCATCCCCTGCGCCAGAAAATCCGCCGTATGCTTTTCTTTAAGCAGTTCGGTCAGGCGCTCGTAATGCTTCTGATCCTCTTCCATCGCACGGAGATATTCCTCTTTGGCTTCCGGAATCGCTTCAATTTCCGGTGGAAGGACAAATTCAAAATGCCCTTCCCGTACGTATCGCTGGCTCTGCACACTGAACGAAGCGATGCGGTGACGGGTAATCTGCGCCAAAAGGGAACGGGAAACGCCCTCAATCCCAAAGGTGAAGGACGCATGCTCAATGGGGCTTTCATGGCCGATTTCCATCAGCATGTCCACAAAGGAATGGGTTTTCTCCTCCGTCAGCCCGTCCAGTACGGTTTCAATGGAAGAGGGGGAATAGCAAAGCTTCGCCGCCGCCGCCACGGTGCGTTCCGGTTGCGGTGTATGGGCGAGCAAAGTAACTTTCAGCATCAGTGAGCCTCTCCTTTTGTCTGAACGGATGGTCGCTCCCCCCGATAATCCTCGGTTCAGATAACCTTTGCCCGTGCAGGCGGGGTCGTCCTGTACAGACATGGAATCCCCGCGGCAAAGAGGAATGCGAAAACCCGTGAAAGAAAATACATACGCAAATTAGTATACCAGATTGCGAAGCTTTCTTCAATCGTTTTGTTCACACCTATCCGGCAAAATTCGCTGTTTATCGTCAATTTACCGCGAAAAGTACACATGGACAGAACCTAGGCGCCAATACCTTGTCGTACAAACCCGATCGACACAAACGCCCGTTTTTCTGTTCTTAGCGCTTTTTATGCGCAAGTCGCTCCGATAGTTCCCTCCGGGTAACTACAGCACAATAATGTGCGTACTTAACACTTTGCATTCATAGAGGTATAATAAAACCACGCAGGTACATTTGGATGACGGCCATGGAAATTTTGAATTCTTTGCAGCAGGAAGGCCATCCAGCCGTCGTTGCTACCGTGGATGAGAAGCGACCTTCCCGTCACCCGTGCAATGGATCGGAAAGATAATGGTCAGCTTGATACGGGAAACGGCGAGCGGTTCAAATACTCCAAAAGTATGCCCAAAGACTGCGGGATTTCGGGAAGGCGCAAAATGACACAGTTGGAAAGACGATTGTATTTAATCAAGCAACTGCTGAAAGAGCAGCCAAGATACATAGGTATGGAAATCCCAACAGACGAACAGGCGCAAAAACGCCTGCTCCGTTGCTTGTTCAATATCCGAATGCCCCGGCCTGCCAGCCGGGAATTTTTGGCGGTGCAGGACGCTTATTTGCAGGAGGAAACCCGTCACAAAGGTATCACGGATTCAGCTGATCTCAAACCTGTGCAGGATAGGATTTATCTTTGGCAGGGGGATATTACCACCTTGCGGTGTGATGCTGTCGTCAATGCGGCCAACAGCCAAATGCTGGGCTGCTTCGTACCCTGCCACGGGTGCGTTGACAATGCCATCCATACCTATGCCGGGGTGCAGCTCCGGTTGGCTTGCGCCCAGATCATGGAGCAACAAGGCCGCGAGGAAAAACCCGGCAAGGCGAAAATCACCCCTGCTTTCAACCTGCCATGCAAATATGTCCTGCATACCGTTGGCCCTATTGTGAGCGGACGACCGACCAAAAGGGAAACATCTACGCTGGCCAACTGCTACCGCTCTTGTTTGGAACTGGCCGAGCACAACGGCATAAAAAGCCTGGCTTTTTGTTGTATTTCCACAGGGGAATTTCATTTTCCCAATAAGAAAGCGGCGGAAATTGCCATCCAAACCGTAAGAGAGTACAAGAAAAGGGCGCACAGCAAGATGGAGGTGATATTCAATGTTTTTAAGGAGTTCGACCTCTGCGTTTACCGGCAACTACTCGGAGCAAATTGAAAAATTGAAACAGGAGATCGAAACCGCCGACGCTATTGTAATCGGCGCAGGAGCAGGGCTGTCTACCTCTGCTGGAATGTCCTACGACGGCGAAAGATTTGAAAAAAACTTTGCAGATTTTCACATAAAGTACGGGATTCGCGACATGTACTCCGGCGGCTGCTATCCCTACGACACCTTAGAGGAATACTGGGCGTGGTGGAGCCGCCAGATCATGGTAAACCGCTATGAAGCCGGTGTGGGCAAACCCTACAGAGACCTATTGAAACTGGTGAAGGATACGGATTATTTTGTACTCACCACCAATGTAGACCACCAGTTCCAGCTTGCCGGTTTTGACAAGAAGCGGTTATTTTACACGCAGGGTGATTATGGGCTATGGCAATGCTCCAAGCCCTGCCATCAAAAAACCTATGACAACGAAGCGGCAGTACGACAAATGGTCAGAGAACAAAAAGGGATGAAAATCCCAACGGAACAGATCCCCAAGTGCCCCGTCTGCGGTGCCCCTATGACCATGAATCTGCGCTGCGACATGACCTTTGTTCAGGACGGCGGTTGGTATGCTGCGTCCAATCGTTATGATGATTTCATCCGCCATCACGAAGGGCTGCATATTCTGTTTTTGGAACTTGGCGTGGGGGCCAATACTCCCGTCATTATAAAATACCCTTTCTGGCAGATGACAGCAAGGAACCCAAAGTCGGTGTATGCTTGTATTAATTGGGGGGAAGCGATTTGCCCGAGGGAAATTGAGAAACAATCTATTTGTATCAACGCGGATATTTCAGCAGTAGTGAATTCTTTGTTGTAACGGGAACTTGGGTGCCATGATGAAGGACGGTCGAAAAGGGCGCCGGGAAAAGGCACAAACTGCTTAACCGTAAAACGGCGTTGCAACCTTTCGGTTGCAACGCCGTTTTACTTGCCTTCGTTATAAAATCCCGATGAAATCGCCGATCTTCTTTTATGCTGCCGTAGTCGCCATAGCAACTGTAGTGGTCGTCCCTTCCGGAGCTGTCGTCGTACCCGGCGTTGCTGGCGTACCGCTTTGCAGGATAGACAGCGCCGCTTTGAGCTGTGGGTCGTCCTGTTCCGTCAGGAAGGCGAAACGCCCTTCTTCTTCTTTCGAAAGGGCCACTGCCTGATCCGGCGTAATCCCCTTCCCCTCGATCAAACCGCCTTCCAGCAAAGAAAGGCTCGCCACCGACACCTTGATGGCCGATCCGTCGGAAGATACGTTATAAAACTCCTGGATTTTCCCACGCCCTTTGGTCTGGATCCCAACGACGTTGGTCTTTTCCATCTCCTGCAAAACGCCGGCAAACAACTCCGCCACCCCTTCCGTCTCGCCGTTGACTAGGGTTACGGATGGCTTGGACAGGTCGTAGGTCCCTTCGGAAACCAAATCCGTTTTTGTTCCATTCGATTCAATACGCTGGGCGTAGGTCCCGCGGGGAAGCAGCATGGAAATGACCTCCTGGGCGGCATCCAGCACACCGCCTACGTTATACCGGAGATCAAACACATAGCTTTGCGCCCCCTCATCCGCCAACGCCTTCATGGCGTCGCTGAACTGCTTGGGCGTATTGCTGTAAAAGGCGTTGATACGCACGTAACCGGTCGTCCCGATCATCCAGCTCTCCACCGTCGTGGCGGTATAGGTACTGGGAGAAAGCTCAAACGCGGTGGATTCTTCGCCGCGTGTAACCGTAATGACCGCTTTCCCACCGGATTCCAGCCGCTGGCTGACCGCCGCATAATTGGTCGCCGCGCTGTCCAGGGCGGTGATTACGTCCCCTTTCTGCACGCCGGCCTTGTCGGCGGCGGAGTTTTTATGCACCGCCGTAATAACCACGCCACTCTCCTGTTCGGCGATCTCCAGCCCCAGGCCGGTCAAGCTGCCGGCAAGTCGCGCACTTTCCTTTTTATATTCCGATGCGGTCAGGTATTCGGCATACGGATCGCCGATGCCGTTGAGATACCCCTTAGCCAGCGCCGTGCGCAGTTCTTCCTCGCTGATATCGCCCACGTAATGCTGGCGGATAACCTTGTCCACCTCCGTTATATAGTCAAACATCGCTTGTCTCTGGTTTACGCTACCCAACTTGGTATTGAACTGCCGCATCGCCACCACCATGGTAACCGAAACGGTCAGCGCCATAAAAACGATAATCAGCGCGATGGCCGCGCCGAGCGAAATCTTTTTATTCACGAGCAAACCTCATTCCCGGGCTGTATGCCGCCAGCCCCATGATTCTGTACCCTCGCTGTGCAAGACGGATCTATTATACCAAAGCGCAGAGGATGCGGCAAGATTTTCCATCGTCGCATCCTCCCAAAAGCGCCTTCTTCCAAGCTGGTTCTACTCAAGGCGCGATATACCCGTTTTTCACCGGATCCACTGCGATGCCGTTCACACGCACTTCGAAGTGAAGATGCGGCCCCGTCACATTGCCGGATTCGCCGGCCCGGCCGATCACCGTCTCGCCGCGTTTTACCTGCTGCCCGACCGACACGCCGACATAGGAACAATGCGCATACAGGGTCGAAATCCGGTTGCCGTTGGCATCCGCGCCATGGTCCACAATCACGTGATAGCCGTAACCGCCCCCCCACCAGTTGGTCGCGTTGGCGTATATCACCACGCCGTCGTCCGCCGCAACGATATTCTGGCCGTAAACCGGAACCGAACCGTTGGAAATATCGATCCCCTTATGCAGTTTTTCCCACCGGATTCCGTAACCGGAAGAAATATTCCTCACGGCCGGGACGGGCCAAGCCATCGTACCGCCTTCGTATTTCTCGTCGGAGTGGCTACTGGAGTTAATAATCTCCTGAATCTGTCGCTCGAGAGCTTCCTCGTCCTGTTCCGCCTTTTTCAAATCGTCTTCGCTATCCGCAATTTTGCCCTGGATATCCGACGATATCTTATTCGCCTTACCATAAAGAACGTCCAGCTCCAATTTCTTGCTGTCCGCCTGTTTTTTGAGCTCTTCCGCTTCTTTCAGCTGTTGGGATGCCGACGCTTTCTCTTTATCCAGCTCCGCCTTTTCTGCGTCGATTTCCTGGATGGCGGCTTCCATCTCATCCATGAGCTGCTGGTCATTTTCCGCAACCGTTTCCATCATTTTGGATTTAATCAGATAATCGGCATAGCTGTCCGTGTCCATCAACATCTGCAGCATAGAGAGGTTCCCGGTCTTGGAAATAGCGCGTAGCCGCTGCCGAAGTTCTTCATACCGAACGGAAATGTCTTCCTCCTTCTCCGCAATCTGCGCTTCTTTCTCCTCGATCGACTGGTTGAGCTGTTCGACATTTGCGCTCAGCTCCCGGACCTGGCTATCATATAGGTCGATAATCTTTACCGTATTGCGTATCTGCGCCTTCAGGTCGTCCACATATTGCTTCTGTTCTTGGAGATCGGCTTTCTGGCTGGCAATATCTTTTTCTAATTGCTGTATTTTTTCATTCAGTTCGTCCCTCTGGTCTTCCAGGCTGTCCAGAGAATCCGCCGCCCGTACCGGGATAACGGAAAAACCGGAAGGCGCCATGAACAACAGCAATACCGCGCTGAGTACGGCCGCTAAACAAATCCCCCGTGACATTTTAAAGCACACCTGCGGTTCCCCCTTCTTCCTTCAAGTACTTTCGCATCGAAATCGCACTGCCGGTTACGCCGGTGAGGGTGCCGATCGCCAGGAAACCGACCAGAACGATCCACCAAACCTCCGAAAAATTCACCAGCCCCTGCATCATCGTGCCGAAGTGGAACAGCCCGGACAGCTTGGTATAAATGAAGTAAAGAATACCGTATGCCATGCCGCCGGCAACTAGGCCCAGCACCATCCCTTCGATCACAAAGGGAATACGGACAAAAGCGTTGGTGGCGCCCACCGATTTCATAATCGATATCTCCAGCCGGCGGTTGTACACCGTCAGTTTGATGGTGTTGGCGATAATAAACAGGGATACCAAAAGCAGCATCACAATAATCCAGCCGCCGACCACCAGGATAATATGCCGCACATTCGTCAGCATCGAAGCAATATCTGCGTTATAGGACACATCCTCAATTTCGGGAATCTGCTGAATCTGCGCCAGGGTGTCGTTAAACTGGGCCAGATCGTCAAAGGTAACTACAAAGGAATCAGGCATAGGGTTGTTTTCTCCCTGCATATCCTCGTACGTCGCCTCCGGGATGGAATCCTTATATTTTTCCAGCGTCTCCTCTTTGGAAACAAACTCCACTTCCGCCACATTCGGCAATCCCTGGAGTTTGGCCTGCAGCGCCGCCGACTGGTCGCCGTCCAGGGTATCCTTGGCGAAAGCGACCACCACGTTCTGGCCGTACACCCAATCGAAGGCATGATCAATGTTGACAAAAACCAGGTAAGCGCCGCCGGTCAACAGAAGGCAGGATACCAGCACGCCGATGGAAGCGACCGCCATAAACCGGTTCTGCCATATATTACGGAACCCTTCCTTGATTAAATACCGCAGGCTACTGAATCTCATAGCGGCCTCCTTTCCGGCTGCTATGCGACAGTCCTACGTCGCTCAGCACATCATCCACCGTCATATTGCTTGTTTTCGTCCCGTTTTCCCCGTTGCCGTCCCCATCGCCTTGCGTGGGGATCACCCCCGTGTCCGAAACCACACAGCCGTCGGAAATCTCAATCACCCGGCGATGGAACATCCGGACCAGGTCGTGCTCGTGGGTTACCATTACGATGGTGGTCCCACGGCGGTTGATCTCGGTCAGCAACTCCACAATTTCATAGGAGAGTTCCGGGTCGATGTTGCCTGTCGGCTCATCCGCTATGATCATGGACGGGTTGTTCACCAACGCGCGGGCCAGGCCGACCCGCTGCTGTTCACCACCCGACAGTTCCTTCGGATAGCTCCGCGCTTTATTTTGCAGCCCCACCAAGCCCAAAATATACGGCACCCTTTTCCGCACATCCCGGTTGGACGCACCGGTCACCCGCATGGCGAAGGCGACGTTGTCATAGACCGTCATATGATTAATCAAACGGAAATCCTGGAAAACAATCCCCATAGTCCGGCGGAGATACGGTATCTGCCGGCGCTTAAGTTTGGAAAGCTTAAAATCGTTGATAATCACTTCGCCCGCGCTGGGCACTTCCTCCCGCATCATCAGCTTGAGAAATGTGCTTTTCCCGGCGCCGGACGCCCCGACGATAAATACAAATTCCCCTTTGTCGATGTGGATATTCACATCCTTCAGGGCTTTAATCCCACTGTCATACGTTTTGTGTACACCTTTGAATTCGATCAAAGGACCACCCCCTGTGCTTCCTCTTTATCTGAGTCCCGCCGCCAAAATACCAGCGTCTTTTATTCTACAACGTCCTGACCAGACGCACCAGCAATCCCACCCAAACCCGGTTCAAAGGCGATTTCCTCATAAAGCTGCTTACAAATCCCAAACGGAGTGAATATGTCCTCTTTGAACCGGCATTTTCCAGGAAATATCCCGCCAATTATACACATAAAGACTAGGTGCTATTATACCTTTTTATCCTACCATTCGACAACAACAAAAAGCAAGAGCCAACCCTTTCCATAGGGAAAAATTAAGAAATCAGCGAAACAGCGTAACGATTGCCCCAAAAGCTCGAAACCCACGCGATGCCACGTCCGGCCTGGTTCCCCTACATTTCCAGTCATGCAAGCCAGCCGGATGTCTCCAAATTTTACCAACAGAAAATCTGCGCCAGCCAGGATACTCCCGGCTGGCGCAGACTGTTTGTATCAAGAATACGCAGAAACAAGCGCAGCCAACCTTCCCCGTGAATCAGCCGCCGCACATTAATATTTTACTGGATTCGCCATCAGATATTTTTTCACCATCAAAGCCACTTTGAACACGATCGCATCATCAAACTCTCGCAGGTCCAGTCCGGTCAGGCGTTTGATTTTCTCCAAGCGGTAAACCAGCGTGTTCCGGTGGACAAACAGCTTACGGGAAGTTTCCGATACGTTCAGATTGTTCTCAAAGAAACGCTGAATGGTGAACAGGGTCTCCTGATCGAGCGAATCGATTGAGCCTTTCTTAAATACTTCACGCAGGAACATCTCGCACAACGTGGTCGGCAACTGATAAATCAAGCGGGCGATACCGAGGTTATCATAGCTGACGATGGTCTTCTCGGTATCGAATACCTTGCCGACTTCCAGCGCCACCTGCGCTTCTTTAAAGGAGCGGGCCAGATCCTTGATCCCTTCCACTACGGTACCGATGCCGACCGTTGCCTGGGTGTAGAACTCGCCACTGAGCGTATCCACAATGGAACGGGCCAGCTTCTCCAGATCCTGTGAATCAATACCCGCGCGGATTTCCTTTACCAGCGCGATATCGGTTTCGTTGATATTGATAACAAAATCCTTATTCTTATCAGGGAATAGGTTCTGCACAATATCATACGCCGAAATATCGGTGCGCGCCGCGATGCGGATCAACAAAACGACGCGGTTAACGTCGTTGTTAAAGCGGAGTTCGCGGGCCTTCAGATAAATATCGCCTGGCAGAATATTGTCCAGAATCACGTTCTTGACAAAATTTCCGCGGTCGTATTTTTCGTCATAATATTGTTTGATGCTGGCGAGGGAAACAGCCAGCAGAGCAGCGAATTTTGTTGCCTGGTCGTCCGTCCCCTCCACAAACAGAATATACTCGCTGCGCGGACGGGAACCAAACGGCTTATACGTATAGCCGTCCCGTACAAAAGATTCCGTCGCCAAAAAGGAATCGGCGGTAACCGCTTCGCAGGGCTCCCCGATCCGGCCGAGGTCGCTGCATGCAATGATGGCGGAAGTTTCATCCACCACGCCGATCGTGCGGTCAATCGCGTCCTTCATCTGGTGGACAACGCCCTGGAAAAGTCTGTTGGACATGGAATATCCCCTCTTCTCTGTATTCTTTCGTACCGGAACCAGAAAGCTTGTCCCTTTGTGTTTGCAAAGGGGGGCTATATATAGTTCAAAAAACGGATACGTATACAAGCGGTACGGTTCAAGATTTAAACCCGATACACGTTACCGCATTATGCTAACACTCTTATTGTACACAATTGCGGAGTTTTTTGCAAGAAGAAACTCAGGAAAAAGTACAAAAAGAAGTATGTTTTTCGATCATTTTACAAATTAGACACAATATAGGCACTCTATGAGCAGATAACCGGCAGTATCAAGCCGTTTGTTTCCTCCATCCCAGCCTTTTCCGTCACACCGCTTATTACCGTGTAACAGTGCACCGCAATGGCAAAAACCGTGCCGGGCACAAGCCCGGCACGGCTTCTTCCTACAAAATCAGTTGCAGATCGCGCGCTCAGTATCTTTGTCGAAGAGATGGATCTTCGTATTGTCGAGTACAACGTCGATCTTGTCGCCCGGATGCGCGGTGGAAGTAGGCTCCACACGGGCGGTGAAGGCAAAGCCTTCGGTATTGAAGTACAGATAGGTTTCTGCGCCCATCATTTCCGTCACTTCGATATCCGCCTTAATCAAGCAGTGCTGATAGCTTTCGAGATAACGCGGTTCGTCATGCACATCTTCCGGGCGGATACCCATGATAACTTCCTTGTCGACATACTCGTCGAGCGCACCTTTGGCATTCTTGGAAGCCGGAAGCGGGATCTGATATTTTACCCCGCGGGAAGTTTTGGTGTCTTCAGAACCAAACTCTACGAAGAACTCGTCGCCCTTCTTAAGCAGCTTAGACTCGATGAAGTTCATCTGCGGGCTGCCGATAAAGCCGGCGACAAACATGTTGCACGGGAAATCGTACAGATGCTGCGGGGACTCCACCTGCTGGATCAGGCCGTCCTTCATAACCACGATGCGGTCGCCCATGGTCATAGCTTCGGTCTGGTCGTGGGTAACGTAAATGAAGGTGGTACCCAGTTTCTTATGCAGCTTGGACAGCTCGGTTCTCATCTGCGCACGGAGCTTGGCGTCCAAGTTGGACAGCGGTTCGTCCAGCAGGAAGACCTTCGGCTCACGCACGATGGCACGGCCCAGCGCAACACGCTGGCGCTGACCGCCGGACAACGCCTTCGGCTTACGGTCGAGCAGGTGGGCGATGTCCAGGATGCGGGCCGCTTCTTCCACGCGGCGTTTGATCTGGTCCTTCGGGGTCTTGCGGAGCTTCAGGCCGAAGGCCATATTCTCAAACACAGTCATGTGCGGATACAGCGCGTAGTTCTGGAACACCATCGCGATATCGCGGTCTTTCGGCGCGACATCGTTAACCAGCTTGTCGCCAATGTACAGTTCGCCTTCGGAGATCTCTTCCAGACCGGCGATCATACGCAGGGTGGTGGACTTACCGCAACCGGAAGGGCCGACAAGAATAATGAATTCCTTGTCCTTGATTTCCAGATTGAAATCGGAAACCGCCGTCACGCCACCAGGATATTTTTTGTAAATGCCTTTGAGTGATAAACTTGCCATAAAGAAACCTCCCAAAAATTTGCACACGAATTCTATACGGTATTATCCAAGACGTTTGCTTATCTAATAATATAACAGATTCCCACCGGTATAACCATCCTTTTAATCAACAAAGATTTAAAACTCGTTTTATCAATGTTATCCAATGTCAAAATTCACAAAAAGCCTTGCTCTATTCAAACACCGCCGAACATTCCCCGGGCCCCAGTTCCCGGCAAGCTCCCTCCTCCAAACGGGGATCCAAAACGAGTTTCCCGATGGACATCCGTTTGAGCCACAACACCTTGCGGTCAACTGAGCCGAACATACGCTTTATCTGGTGATACCGCCCTTCAGTGATCTCCACTTCCACCAACGGGCGCTCCGACGGCTCCAGCACCCTCAGGACCGCCGGGCGGCAGCGCGTGCCGTCCTCCAAGCTTGTCCCGGCGGCAAAGAGACGGATCTCTTCTTCCCCAACCGGGCCGTTGATTACTGCGCGATAACGTTTGACAATCTCCTTTTTCGGCGAAAGCATCCGGTGAGCGAAATCCCCGTCGTCGGTGATCAACACCAGGCCTACGGTGTCTTTATCCAGCCGCCCAGCGGGGAAAAGCCCCTGCCGCCAGAAATCCGGCGGCAGTAGGTCGATCACCGTTTTCGCTTTCGGGTCGCGGGACACGCAGAGCAGCCCCGCCGGCTTGTTAAGCATGATATAAATATGACGGCGATAGCGCAGGGACCGGCCGGACAAAGCGATTTCGCACTGTTCTGGGTCCGCCTTGGACGCCGGGTCTTTCTGTATTCTGCCGTCCACCGTCACTTTCCCCGACCGGATGAGCCGCTGCGCTTCCCGGCGGGTCGCTATCCCTTGAGACGACAGAATTTTATCCAGACGTTCCGCCATTATGCGCGACCTTCCCTTCCGCCGGTATCCCTTTGCTTTACGATAGCATAAAACGTCCTTCGGGTCAACCGGCATCTGTCGCCGGCGAATACTTCGTCAGCCCGTGCATAAAGCCGTCGAGCGCCGTGGAAGAAATATCCCCGCCGATAATTTTATCTTTATATACATATATGTTTGCATGGACTTCCTCCCCGCCAGGGATATTGAGAATTTTATACGTCCAGCACTTCACCCGTTTGCCGTGATAGGGTTCCAGATCCATTCCTGCGTCCTTTTGCAACTCGTTGTACTGCTGGAACACCTCGTCGAACTCATCGGGAATCAGGACCTCCCGGACGGTAGGCGATTCCGAATCCACTGTATACCCCAAATCGGTCAAAAACGCGATCCGCTGCTGGTCGTCCTTTCCCACCATCGGCGACAGTGTTTCCGCCGCGCCGCCCGAGGGCCAGACGATGGCGATGATTAGGACGGCGATTAGGACGAGGACGCAGACCAGCATGGACAGGATCTGCTTTTTGGACGTCTTAAAAGAAAAGACAAACACGCGCTCACTCCCCCGCACTTCTGTTATTACTTCACTATATGTACAGGGGGGAAAGGATATGAAGCCAATGAAAAATTCTTCTTTTTATAGTATTCCCAAAAATTTTAATTTTGTTTTGTGCAAACCACGGTGATTTCCGAGCGGTTGTGAAAAAGCTGACGGGCATTGAGCACACGGAACCGCTTTTCCAGCGCGGCAAACCCTTTGCGGATCGCTTCGGTCCGCTTGTTTGCCGGCAGCTTGAAGGTCATAATCACCAGTCCATCTGCCGCCAGGCAGTCCGCCATATCGCAGACGATTGCCGCCGATTCGGCGGGATCCATCCGCATATCGTTGACCAGCAGCGCAAAAGGCCGGCGGTTTTCCCGCGCGAATTCCTGCGCCAGCCCCCGGTAATGCACCACCCGGGGATCCGCCGCCAGCTGCGGGGAAAGCGCCGCCGGATCCACCGCCGTCACCCGCAGCCCTTTTTCCAGCAGCACCTTGGTCCATCCTCCCGGCGCGGCGCCGAGGTCGATCGCCTCGCCTTCCGGAGGCAGTGTCAGCGAAAATACCTCGATCGTCTCCAGCAGCTTGAACTCCGCCCGGCTGATCTGACCGTCCTTCCGGGCATAGCGGCGCATGCCACCCGGCCAGTCGCTCAGATTTTCCTCTGCGGAGGACCGTCCAAGATAAACCGTCCGGTTCCGGATGACCAGGGACAGGATGGTCTCCGGCCGACTTCCGTCGCAGCGGAAGCCCCGTTCTGTCAGCCCGTCTACGAAAAAATACTGCACCGCGTGGAGATCCACTCCTGTCTCCTTTGGGTCGAGACAACGCGCCTGTACCGAAAAAGGCCGTTCCCGCTCCATTTCCCGCGTACATTCCAGGAGATAAGCGTACGCCTCCTCATTGCTGCCTATACCGTTTTCCGCCAATTCAAACGAAAGATCGAGCGGGAAAATAT
Organism: uncultured Clostridia bacterium; assembly: GCA_946499275.1. GTDB lineage: Bacteria > Bacillota > Clostridia > Oscillospirales > Acutalibacteraceae > Avimonas. The sequence goes on along the minus strand of CAMMRL010000001.1, from coordinate 17,179 downwards.
GGCGCAGGAAAAGGAGACTTTTCCCTCCCAGCTCCCTGGCCCGGCGAAGCCGGCGGGACAGCGCGGCAAAGCTCTCCGGCGCGTGAAGTATCCCCACACCGGGAGCAAGCCAGCGCAGCAGTCCCACATCAGGAGCGACGGTGCGCAGCTCGTTAAGGCAAAGATCCGCAAAATCCGCCTGACAGGTAAACACTATCTCGGTTTCTTTCATCGTTCCAGCGCCCTCCCGCCCAATCCGGGCTTTCCTTAATAACATGAAAACGCGGGCCATTTCCATGGCCCGCAAGACTCGCCGCCATATACCAAGATACCCGCCCCGTCTTCTGCGGAGCGCACGTTTCCCTTGCAGCATACGGCTTATTTTTCTTCGAGCGCCCGCTCCAGCCACACCGCGCCGATATCCATGGCGTTGTACAAACCGGTCTTCTCGCTCTTTTTCAGGATACGTTCTTTCATGCGCAATTCCGGATCAGTGGACATAAGCTGCACCTGCACTTTATCCGCCACCGTCATATCCTTCACCGCTTTTGTGGAAAGGATTTGCAGCATCACCACGCACTTGTCGGCCATGTTCCCATAATACAGCACATTGCCCGACCGCACCAGCGGACGGCCTTTATACATTAAAAAACCGCCGTTCGTCTTATCTTTTTTCTTATCGTCCTTTTTATCCGCCTTTTCAGCCATTCCCGTTCCTCCTTCTCAGCAGTCCCGCAGCCGGTCGGCCGCGTCTTCCGTCTCCGCCCATACCGGCCGAACCTATCCCATTGCCGGGCGAAGATGCTAAATAGTCATATATTTTATAGTTTACCATAAAACCTCCGCGCTGTAAAGCGCTTGTCCTGACGAACACCCGCTATCCGCCGCAGCATTGCGAAAAATCCAAGCGCATGTTACCATAAAGCAACCGCAGTTTTTCAAACAAGGGAGGGTGGAACTATGGATCCGAACATCCTAGCGGACTTGGCGGACAGCTATGGCCTGGACTGCCGCCGCGTCACGCCGGTTTCCGGAGGGTGGCTGAACAAAAAGTGGAGGGTTGCCGGCAGCAAAGGCACCTTCCTTGTCAAGCAGTTCAGCCGGGAACGCTTCAGCCCCCGCCAAATTGAGCAGATCGACGCCGCACTACAGCGGCAGATCCTTCTGGAACGGAAGGGAATCCCCTGTCCGTACATCCTGCCGTATAAGGGCCACCCCATCCGGTTCCTGAACGACGGCACGGCCTACGTGGTGATGACATTCTGTTCTGGGGAACACCGGGACGGGAAATCGGTCACCGTTGAACAAATGCACAGTTTGGGGGAATGCTGCGGAATCCTCCACAACGCGTTTGCCAGGCTGCCGGTTCAAGGCGTAAAAGGCTTTCCTCTGCACGGCAGCCAGCTGCTCGACGGCCTGTGGGAGAATTTCCACGCCTGTTCCGGCGGATTGACCGCCTCCTCTTCCCCGGACTATAAAGCCGCTGTTTTGGCGCAGGAAACAATTCTACAAACCCTGACTCCCGGTTTTTTCGACAGCCTTCCCCGTGGGATCGCCCATGAGGATTTTACGCCGGACAATATGCTGTTTGAACCGGCCGGTGTTGCCGCTATTCTGGATTTTGACCGCAACCAATACAGCTACGTATGGCACGATGTAGGAAGGGCGCTCCTCTCCTTCACGTTCCGGGACAACCGGCTGGACAAAGAAAAGGCGACGGCTTTTCTGAGCGGCTATGCCAAATACCGCAAGTTCGCACCGCCGGACGCCGCCGATGCGCTGCGGATTACCTGGTGCATTGAAACGCCCTGGTGGATTCAGCCAGCGTGTTTTTCCAACAGCGCACCCAAAACCAACCGGTTTCGACAGGAAATCCTGTGGCTGACGCAACACTGGTCCCGCCTAGAGGAATTTCTGCCCGCATAATCGCGGCAGAATCCATCACAGCCCATACCAGTCAAACAGGTCGAGTACAAAGGCGTTGTTCAGCTTTTTCACCATCAGCTCGCGGAACTGGACGGTTTTGGTTTTTCCTGCCGTCTTCATTTCCTCCAGGCGGCGGGAAACGTCCGCCTGTTCGGCGCGGACAGTCTCCTGCATCCGTTCAAACGCCGCTAACCGCTCCACCGCCCGGCCGGATACGCCATCTTCCCGCGTCTTAATATCGTCGGGATTCACTAGATACGCCCCCGCCGGCGTTTGCCTGGTCATGCGTTCCATATACATCCCCTTCTTCCGTCAAAAAGCCCCCGCGGATTTTTTCTCTCCCGCGGGGGCCTCTTATTTGCGCAAAAACGCCCTGTCAACTGTTAAGATACGACTGCACCAGCGCACGCAGCAGTTCATCCCGGTCGAGCTTGCGGATCAGGCTGCGGGCGTTGTTGTGGGTGGTGATATACGTGGGGTCCTCGGAAAGCAGGTAGCCGACAATCTGGTTGATCGGGTTGTACCCTTTCTCCCGCAGGGCGTCGTACACCGTGGTAAGCACCTGCTTCATTTCCTGTTCCTTATCGTCGCCGATAGAAAAGGTCATCGTCCTGTCCAGCATAGAGCCGCCTCCATTCCGCGTAGTTATCCTCTGTCGACCCTTTAACCGCCCTTTCCAGGGCATCTTTATTGACCACCATTATAGCGCAAAACGCTTTGATTTTCAAGGGGCTTATGCGCGCAGAATGCACCCTTTTTCACGCAAATTTTTGAATATTTTTTGAAGAGCGCCGTCGATCTCCTGGTCGGTCAACGTCCCCTGCGCCGAACGGAAGGACAGCGCGTAGGCTACGCTCTTCTTCCCATTCTCGATCTGCGCACCCTGGTACACATCGAAAAGCTTTACACTCTCCAGATGGCGGCCGGCCGAAGCGCGGATGGTCTTCTCGATCTCCGCCACCGGCATCTCCTCATCACACAGGAGCGCGAGGTCCCGCTCCACCGCCGGGAAACGGGGAAGCGGCTGATAGTACGTAACCGGCTGCTTCACCGCATACAGCTTTTCCAGCCGGATCTCCGCCACATACGCCCGCGTACCAATCCCGTACCGCTCCGCCGTATCGGGATGCAGCTCGCCGAATACGGCGAGGGTCTCGCCGTCCACCACAGCGGCAGCCTGCCGGCCGGGATGCAGATACGGCTCCGCCGATCGTCCGTATTCCGGCGCGACGCCGAACGCGGCGAACGCTTCCTCCACCAGGCCTTTGAGGGTGAAAAAGTCTTCCCCTTCCCCGTATAGGCCGATGGACAGAACGGGCAATTCCGCCGGCTGCCCGCTAAGGGGCAGGGATTGAGCGACAAATCGTTTGCTCACTTCAAACAAACGGACAGCCGGGATTTTCCGGGCGGAATTGGTGGCGAGAACGGTCAGCATACTGCTGGTAAGCTGGGTGCGCATCACCGAATATTCCTCGCCCAGCGGGTTGAGCAGGGCAATCTGGAGGCGGCGTTCGTCGTCGGCCGCCAGCCCGAGCTGATCCACCGCTTTGGGGCTGATGAAGGAATAGGTGGTGATTTCATACAGCCCCTGCGCGGTCAGCCGCCGCTTGAGCCGGTCGGCCGCCAGGCGGTCGGGCAGCTTCCTGCCCCGGACAATCTCGCCCCGCATCGGGGTGCCCACGATATGGCCGTAGCCATATACCCGCATGACCTCCTCGGCCAAATCGGCGCGGCCTTCAATGTCATCCCGGAAGGAGGGGATCGTGCAGGTCAGCGTGCCGCCGTTCAGGGTCGTGCGGATCTGCAGGCGGTTCAGGATTTCCGCCATCGTCTCGGCGGGAATCCGCAGCCCGAGCAGGGCGTTGATGCCCTCGGCGGTCACAGTCAGCACCCGCTCCTCCGGCAGGCCGTTGTTCACGTCGATCACGCCGTTCACGATGTCCCCCGCGTCCAGCTCCTCAATCAGTTGGAGGGCGCGATTCATCGCGTATTCCACGTTCATGATGTCCACGCCTTTTTCAAAGCGGGCGCTGGATTCGGTGCGCATCCCCAAAGCGCGGGCGGTTTTGCGCACGCTGTCCCGACGGAATTTGGCCGCTTCGAAGAAGATGGCGGTGGTGTCGTCCTTGATCTCGCTGTCCAGGCCGCCCATCACGCCGGCGATACAGGAGGGTTCCTGCGCGTCCGCGATCACCAGCATTTCCCCGGTCAGAGTATGGGGCTTGCCGTCGAGGGTGGTCATCTTCTCCCCCTCCTTCGCCCGGCGGACGATGATCTGCGCGCCCCGCACATCCCGCAGGTCGAACGCATGCATGGGCTGTCCGGTCTCAAGCATCACAAAGTTGGTGATGTCCACGATGTTGCTAATCGGGCGCATTCCGGCGGATTTCAGGCACTGCTGCATCCATTCGGGAGAGGGCCCCATCCGCACGTTGGTCACCACCCGGCCGTAATACCGGGGGCAGAGGTCAAAATCCTCCACCCGCACATCGATATGCTCGCGGATGTCCCCGCCTTTCGCGGTATACGCCGGTTCCGGCAGATGGATGCGGGCCTTCAGTGCGACTGCCACTTCCCGCGCGATGCCGAGCACGCTCTGGCAGTCGGGACGGTTGGCCGTGACCGAAAAGTCGATAATCACGTCGTTCAGGCCGAGCACCTCGCGCATATCCGTCCCTGCGGGAACTTCTTCCTGAAGGATCAGGATACCGTGGACTTCCGCGCCGGGATAGTCCGCTTCTTTTAAGCAAAGCTCCTCGCCGGAACAGAGCATGCCGTTGGAGGGTATGCCCCGCAGCTTACCCTTTTTGATATGCACGCCGTTGGGCAGGTGGGAATCGTGCAGGGCGACGGGGACCAGCGCCCCCTCAAACACATTGTCCGCGCCGGTGACGATCTGCACCGGCTCCTCCCCGCCCACATCGAGCTGGCAGATCTGCAGCCGGTCCGCGTCGGGATGCTTTTCCAGCTTGACGATCCGGCCGGCCACCACATTGTCCATGGTTTTGGACAAATCTTCGACGCCGTCCACCTCAAAGCCGCTCATCACCATTTTATCACAAAGCTCCTGCAGGGGGACCTGGATGTCCACATACCGCTTGAGCCAGTTCAAAGACACTTTCATCGTTATGACCATTCCTTTCTTCCGCTTTTAACTCCTAATCGGAAAACCGCGTTGTCCCCATTTGCGCCGTTTACTTCGCAAACTGCTCCAGGAAGCGGCGGTCGTTTTCAAATAGGAGCCGGATGTCGCTGATCCGGTGCCGGGTAGTGGTCAGGCGGTCCAGCCCGATGCCGAACGCAAAGCCGGAATACACCTCCGGGTCGATGCCGCAGCCGGAGAGCACGTTAGGATGCACCATTCCTGCGCCGAGGATTTCGATCCAACCGGTGCCCTTGCAGACACGGCAGCCCACGCCGCCGCACTCGGAGCAGCTCACGTCCACCTCGACGCTCGGTTCGGTGAACGGGAAGAAGGAGGGGCGGAACCGCACTTTGGTATCGGGGCCGTAGATTTCGCGGGCGAACTGTTCCAGCACGCCCTTGAGGTCGCACATCGTAACCCCTTTGTCCACCACAAGCCCCTCCACCTGGTGGAAAACCGGCGAATGGGTGGCGTCCACCTCGTCCGCCCGGTACACCCGTCCGGGACAGATGATCCGGATGGGCGGGGTGCGCCCTTCCATAACCCGGATCTGGGCGGCCGAGGTCTGGGTGCGCAGCAGCAGGTTGTCGCCCAGGTAGAAGGTATCCTGCATGTCGCGGGCCGGGTGATCCTTGGGGACATTCAGTGCTTCAAAGCAATAATGCTCGGTTTCCACCTCTGGGCCGTCCACCACGTCGAAACCCATGGACTGGAAGATATCGATCAGCTCCTCCAGCACGCTGTTGAGCGGGTGAAGCCCGCCGGCTTCCCGCCGCTTGCCGGGCATGGTTACGTCCAGCCGCTCCGCGGCGAGCCGCTTTTCCTTGAGAGCGGCTTCCAGCGCTTCTTCCCGGGCGGCGAACTTTTCCTCCAGCTCCTGCCTAAGCTGGTTAACCATCTGGCCCACCTTCGGGCGCTCCTCCGCCGGCAGGGAACCCATGCCGCGCAGCAGCTCGGTCAGGGAGCCTTTCTTGCCCAGCATCTTCACGCGCAGCTCTTCCAGCGACTTTTTGTCCGTCAGCGTTTCCAGTGCCTCCAGCGCCTGCCGGCGCAGCGCTTCCAGTTTCTCCTTCATGGAATCCTTCCTTTCATCCTGCGTTTTGATCGTTGCTGTTCAGCGGCGGGCCGGGCGCCGTTTTCCGCAAAATCTGCCGGTACCGGCCAATCCAGCCGGCGGCAGGCAAAACAAAAACGTCTCCGTCCCTCCGAAAAGGGACGAAGACGCGAATCTCCGCGGTACCACCCTACTTTTTGCCTGAAGCAAACACTCCATCGACCGGTAACGGTGTCCGCCGTCGGGGCCTACCGCCGACCGCTTGCCGCGCGCTTCAGCCCCGCCGCTCCGGAGTGAACTTCCCCTGCCTTTTCCCGCGGGCCGCTTTCAGCCGGCGGCGGCCCTCTCTTTGGCGGTACTCTGCACAGCGTACTCTCTCCATCGCTGCGTTTCGTTTACTATAACACATTCCGCAGAAAAATGCAAGGCTATCCTCAACGATTGCCATTTTCTTTTGTGTCGCCGGCATCGGATTTCGGAAATCGTTCAAAATGAGCGGGCAGGCGGCCGCCTATCCTGCGGAACCACCCATGGCCGTTCCGTGTTGTTCACGTCGCTTTCCCTTTCACCTGTTACAATCTGCCATGGCCCTTTTTCCAGAAGAAGACATACGAAATCCCTCCCGGTATGCCGATCCAGAGCAGCATGGCGATTAGGGTTACCATTTCAAACGGTTCAATCGTCAGGGCGCAGGCCACATACAACAGCGCGAGCGGCAGGGAAATATACCCTACAATCCTATGCGCCAGATCCCAGGTATCCCGATCCTGCACCGTCCACGGCAGCCGCAGGCCGGTATGTTTTGTAAACGGGAGCCTTGGCGAGACCACACCTGCAAAAACCATAATGCACGCGATCAGGAACATGGCAAACATTTTTTCGTTATGCTTTGAAAAAGTCAGGACACCCGCTGCCGTAAGCCCCGACAAGACAATCCCGAAACCCAGTATCCCTATATTGACAGCCGTGGTCATCCGAAGCACTTTCAGCCGCAGATCATCCGTTGTCGCACTGGTCATCAATGCCAAATTACGATACAAAACGAAAACAGCCCACAGTATACAGCCGCCGGACAGCACCGCAGAGACAACCGGATTCTTTACATGCAGGGACACAAACAGCGAAATAAAGGACAGTAGTAGGATGAGCCCCCGTTTTTCATTCGCTCTTTTTACCAGAACTTCCTTCCGGCTTTTCTCGGCAAGCTGCTTATTGACCCGGGCAAGTTCCCTGCTCAAATCGCTGCCGTTGCTTTTTTCCGCTTCTATTCCCAGGAGCCTGCTTACCGGCACATCCAATATGGCCGCTATATTCATCAGCACTTCCGCATCCGGGACGGACAGTCCTTTTTCCCACTTCGACACCGTTTGGCGGACAACATGGAGTTTTACGGCCATCTCTTCCTGACTGAGCCCTTTCGCTTTTCGGTATTTTCGCAGGTTATCGTGTATCATGCTCGCTCCGTCCTCCCAAAGCAGAATCTCGTCACGGATCCATGTAAAGTATACGCGGGGAACAGCGGATTTTGCAAGCAACGATTTTTAACATTACGGAATACGGTGAAAACTTTCGGTCGGACGCGTTTCTTCAAATACACCCGACGATACAGCAAGAATTCCCCGCGCTTGCTTTTCTTTTCAAGGTATGATAGAATGGCAACAGAATATGAAAAAGGAGCATCTCGCTTTGATTATTTGTGTAGTTCGGATCCGCTGATACCGGTGCGACGTATACAGCCGGCCGCCGGCTGTTTTCGTTGCGCCCGTTTGGATTTTCTGAACTTCACAAGGGCGAGGTGTCTTTTTATGTCAAAAAATGCAAGGCGTGGAGCCGAAAAACGGCACACCCGCATCCCCGATTATACCGTATCCCAAAACTTCTTAACCTCCCGCCGCCTGATTGACAGGCTGATCCGTCTTGCACGGCTCAACCCTGGGGAATTGGTGCTGGACATCGGTGCCGGCAAAGGCCATCTCACGCGGGCTCTGGCTGAAGCGGGCTGCCGCGTTCTCGCATCCGAAATTGATTCGCGGCTTTGTATGTATCTACAGGAAACCCTGCGGGGATATCCGCATGTCCGGCTCCAGCGGGGCGACTTTTTGCGGATGCCCCTGCCGGCGGAGGAATACCGTGTGTTTGCCAACCTGCCTTTCTGCCATACCACCGCCATCGTCCGGAAGTTGACCGAAAGCGTGTCCGCGCCGAAAGACGCCTGGCTGGTGATGGAAAAAGGAGCGGCAATGCGTTTTTGCGGAAAGCCCGTGGAAAACCGGTCTTCCCTGCTTCTCAAGCCCTATTACCATGGGGAAATCGTCTATCATTTCCGGCGGGAAGATTTCCATCCCGCCCCTGCCGTGGACACGGTGATGCTCCATCTCTCCCGCCGGGCGGAGCCGGATCTTCCCACCAGCGAACGCCGGGCCTTCGCAGCGTTTATCGAGCATGTCCAGCAATACGGCCTGGCCGGTTCCCGGAAGCTGCTGAGCAAAAAGCAGATTACCACCGCCCTCCGCCTGGCGAACCTGCCGCCGCTTAAGCCGTCCGGCACAATGCAGTATGTGCAATGGCTCTGCCTTTTCCGATGCTGCCGGCAATTCGGGACGCTTCCCCGGCTTGCCGGAAAAACGCCGTAAACAAAGCGGAACGCCGCCCTCCTGTGACTAGGAACAGGAGGGCGGCGTTTTTCCATGCCGCATCGCTTTTTATCGGTTAACCATTGCCGAAAATGCCGCCCAGGATACTTCTCCCACGGTGAGGATGGGGCGGTTTGCAAGGGCACTCGAAATTCACCAGGATGGTGTCTTCCCCGATCACGTCGATGTTCCGCCAACCGATCACGATATCCTCTTCCCGCCCCATCAGCCCCAGGCATTTGGGCCGCCCGAAGATCACGATCGCCAGCAGCTGCGCCGTACAGGTGTCGATTTCCACATCGTCCACACAGCCGAGCCGGCTGCCGTCGCAGACGTTGATCACTTCTTTATTGTGCATGTCGGTAACCCGGCAGGTCATGCCGCACTCCCCCATTCTCCAGCGCTGATCCGCACGCCGCGATCCACCGGTTCGCAACCGCCGAACATCGGCATCGCCGTGCGGCCCTATTCTTCTTTTATGCCGGGAAAAGGGGATTTATACCTGATGCAAGCCGTGTCTTTTAACCCGGACCGTCCGTTTCGTCTCCCCACCACATGCAGCGGGAAAGATCCACCCGCCCGTCGGGCAGAAAGGGGATTCCGTCCTCCATCAGCAGTTCCCGTTGCCGGTTGCCGCCGCCGAACGCGAACGCCTGGGAAACCTCCCCCAGCCGGTTAACCACCCGGTAACAGGGAATCCTTTCGGAATCCGGATTGACATGCAGGGCATAGCCCACTACGCGGGACCAGCGGGGATTCCCCGCCAGGCAGGCGATATGTCCGTAGGTACATACCTTTCCGCGGGGGATGCGGGAGACGACGGCGTAAATCCGTTCAAACGAATTGGGAGAGCCGCTTTTGTCTTCCATAGAATTCCTCCATTGGTGATAAAAAAGGGAACGGTTTCCCGTTCCCCCGTTTTCCTTTCTGTTACAGCAGCGACGCGGCGGCTTCATCCACCATGATGGTTGTATTCGGATGGAACTGCAGGATCGAAGCCGGGCAGCGCGGCGTCACCGGCCCCTTCACCATTGCGCGCACCGCTTCGGCCTTGTCCGCACCGGTGGCGATCAGGACAATGGCCCGCGCCTTCATAATCGTGCCGATCCCGGTAGTCAGCGCCCGGCGAGGCACGTCGTCCACGCTGGTGAAAAAGCGCTTGTTCGCGTCAATCGTGCTCTCCGTCAGTTCTACCACATGGGTCGCGGGGGCGAAAGCGTCCGCCGGTTCGTTAAACGCGATATGCCCGTTGCGGCCGATACCTAAAATTTGCAGGTCGATGCCGCCCGCCGTCTCGATCGCCTTTTCATAGTCGCGGCACTCCTTTTCCGGGTCGGGGGCGATTCCGGAAAGGACATGGATGTTCTCTTCCTTTACGTTGATGTGCCGGAAGAGGTTTTCCTGCATAAAGTAATAATAACTCTGGTCGTGATCGTGGTCAAGTCCCACATATTCGTCCAGATTGTATGTGGTCACCCCCGCGTAATCCACGGCGCCGTCGCGGTACAGTTCCGCCATCTTCCTGTATGTGGGGATGGGCGAAGAGCCGGTCGCCAACCCGAACACGCAATTGGGCTTTTCCGTCACACAAGCGGCGAAAAGCGCCGCTGCTGCTGAACCAATCGCTTTGTCATCCTTATAAACGCGGACATTCATACCCTCATATCCTTTCCTATCAACCGTTATGTATTCTTTATTATTATCCTGCTTTGCCAATAAAAAACCCATATACTTTCCGCCGATTCATTTGCATTTTTCGTTACTCGTACCATCGTGCCGCGAGGAAAAATACGGAACCAGGCCAAGATGTCTCTCATACTCTGTAGTGAGGATGGGACGTCCCATGCCGATTTATTTGGAAAGGAGTCATCACTTTGGAAAATATGCAACGCGGGTACCGGCCCGCCGCCCAAACCCGCTCCGCACAGGATAACGCGCAGAAAACGCTGCCTGTTTTGGCGACCCTTGTGCCTCAGCAGCTCAACGCGGTGTACGACACCGACAAAGCGTTGGAACGGGGCACCCTGTTTCCCGAGCTTGACAAACCGTGGTTAGGAGGGGCTGTACGGTGAATGCTATGAATAACCGGCCGAACGATAAGAGCCGCATGCTCCGCCGCATCGACGCCGTCGATTTCGCTATTTGTGAAATGACCCTGTATCTGGATACACATCCCGGCGACACCCGTGCGCTCAAAACGCTGGAACAGTACCGAACCCGCCGCTCCGAGCTCATCGGCGAATACGAAATGCGTTTCGGCCCTTATGTTGTAACCAGCAACGACGTTACCGGCAACCGCTGGACATGGGTGGATAATCCGTGGCCGTGGGACTATCAAGCAGACTGATGTCTATGAGATCGTTAAGGCAAACAGTCTTTCAATTATAACCCGAAAGGAAGGTTCTGTCCATGTGGCAATACGAAAAAAAGCTGCAATATCCAATTAAAATTAAAAATCCCAACCCCAAACTCGCCAAAATCATTATCAGCCAATACGGCGGCCCCGACGGCGAATTGGGCGCTTCCATGCGTTATCTCAGCCAGCGGTACTCCATGCCTTATCCGGAACTAAAAGGTATCCTGACCGATATCGGTACAGAAGAACTTGCACACTTTGAAATGATAGCCGCTATGGTTCATCAGTTGACCCGGGAGATGAGCTACGACGAAATTGTGAAATCCGGCTTTGATACCTACTTTGTTGATCATACTGCCGGTGTGTGGCCGATGGCGGCCTCCGGCCAAGCCTGGACCTCCAATTACATCGGCGTCAAAGGCGACCTACTTGCCGACCTGCACGAAGATATGGGTGCCGAACAGAAAGCGCGGGTAACCTACGACAACCTGCTCCGCCTTATCGACGATCCCGATATCCGGGATCCGCTGAAATTCCTCCGCCAGCGGGAGATTGTCCACTATCAGCGTTTCGGCGAAGCCATGGGCCTTGCCGCGGAAAAACTGAACAGCAAAAACTTTTATGCCTTCAACCCCAGTTTCGACCGGAAATAAAGGCGGTAAAACGCGCATCGTCTCTGAAAATTTTTTCCTGACACGTCCTTTTTCAGTGCCCCTAAGAATCAGGCGCTCTATAAACAATACGAAAAATATCCGTTTCTCCCTCGGGTACAACCATAAAAAAGACGAAAGCAGCGAACTGCTTCCGTCTTTTTTATTTTCTCTATACAGCTAGGGCCGCTATCATCCACAGCATACGTACCAACCGGAGCCAGGATCTTCTGGTTCGTGCCGGAACCTCAGAACATCCTTTGTCCAATTTACCATATTCGAGTCGGCAAGGTCTTAGGCCGGGATCAGGAATTCACTGCCATATTGTCTTTGTTTGGCCTAGCCTACACCGGACATCTCCAAAAACGGCTCCTCGGTCTGTGGTAGACGGGGCGCCTATCACGCAGGATGTGTCGATAAGCACCATAAAAGCCGGTACGCCCTGCCAGCTTACCGGGCGTGCAGCGATTTGAATCGGACAAGTCATTTACAGCAATAGAATAAGCGTTGCTTTTCCGCATTATGCCACTGTTATGCGAGCCTTTGACCGGCACTGAAACAGGACCCTAACAATCCCGTGCAGCGTACCCCCTCGGCGATATTTCCGATCAATGAAATATACTGCAAACGCCCGGTGGACAAAAGCAGCCGCGTCAATTCACGGTGATAGAATCCCGGACGGCATTGAACCGCTTTTCCCCAATCCCGCTGACATTCATCAATTCTTCTATCGAGGAAAAGCCGCCGTGCGTATCCCGATAATCCAAAATCCGTTGGGCCAGAACCTCCCCGATACCCGGTAGCTGCATTAGATCCTCCAGCGACGCTGTGTTGATGTTCACCGGCCCATCCAGTGCAGTACTCCCCATCGGCTGATCCAGGGGCTCCTCCGTCCGGCCCGACGGCCGTGACGGCGCACTAACCGAACCGGCTGTCCGGTCATCCTCCGCCGCCAAAGTCCCAGCAACCGTATTGTCTCCCGTTGATGGGATATCGGAATATACGATGCCCATTGGTATCAGATCCGGCGTTTCCCATACCGCGAGGAATACGACCACTGCACAAAGCAGCAGCGCCAAAACCAGCAATACCCTTTCCTTTAACAACGGATTCATAACCTCTCCCCCGTACCTCCATTGTACGGAAGAAGGCAGGGAAAGCGCAAGTGAACGGATTTCACAAAAGGACGGCAAAACGATGAATTCTATCGGCGTTTTTTGGCGCATGAACCCTTCCCGCGGCGATTGGCTATGTTCCTTCCCCTATACGCAAAGCGGCTTCCCATTCCTGTTCGCTGAAAACCGGGATCCCCGCTTGCATAAGTAGGTGGGCTGTAAGACCCATTCCCTCGGTTTTACGGCCGGAAAAAGAACCGTCGTAAACCCGATGGGTGCCGCAGGATGGGCTATCTTCCTTGAGTATAGCAGCAGTCAGGCCCCATTCCCTGCAGAAGGCCAGGGCGCGGCGAGCCCCTTCTTCAAATGCGGCGGTGCAGTCTTCCCCATCCGAGCGCACCACACGGCCGCTCCGGCACTCCGCCGGAAGCCGAGGAACCGGCAGCCCGCCGGCACATTCCGGGCAGAAGGGGAGCGCTTTCCCCTCCTCCACCAAAAGGCGGATTGCCGGGACCAGGCAGCCCCGACCGTCGTACCGCACGGTTTGCCCACAAAGGCAGGCACTTACAAGCAGGCAAGGCGGATGTGTATATACCCCCATGTTTTAAAAATACCGGAGTAGCGAAATAACCTTACCCAAGACAACCACTTCGTTTACGATGATCGGTTCGTACGCATCGTTTTCCGGCTGCAAGCGGATGTGTCCTTTTTCCCGGTAAATCCGCTTAACGGTCGCCTCGTCGCCAATCAAGGCGACGACGATCTCCCCGTTTTCCGCTGTCGGCGTTTTGCGCACAATCACCACATCCCCGTTGAGAATGCCGGCGTTGATCATGCTGTCGCCCACCACCCGCAGAGCGAAAAGGTCGCCGGGATGATAGCCCCCGCCGGAATACGGAACGTATTCCTCCACTTCCTCGATGGCGAGGATGGGTTTACCAGCGGTTACCTTGCCGAGCAGCGGTACCCGAGCCACACTTTCGCCCGGCATCCGGATCGCGCGGTTCAGTCCGCTTTGCCGAGAGATATACCCCTCGTCTTCCAGCACTTTGAGATAGGCATGTACCGTGGAGGTGGACTTGATTCCCGCCGCGGCGCAGATTTCACGCACCGTCGGAGGAACGCCGTCCTGTGCACGCTCCTTCAAAAAAGTCAGCACCTTCTGCTGTTTTTCGTTTAACGGTTTCATAAATAAGCCCCTTTCGCTTGAATTATTGCCAGCGAACCTACCGTTACATTTTATTTTCTGTATTATAACATATACTCCCCGTAAAAGTCAAACAAATGTTTGAGTTTATGAAATCCTTAAAAAAGTGGATAAAAAATACTTACACTTTATTCATAGTGGGTTCACACACTGTATGAGAGCTGTCGGTATAATAAAGCCGTACTCAGAAAGGAACCGGAGCCGCACCGGGAACTTTCAGTAAAACGAGTACGTTCTACCCTCCTCAAAACACCCCTCTAACTTAAAGCAAAAAGCCCGCCGAATAAGCGGGCTTTTTGCTTTTTACATCATGAAACACGCCGCCGGAAAATTCCGGCGGCGTGTTCTATCTGTGGATCACTCCGTCTGTAAAAAATTAATTCCATATTGTTCGGCAAAATCTTGCAGCCCCTCAGCGGCTTCCTTATGGGAAAAACCGCTTTCTTCCAATGTCTGAGCGTCCATGTTTCCCAAACGGTTATAAAAGTCGGCGGCGACCAGCAGGTAGGCAAGGTCGTCCCCCGACGACTCTTCAAACAGCAGGTTTTCCGCCTCGTTAATCCGCCGCTCGTCCAACAGATCAAGCAGGCGTTCGTGTAAGGGGTCCGCTTCCGGGAACTCGCCATCCGGAATATATTCTGGTTCATCCCGTCCGAAAATTGCCTTGGCAATCGCCTGGGCCATGCTGTTGATTTGGCGCATCAGCCAATCTTCCTCGAACTGCATATTTCTCGCTCCTTTGCCGTTTGTTCTCGTAGACCATAAGATATCGGAGTTTGTGCAAAGCACAACCACGAAGGATGGGATACCTCAAAAGCTGGGTTGCGTCTAGTATAGCATATCCCCTGCCGGCGCGCCGTGAATTTGCTGTGAACATTTCAGGAAAACCTGGAAAAAATCCGCCTGGAACACAATGGCGCAGAAAAAATTTCACCGTCTGGCATAACCGCGCCAAATCGGTCAAAAATACTACCATCATCGATCGGAAACCACGGCTGCGCCCGCAGCCGTCTCAGGAAATGGAGGAGCACCAATGGGACATATTAATTTCGATAAACAAAGCAGCCGGAAGCGAGGCTGGAAAGGCTTTTACCTTGCACTGGCCGTCTGTCTCGTCGCCGTGGGCGGCGTGGCGACCGTCACCTTTATGAACACCCCCGGCCTTACCAAAGGCGGCGAATCCCAGACGCCGACGACCACAGCCCCCACCAAAGCAGTGGAACAGATTGTCACCGACGTGCCGGACAACCGGACGACCAGGACGCATTCCACCACGACGGCGACGACGACATCCGCTCCCACCACAGCCCGCACGACCGTCGAACCGGCAGACCTCTTTATTCTCCCCTTAAGCAATGAGGTTATCCAAAGCTACAGCGACGGCAAACCGGTCTTTTCCCAGACTATGAACGACTGGCGGGTGCATAACGGCGTAGACTTTAAAGGAACCGCCGGGCAAACCGTGAAAGCGCTGGCGGACGGCACCGTCCTGTCGGTGGAGGAGGACGCCCTCTGGGGAAAAACTGTAACGATTGACCATGGCTTCGGCATCCATTCCCGGTACTGCGGCGTGAATGTTGGTTCCCTGAAAAAGGGGCAGACGGTCAAGGTTGGCCAAGCAATCGGCACCCTGGCCGACATTCCCTGCGAACTGACGGAAGGCGCTCACCTGCATTTGGAAATCCTGGTGAACGATGAATACGTCAACCCGGTTGAAGCGCTCGGCAAAGATGTAAAAGTGGTCGCTACCACCACGGCTTCCGCGAAAACCACCACTACAAAAGCGGCCGCAACAACAACCACGGCTAAAAAATAAAGCGGCCTGCCCTCGGAAACCGTGCGACAATATCGCCGGATCGGCCAGAAGGGCAAAAAAGACTCCGCCAAATATGGTGGAGTCTTTTTTTGCCGATACAGCCGTAATATGCAGTCTCTTCCGGGTTGCCGGAGAAGCCCGGCACTGCTATAATGCTATAGGATACGGAAACAAACGGAAAGGATGAAACCGATGATTCGTTATGCGGTGGTCGGCACTGGCTGGATTGCGGATGCGTTTATCGAGGGGGCGATGCTTGCCGGAGGGCTTGCGCTGTCCGCTGTATATTCCCGGCGGGAGGAAACCGGACGGGCGTTTGCCGCGAAGTTTGGCGGCGTGCCGGTCTTCACCGACCTGCACAGGCTGGCGGAATCTGGCGGGATCGACGCGGTGTATATCGCCAGCCCCAATGCGCTGCATTATGAACAAAGCCGCCGGTTTCTTCTGGGCGGCAAGCATGTACTGTGCGAGAAGCCGATTACCGTAACCTCCTGGCAGCTGCGGGAACTGCTCGCGCTGGCCCGTGAACGACGGTTAATTTATATGGAAGCGATCATGATGCGGCATCTTCCCGCCCGCGACACGCTCCGGACGGCGGTCGCCA
Source organism: uncultured Clostridia bacterium (assembly GCA_946499275.1). Lineage (GTDB taxonomy): Bacteria > Bacillota > Clostridia > Oscillospirales > Acutalibacteraceae > Avimonas. The sequence continues at coordinate 694 of CAMMRL010000001.1, read as the reverse complement.
GCTTGGGGACGATCCGGAGCGCCCGCTTCGATTTTTCGCAGCTGTCCTCGAAATACGCGGCCTACCAGGCCGGGCAGCTCCCCAATATCTTCAACCCGGCGATGGCGACCGGCGGCCTAATGGACCTGGGTGTCTACTGCGTGTACCCGGCGCTCGACCTCTTTGGTAAGCCGGAGCGGGTGGAAGCCGCCGCCGTATTCCTGGAGAGCGGGGCGGACGGCGCAGGCTGCTGCCAACTGAGCTATCCGGATAAAGCCGTTTCCCTCACCTACTCCAAAACCGCCCAAGGCCGCGCGGGGTCGGAGATTCTCGGGGACCGGGGCACCCTTGTGATCGATTCGATATCCCAGCTCACCGGGATCCGCCGGTACGGGGCGGGTGGCGGTGAAGAACTATTGGTCGGCAGCCGCACCAAGGCAGAATTGATGAGCGGCGAGGCCGACGCCTTCCGGCGGTATATCGAAGCCCTTCCCGGGAATGATCAGCCGGTTTTGGAGGATTACGCGCAGGCGAACGCCCTCGCCCTCGCGGTCAGCGAAACCATGGAAGACATCCGCCGGAAAGCCGGCATCCGTTTTGCGACGGATACCGAATAGGGTGATAAAAACGGCAGCCGTCCCCGGCCGCCGTTTTTTTTACATCAGCAATTTTCTTACAGTTCGGTTTTCCACAAGCCGTGCAGGTTGCAGTAGGC